>NZ_CP045643.1:7624843-7938715 GCF_009498275.1 Streptomyces fagopyri | reverse complement strand
CGCTGCCCCGGTTCCCCCTGCTCCCGTTCCCTCTGCTCCCGTTCCCTCTGCTCGGGTTCCCTCTGCTCGGGTTCCCTTTGCTCCAAGCCCTCTTGAAGACTGCCCGGCCGGCTTTCCGTGACCTTCTCGTCCGCCATGCTCAGCAGTGCATCATGTCCCGGTCCCCCGTAGGACCACGAACCGGTCAACGACCGGATCGCCCTGCGGGCGTGGCCCGTTCGCCCGTGGACGGGAGTTCTTCGGGCCCCTCATCGGCCGGGCAGCGGAATGTCGCGGCGCAGCACGACCCCGGCGTCGGCGGCACGGGTGGCGATCGTGGCGACGGCGCGTTCGGCGAGAGCCGCGATGGTCAGTGAGGGGTTGACGGTCAGGGACGTCGGGACGGCGGCGCCGTCGGTGACGAACAGCCCGCTGTGGCCGCGCAGTTCATGGCTGTCGGTGAGCGCGCTGGTGGCCGGATCGTCGCCGATGCGCGCCGAACCGAGCGGATGGGCCGTGACGGTGTCGGCGACGTTCTCGCTCCACGGGCGGACCCGGGACAGGCCGTCCTTCTCCAGGATCTCCCGCAGCGCGGTGTCGGCCCGGCCCCATGCCCCGCGGGTACGGGAGGTGGGGCGGTAGGTCATCGTGCCCAGTCCGAGCCCTGGTGCCAGCCGGGTGAACCCACCGGTGAGCGGGACGGTCCCGAAGGTCCCTTCGTTGTCGTCCTCGGTCATGGCCAGCAGGGTGAGCCAGGAGCGCCACCGCGCCCGCATGTTCCGCTTCTCGACGCCGAACCACGCGGGCGAACCGGCGGCCTGGGGCAGCAGGTTGGTCAGGGGTGGGAAGTAGATCTGCTGGAGGGTGAAGCGGCTGTACTCCGGGGCGGCCGGGTCCAGGTGGTCGTAGCTGGCGGCGGTGATGGGCCTGCCCACGGGCAGCCCCTCGTACGCGGACCCGTCCGGATGTGACAGTCCCAGCAGTGAGCGCGCCTTGTCCTCGACCACGTCGGCGACGCTCACGCGGTCGCCGTTGCCGGAGAAGTACCGTCCCACGGCGGCCGGAACGCCCCCGAGGAGGAGAGCCGAGCGCTGGAGGATCACGGGCGTGCCCACGGCACCGGCGGCGAGCACGACGACCTTGGCGTGGATGACGCCGGCCTGCGCGGTGCAGCTGTAGTCGTCGGGATCGAGGACGGTGTAGCCGACGGCGTATCGAGAGCCGGGCAGCGGCGACGGGGTGACGGTCTGCACCTCGTGCAGCGGACGGATCTCCGCGCCGTGGGCCTCCGCCGCCGGGAGGTAGTTGAGCAGCAGGGAGCGTTTGGCGTCGAAGCGGCAACCGGAGAGCATCCAGTTGCAGTTGGTGCAGGTGCCGGTGTCGACGGCCACCGGGACGGGATTGCAGGTGTGTCCGGCTCGTCGGCAGGCGGCGGCCAGGACCCCGCCCGCGTAGGACACGTCCGACCAGTCGGTCCGGGTGACCGGCAGCGCCTCCTCGACGCGGTCGTACCAGGGGTCGAGGGCGGCCCGGGTCAGGGCCGCGGGCCACAGGCGGCGGCCGAGGCCGCCGTGGCGCTCGAAGACGAAGGACGGTGCGCGCAGTGAGGCGGCGAAGTAGACGACGCTGCCGCCGCCGACGCAGTTGCCGGCCACCACCGATACTCCGTCGCCCTGGACCACGTCCACGATCTTGTTGTAGGTGCCCAGGCGCATCGAATGGGCGAAGTCGGCGGCGGCCGCGCGCGGTCCGCGCTCCAGTACGGTGACGCGCGCTCCGGCCGCCGCGAGGTAGTAGGCGGGGATCGCACCGCCGAAGCCGCTGCCGATCACCAGGACGTCCGTGGTCTGCGCCGTCATGCCGGGCTCCCCGAAGCGGTCGTGTTCGGATGGAGTGCCGCCAGCGGGCGGCCGTAGGAGAAATCGGGGAAGCGCCAGAGGCCGTCCGCGTCGGGCTCGGGGAACCGCAGCCACGTCAGTCCGGGATGGCCCTGGGCGAGGGCCTCGACGGTGTCCTGCTGTCCGGCGGTGTCGAACGCCAGCCCCACCAGCAGGCTCATCACCTGCCAGATCGGCCGGTCCAGGTCATCGGGGTCGAACAGGCCACCGACCAGGGCGGTGCGGTCGGCGAAGGACAGGCCCACGAAGGGCGGGCGGGAGGGTGACAGCCAGATCAGCCGGAGGGCCGCGTAGGCGACGGCGCGCGCGTCCAGCAGGGCCGCGATCGCCGGCAGCAGCGGCGCCACCGGCAGTTCGGGCGAGTGGAGGAGGGTGACGACACCGGCCTGTACGGCACCGGGGCCGGTGACCGCGCCGGCGATCACCATGTCACCGGGAGAGCGGCGCTCGCCCGGAATCAGGGTGTCGGCGAACGCCCCGAGCGTCTGGGTCGTCCAGCTCTCGGAGGCGGCGGACGCGGCGGACGCGGAGGCGGCGGACGCGGAGGCGGCGGACGCGTCCAGGCCGCCGACGGACAGTCCGGCGAGCGTGGCAACCAGTGCCTTGAGGATGGTCCTCCGGTCGGACCCGGTCATGACGGCTCACCCGCCCAGTGCGCAGCGCAGGTCGTAGGGCAGTGAGACGGTCAGCCCGGTCTCACCGGCGGCCTGACCGTAGTCGCTCAGGGCGCGGGCCACGTCCGGGAAGACCGGCTCGAGGGCCGCGACCGCGTCGCCGATGCCCACGGTGTGTCCGTCGACGCGGAAGTTCGTCAGACGGGCTCCGGCCCGTCTCGCCGCCTTGTCCCACCAGTACTGGCCGTCCCACGCGATCCACGGCGTCGCGCCGTGCGTGGACTGCACGCTCCAGTGGTCCTTCTGGTAGTAGTGGCAGGTCACCATGGCGATGGCGAACCGGGAGGGTTCGGCCACCAGGAACCGCAGGGCCCCTCCGTCGTCGACGGTGATGTCCCGCTTGCTGTACTCCACGCACAGCGGGTCGGCGAACATCAGCCACCACGGCGGCTGTTCCCCCTCCCCGAACTCGTGCCAGGTGCAGCCGGCGGCGAACCCCGGCTCGGTGAACGGGCCCGTGGACGTGTCGGCGGCCCCGGCGGACCGGGGGGCCTGCCGGACCGGACTCTCACGGACCACCGGCTTCGACGGTGCCGCTACGGCGGTGCTGCCGGCGAGCAGCACCGCGGACGCTCCCAAGAGCAGGGCGCAGCCTGCTGCGGGGACACGAAGGCGCAGGGGAATCACGGGACCTCCCGTAAGCGGGGCAGGGTGAACGTCGCTCAGGACTGATCGCCGTCACGGCGCGCTGGGCGGGGCGACCGGCATACCGAGGATGGGGCACACCTACCGGCTAGTACAAGAGGTGGGTCAGTGACTGAGCCACTGATCCCGTGAAGAGACCTGCCGTCAACTGTGGCGCGTGCGAGGGTTGTTGAACACGCCGCCGCTCATCACACCGGTCGGTGGTGATGCGGCGGTTCGAGGCGTGGGGCGCCGAGCAGTGGATGGTCGTGGGGTCCCCGGCCACGCCGTCCGGTTGAGTCCGTACGCGTCGGCACGGCCCTGGACCGGGGCACGGTCGACCTGACCGCGCGGCCCCGGCACCTCGTCTCCGACGGAACGGCAGAAGCGGGTGACCGTTCCATGACCATCCACCTGCGCTCGTACGGCCGCCGGGCTCGACGACCCACCCCTCGCAGCCTGTCAAAGACCTCGCGTCGCGCGGGCGAACGCCGCTCCGCACAGGACCTGCTCCCGATGGCCGTCCGTCGGCCCTCCGCGCGGTCGATCACCGTGGCGCCCCCCGGAAACCTCTCCGCTCGGGTGTGGATCGGCCGGGCCGGCAGACCTCGCCTTGCGAGCGCCCCGCGCGCAGGCCCATCCTGAGGGAGGGGCTTGCCGACCACCGTATGGACCGAGCGCGGACGACCGCGGAGCCCACCGGGACCGCGGCCCGCGCGGGGAGCGGGTTCCAGATGAGGCTTGTCGTCGATCTCAACCGGTGCCAGGGATTCGCGCAGTGCGTCTTCCTCGCGCCGGACGTGTTCGCCCTGCACGGCGACGAGTCGCTGCTGTTCACCCCTCGCTTCGACGAGGCACAACGCGACGGGGTGGAGAAGGCCGCTGCCGCCTGCCCGGTCCAGGCCATCCTCCTCGACCGCTCCGACGAGCCGACGAAGGGGGCGGAGCCCCATGTCGGCTGACACGGACGTCGAGGCCCTGCGGCACGGGGGCCGCATCGTCGTCGTCGGCGCCTCGCTGGCCGGTCTGCGCGCGGCGGAGACCCTGCGCGAACAGGGCTTCACCGGATCGCTGACCATGATCGGCGACGAGCCGTACGAGCCCTACGACCGGCCGCCGCTGTCCAAGCAGGCGCTGCTCGGGCGAGCGCGGCCCGAGGACACCGCATTGCCGCGGCGACGTGACATCGCCGCCGAATGGCGTCTGGGCGTCGCCGCCGAGAGTCTCGACCGGGACGCCGAGCGGGTTCGTCTGGCGAACGGCGACACCGTGCCCTACGACCGCCTGCTGATCACCACCGGGACCAGGGCGCGGCCCTGGTTCAACCCCGAAGAGGCCGCGCTGGACGGGGTGTTCGTGCTCCGTACGCGCGACGACTCCGCACGCCTGCTCCGGGCCCTGACCAAAGGCGCGTCCAGGGTGCTGGTGATCGGTGCCGGTTTCACGGGATCCGAGGTGGCCTCCGCCTGCCGGGAGCTGGGCCTTGAGGTCACGGTCGCGGAACGCGGCCCGGCACCGCTGGTCGGCGCCCTCGGCGGAGTGATCGGCGCGGTCGCGGACCGGTTGCAGCGCGGACACGGAGTCGACCTGCGCTGTGGCATCAGCGTCACCGCCCTGGAGGGCGACTACGTCGGGCACCTCAGGCGCGCCCACCTGTCCGACGGCTCGGCGATCGACGTGGACGTGGCGGTCGTCTCGCTCGGCGCCGTCCGGAACACCGAATGGCTCGCCGGCTCCGGACTGGCCGCCGGTCCTCGCGGGATCGCCTGCGACGCCGGCTGCCGGGTGCTCGACGTCAACGGGATCGTCACCGACGACATCTACGCCGCCGGTGACGTCGCCCGCAGCCCCCACCCACTTTTCGAATACCAGTTCCTGTCGCTGGAACACTGGGGCAACGCGGTCGAACAGGCCGAGATCGCCGCCCACAACATGATCTGCGCCGGTCCCGATCGCCGTCCGCATCTGTGGCTGCCGATGTTCTGGTCCTCCCAGTTCGGCGTCGGCATCAAGTCGGTGGGTGTCCCCTTGCTGGGCGACGGTCTGGTCGTCACCCAGGGCGCCCTCGACGAGAAGCGGTTCGTCGCGGTGTACGGGTACCGCGGCCGGGTCATCGCCGCGGTGTCCTTCGACGGCGCCAAGTGGCTGGGGTTCTACGAGCAGCAGATCGCGGCCGGCGCGCCCTTCCCGCCCGAGTACCGCACGGTCGACCGCCGCACCGAGACACTGCTGCCGGTCGGCCCGGCGTTCCCCGACCCCCACCTGCCCACCCATGGGCCCACCGTCACGTTGACGGGGCACTCACCGAGCGAGCGGCGTGTCGAGTTCGTCCCGTCACATGCCTGATCACCGGCCCCGTGCCGCCCGGAGCCCCGAGGAGACGTCATGACGCCCGCCCCCATCTCCGCGCAGATCACCGACTACGCCCATCGAGCCGATCCGTACCCCCTCTACGCGGAGCTGCGCGAGACACCGGTCAGGCGGGAGGACGACGGCACCTACCTGGTCAGCACCTACTACGAGGTGCGGGGCCTGGCCAACGACCCGCGGCTGAGCAACGACACGCGCAACCGTCCGCCCGGCTACGCCCGCGTCGGGCAACCCGCGGAGGAGACCGGTCTGCCGCCCAGTTTCATCTTCACCGACCCGCCCCTGCACGACCGCCTGCGCGACACCATCAACCGGCCGTTCGGTCCCCCGCACAGCCCCAGATTCCTCGACGGCCTGCGCGGCGACCTGGCCGGGGCCGTCACCGAACTGCTCGACGCCTTCGAGGGCAAGGACCAGGTCGACATCGTCGAGGACTTCTCCTACCCCCTGCCCGTCACGGCCATCTGCAGGGTCCTGGGCATACCCCGGGAGGACGAACCGCGCTTCCACGGCTGGGCCGACGTCCTGGCGTCGTCACTCGATCCCCACTCCGGCGACGACGGCCGGGAGAAGGCGCAGCGGGCACGCGACGAGATGGGCGCCTACCTCACCGATCTGATCGAGAGCAAGCGCCGCCACCCCGGCCCCGGGATGCTCAGCGCGCTCGCTCCCGACATGACACCAAAAGACCTGGAGGCCACCGCGGTGCTGCTCCTGGTCGCCGGCCACGAGACCACCGTCAACGCGATCACCAACACGACCCTCACACTGCTGCGTCACCCCGACACCCTTCAGCGGTTCCAGAGGAATCCGGATCTGGCCGTCCCGCTCATCGAGGAGGTGCTGCGGTACGAACCCCCGGTCCAGTTCGTCCCGTGGATCACCGCGCTGGCCGACATCGACGTCGCCGGCACCACGATCCCCAAGGGTTCGCCGGTCTGGCTCATGCTGGCCGCGGCCAACCGCGACCCCGGACGCTTCAAGGACCCCGACCGGTTCGATCCCGACCGTGAGGACAACCAGCACCTGGGCTTCTACACCGGCATCCACTACTGCTTCGGCGCCCCTCTCGCCCGTATGGAACTCCATGCGGCCGTGCCCGAACTGTTCCGCCGGGTCAAGGACTTCGGCCTGCTCGAGGATCCACCGCCGTACCGGGCCAACGCGGTGCTGCGTGGCCCGCGCCACCTCCCCGTGGCGATCGGAGGTCTGACGGCCTGAGTTCCGTCACCGGGGCGGGCGCAACCGGGATCGGCCGGAGTCCGTCGGCGGCGATCAGCCCAGCAGGGTGAGACCTTCGGGCACGGCGATCCCGAACTCCTCCTCCACCACGCGCCGCGCCCCGGCCTCGTCGGTGAGCCTGTGCTCGCTCACCGTTCCGTCGGCCCGGGTCTCGACGAGGAGGGCGCCGTCGAGAGCGAGGTGCCGTTCGGGTGTGGTCCGCTGCAGGTAGGGGCGTCGGGTGAAGGGTGAGCGGGGGGTGGTGCCGACGTGCCAGTTGAACACCTCGAAGTCCGGCGCGGCGAACGGCTCCAGGGTGAACGCGTACTGGCTCACCCAGTCCCCCGCGTCGCGGTCGTACGCCTGTAGCGCCCACAGTTCCAGGGGGCCGCCGTGCGGCAGATGTATGAACCGGTGCCGCCGCCCCGCGCCCTCGAACTCCTCGCCGACGACCAGCGCCACCGGCGCCAGCAGCGCCCCCTTCGCACCGAACCCGACGTCCGCCAGATACGACCGCGGATCGCCCGGCACCGTCACGCGCAGCATCATGTGCGTACGCGGCCTGCTCTCCACGCTCTGCGCTCCGAGCACGACCCGGCCCGCCAGGCCGGTCACCGTGAGGCCCAGCCCCTCGAGGGCCAGCCGCAGCAGCGTGTTGTGCTCGTAGCAGTAGCCGCCGCGCCGCCCGCGGACCAGCTTGGCCATCAGGTCGGCGGGGGCGAGGGAGGGGGCCGTGCCGGTGAGCGGCTCCAGGTTCTCGAAGGGCAGGGACAGGGCGTGGGCGAGATGCACTCCGCGCAGGGTCGCGAGATCCGCGCGCCTGCCCCCTTCCCATCCGACGCGTTCCAGATAGGCGTCCAGGTCGAACCGCTCGCTGTCGTCCATGCCATGAACCTACGCGAGCCCGGCGCGCCGGCACCTCGACCGTTCGCCGTCGCCCGGCTCGCCCCGACCGGTCACCGGGCCGGGCCGGCCAGCCGGGCCAGGCCGGCCGTCACGAGCGCGGTCGTCCCCGTCTCCAGGGTGAGGCGGACGCTCGGCAGGTAGTGGGGCGAGTGGTTGCCTGGCAGGGCACGGAGCTTCTCGGCGGCCCCGGTGCCGGGGGCGGCCGCCCACTGCGCGGGGCCGACGGTGCCCAGCATCCAGTAGCCGCCCCGGATGCCGGGGCGCCCGTGGAGATGGGCGCCCGCGCCGGTCAGGAGCGGGAAGTCCTCGGTGGCCGAGGTCGCGGGCCAGCCGGTGACGCGGGCGGCGCCGAAGGCGGCCACGTGGGCGGAGCGGACGGCGGCGGTGACGTCCGGGGTGGCGAGCGTGACCCCGGAGCGGGACGTCTGCGTGACGGTGACCCGCGGTGGCAGCGCCGCGGCACCCGCCTCGGCACGGGCCACCCGCTCCACGGCCGAGGCGGCACGGTCCAGGGCCGCCTCGGAGAAGGCACGGACCGTGACGCGCAGCACGGCCTGCGCGGCGATCACGTTGCCGGTGTGCCCCGCGTCCGTCGTCCGCAGCGAGGAGGCGGTGACGACCAGCCGCTCCGCGGGATCGGCCTCACGGGCCGCGACGACGGGGAGCCGCGTCACCACACCGGCCGCGGCGAGCAGCGGGTCGGCGCTGAGATGCGGGGTGGCGGCGTGGCCGCCGTCGCCCTCGAAGCGAAGTTCCAGCGTCAGACTGCCGGCCAGTACCGGGCCGTCGGCGTGGGCCACCATGCCCGCGGGAAAGGCTGCCGTGTGCTGCGCGAGGACCACGTCGGGCGGGGTGATCCGGTCGTACAGACCGTCCTCCAGCATGGCTCTGGCACCACTGAGGGTCTCCTCGGCGGGCTGGCCGACGACGAGAAGCGTGCCGCGCCAGCTGTCGCGCCGTGCGGCGAACCAGCGCGCGGCGGCCGCCGCGCAGGCCAGGTGGGCGTCATGGCCGCAGGCGTGCATCACGGGGACGGGCCGCCCGTCCGGTCCGGCGGCGGTCACGGTGCTCGCGTAGGCGGCACCGGTCCGCTCGGCCACGGGCAGGGCGTCGAGTTCGGCCCGCAGGAGGACGGCCGGGCCCTCGCCGTTGGCGAGTTCGGCCGCGACGCCGTGGCCGCCGAGGCCGCGCAGCACGCGGAAGCCGTCCGCCTCCAGTCGGTCCGCGAACCGGGCGGCGGTACGGCGTTCGGCGCCGGAGAGCTCGGGATGCCGGTGCAGGTCGAGGTACAGCTCGGTGGTGGCGGGCAGCAGGGTGTTCAGGCCGGGCAGGGCATGCCCGGAAGGGGCACCCGTGCCCGTGAGGGTGCCGGGTCGGTCGTGGTCGCTGTTCACGGGCGGGACTCCTCGGATGCGGGCCGGGGCGGAGGGGCTTACGGAGCGGGTGGAGGGCGCGTGGAGTGGGTTTCTGGGGTGGGGAGTTGGCGGTCGACGGCGGGCCGGTGCGGCGAAGTGCCCGCCGACGGGACCGCTTCGGCGAAGTCAGCCGCTTTGGGCCGTAGTTGGTGGCGCGGGTGCTGTCGGAACGCCGGTGGAGCCGCCGGGACGTACGGGGGCGAGGGTGTCAGCGGGGTGACAGCGGTGAGCCAGGGCGCTGACGCCGGCGCCGCGTAGAAAGGTGGAGCCGGAGGTCTTGGCCCCTGGCAGGTTCAGCGCGTCGCCGGCCGGGGCTGTCCCGGTCGGCGGTTGGTCCCCGGACTCACAAGGAGACACCATGGCTGACAACACCCTCGCCTCCCTCGCCCAGGAGATCCTGGACCTGGAGTCGGAGACCTTCGAGATCACCGACTACTCGGACGCCAGTGAGGTCATGCTCGGCTCCTCGACGAGCTGCTCCTCCACCAGCACCTGCTCCAGCACCACCAGCACCACCTCCTGCACCGCCTGACGTCCGCGTCGCGGTCGACGGTCCCCGGCGCGCGCCCGCGCGCCGGGGACCGTCCACGTCCGCGCCCAGTAGGGTGCGGTGCTCTCCTCCTGTCACCCGCCCGCACGGCTCATGCCGAACCCGGCCCGCCCCGGGCGGACTTCGGCGGTCACGGGAACGGGTGCGGCACCCGCCGCAGGTCCTCCTCCCGCAGCGGCGCCGGGACCAGACCGGCGCGGTGGGGCGCGGTCCGCAGGCGCGGCATGTCGAGGGCGCGCTGCCGCAGCCAGCCGAAGTCGATCGGCAGCAGTCCGGGGGCGAGGGTGGCCACCGTGCGCAGTCCCATCCGGCGCTGTTCCGGTGTGGTCTGGTCGACGGCGATGACGTCGCAGCCGGCTCCCGCCAGGAGGTCGCGCAGGAGCAGCAGGTCGTCGCGGAGGTCCCCGGTGCGCGGCCCGCGCTCCTCCCAGCCGGCGAACAGCCCGGTGAGGGAGCCGACACGGGGCGGCGCGAGATAGTTCGCGGCGTGCCGGCGCATCGCGGGCAGTCCGAACAGCGCCGCGTGGTCGGGCAGTCGCCTGACGAGGTCGAAGTCCTCCGTCATCGCGGCGAGTTCGGCGGGCCTTTCGGCGACCTGGCCGGGCAGGTGCGGGATGTAGGTGAGGATCTCGGAGACGGCGGACTCGACGGCCGTCTCCGGGTCGAAGGAGGCTCCGGCCGCGAACGCCAGTGTTCCCGGTCCTTCGTCGCTGCGGACGGCGAGGCCGGTGACGACGGGCACCGGCAGGTCCACGCGGTTGTCGAAGACATGGACGTCGTAGCCCTGGAGCGCGGCCCGCGCCACCATCGCGCGTACCTTCGGACCGCCTACCGAGGCCAGGTCGATCTCCGGCAGGGGCAGGCCGCCGTACCAGCCGAGCAGGAAGGCGTCCCGCTCGACGAGTTCGAGGAGGCCGAAGAACGCGGCCTCTTCCCATGACCCGCCGGTGGCACAGCCGTTGGAGCACTCGAAGACGAAGTTGTCCTCGCGGGTGCCGGCGCTGTAGTAGACGAGCCGGGCCGGCACCAGCACCGGCCGGTCCTCGCGCAGTGACCATCCGGTGACCCACGGCAGGGGCCGGGCCGGGTCGAAGGGTTCGACCATCGGGTCCTGCGCGTAGGTGCGCGGTCCGTAGAGTCCGCACACGCGCGGGTCGAGGGCCCGGTCGCCGAGTTCGTCGAGGGAGGCGGTGACGACCGGGGCACGGTGGCGGCGGTGGGTGCCCGCGTACCGTTCCAGACCCTCCAGGAACGCCAGGTCGCGGCTGCTCGCGTAGGAGTTGGCCTGGCCGCTCCAGGTGACGTCGGTGAGTCCGGCGTAGCCGCGCATGAAGACACTGCCGGCGACCGGCGCGGTCGTGGGCGAGGTGACGTCGATCCAGGTGCCTCCTCCGAGCACCCCGCACACCGGGTTGGCGAGGGCCTTGACCGGCAGGGGATAGTCGGCGGGGCGGCGCAGCCGGTACGCGTCCGGGCCGCCCGGTTTCCGGCGGGAGGCCGGCTTCCCCAACGTGGCCTCGGTGGCGGCCTGTCGGGCGGACTCCTCGGTGAACGGGCGGCAGTGCGGGCACATCGGCTCGGGCACCAGGGGGAAGGTGCGCACCTGAAGTGTCTCCAGGTCGAGTTCGGTGATCCGGGGCAGTGCGGTGTCCGCCCCCTCGGTGGTGTGCCGTGCGGCGCCGCTGGTGATGTGGCGGTGCAGGGACCATACGGCGTCCACCGTGTGGTCGGGCAGGACGGGCCAGGGGCCGGCCGCGGTGGTCTCCGTGCCGGTCTCCAGCGCCTCGCGTTCGGTGCGGGTGCGCAGCCGCTGACGGCGCATGGCGAGGCAGGTTCCACAGGCGGGCCCGGCGTCGGGGGCGCCGCCCCAGGGGCCGAGCAGTACGGCCTGGGCGGTGAGGTGGACGACGGCCGTGTGCGGGGGCACGGGCCGGGGCCCGTCCGAGGTCGTACCCCTGGTCGCGGCCTGCGTGTCCGGCTGGAGCGCGTCCGTTCCCGTGGGCACGGCCCGCGGGTCCGGCGGGGCCGTGTCCGTTGCCGTGGGCACGGGCCGGTCGGCCGGCTGCCCGAGGACGTTGGCGTCGCCGATGCGGGAGACGGCCGGTGCGGGCAGTCCCGCCGTCGTGGCACGGACCGCCAGGCGGGACTGGAGCTCCGCGCGGGCGGCCTCCAGGGGCGAGACGGTGGGCGCGGGGGCGGGGGCGGTGACGGTCGTCATGGCCGGTTGCTCCAACGGAAGATCCGGGTGGCGACCAGTCCGAAGACCAGGGCGAACACGGCGAGGCCCGCGCAGTCGACCGCGATGTCACCGAGGTCTCCGCGTCCGCCGAAGGCATCGGTGACCCCGTCGTTGAGGTAGTGCAGCGGCAGCACCTTGGCGACGGTGCGCAGCCAGCCCGGCATGAGGTCGTCGGGGAAGAACGAGCCGGACAGGAAGGCCATGGGCACCATCACGATGTTGGCGATGGCCGCGACCGCCTCCGGGCTGTCGGCGACGCTGCCGACGACCAGCCCCATGGCGAGGAAGGCGGTGACTCCCAGCACCAGCAGCGGAACGGCCGCCCACCAGGGCCCGTCGAGCCGGAGACCGAAGAACGGCAGCAGGGCGATGGCGGTGAAGAGCACGGTCTGTACGAGAGCGACGCCCAGCGCCACGGTCCAGCGCGAGGCGAGCAGGGTACGCAGCGGGGTCGGCGTCCGCCAGATGAGGCGGAGCAGGTCGTCCCGGCGCCACTGCATCAGGGCGAACCCGACCGAGAAGACCGCCGCGTTGCCCACGCCCCAGGAGAGCACGCCCGGGGCGATGTAGTTGATGGAGGACAGTCCGCCGTCGACGTGCTGGCCCTGGAAGATCAGACCGAACAGGACCAGGAAGGCGAGCGGGAAGGCGAAGGTGAAGAAGAGGGTCGTCCTGTCGCGCACGCTCGCGACGTAGGTGGCCCTGGTCAGTGCGGCGTAGGCGCTCAACGGTGGTGCTCCGATCCGGTGCCGGTCAGCGTCAGGTAGGCGTCTTCGAGGGTCGGGGTGCGGACGGTGACCGTGTCGATGTCCACGAGGTCCCCGAGGGCCGGCAGGACGCGGTTGGGGACGGTCGTCTCCAGGGCGAGGTCGTCACCCTCGACGGTGGCCCGGTCGACGCCCGCCAGCGCGAGCGCCGCGTCGGTGGAGAGCCCGGCGGCGGGGACGAGCAGGCGGGTCGGGGCGGCCAGGGAGCGGATGAGGTTGCGGGGCGTGTCCAGCGCGACAACCCGGCCGCCGGCGATGATCGCCACCCGGTCGCAGAGCGCCTCGGCCTCCTCCAGGTAGTGGGTGGTGTAGATGATCGTGCGCCCCTCCGCGCGCAACGAGCGCAGTACGACCCACAGTTCGCGCCGCGCCTCCGGGTCGAGGGCGGCCGTCGGCTCGTCCAGGAAGATCAGATCGGGTTCGTGGAGCAGCGCGGTGGCGACGGCGAGTCGCTGGCGCTGGCCGCCGGAGAGGTGGTCGACGCGTGCGTCCGCCTTCTCGGTCAGGCTGACCCGTTCCAGCGCGGTAGTCGCGGTGGCCGGGTCCATGCCGTAGAGCGCGGCGACCGTGCGCAGGTGTTCGCGCGCGGTGAGACGGGCGAAGAACGCCGACGCCTGCGTCTGTACGCCGATCCGGGCCAGCAGCGCGGTGTCGCGCGGCCAGGGGCTCTGCCCGAACACGGTCACGGTGCCGGCGTCGGCCTCGCGCATGCCCCCGACGATCTCCACGAGGGTGGTCTTGCCCGCGCCGTTGGGGCCGAGGACGCCGAAGAACTCGCCGCGCCGTACGTCGAGGCTCACGCCGTCGAGAGCCGTCACCTCCCCGTACCGCTTGGTGACGCCGTCCACGGCGACGACCGTCTCGATGGCGGCCCGGCCGGAGACGGTCTCGGTGGCGACCCCTCCGGAGACGGTCTCGGTGGCGGCCCGGCCGGGGACCGTCTCGGTGGCGGACTCGCCGGAGACGGTCTCGGTGGTCTCGGACTTGCTCTCGGGTGCGCTCATCGCCTCTTTCCTAGGGTGGTTCCGTGGGCTCGGGACGTCCGGGAGCGGTCCGGTGCCCGTAGCCGGGGCGGGGTGCCCCGACGTGGCGGTGGGGGGTGTGACGCCGGTGCCCTGGCGCCGGGCGGAGGACATGGGCGCGCGTCCGTCGGGTGTGGTCACCGGCGTGGGGCCGCCGGTCGCGGGAGGCGGGGTGCGCCGGGAACGGCCGAACGAGCCGAGGGCCCACAGGAGCAGTACGGCGGCCAGGAGTGCGACGGGCAGCCACCAGGCCAGGGCGGCGAGGCCGTCCGGCAGGGCGACGCGCAACCCGGCGCCGCACAGGGCGAGGAGCGCGGCGCTCTGTACGGCGGTCAGCAGGGCGAAGCCGCCGTACAGGACACGCAGTCGGGGTGGGTACGCGGCGAGGCCCGGCCCTCTGCGGAACGCGGCGCGGATCACGATGCCCGTGAAGTCACGGCTGCTCGTGGCGAGTTGGGTGACACCGAGGGCGTGGCCGAGGGCCCGGTAGCCGTCGAGGGGCGGCAGCGGCAGCAGATTCGCCAGGGCGGAGACCACCCCGAGGAGAAGCAGCGCGCCGAGCGCGGGGCGAGCCTGGGCCTGCGTGGGCAGCAGCGCCCACACGGCGTAGAAGGGCACCAGGAAGAGCAGGTTGGCGAAGACCCCGGCACAGGCGGTGGCGACCTTGCGGCCACGGCTGCCGAGGAACTGGACGTCCTCCACCGTGCAGTAGAGATAGGTGGCGCCGAGGATCCAGCGCAGCCCGACCTCGGTGACACGTCCGCCCCAGACCCGTGCGAACAGGCCGTGGGCGAGTTCGTGGAGGGCGAGGCTGCACCACAGGACGCAGCCGACGGCGAGCAGCAGCGCGGGCTGCCCTGCCGTCTCCCCGGTCTGCCTCCACAGGGTGCCGGCCTGGACGGCGACGGCGGCGAGCACCGCGCCGGCCAGCGCGATGAGCACGCTCAGTACGGCGGGCCGCCGGGCGGGCGCGGTGACCCGGTGCAGCCGGTCCATGAGCGCGGGCGCGTCGGCGACCAGCCGGGTCCGCCCGGCGAGGATGCCGCTCGGCGGATGCGGGGCCGCCGGCGCGGTGGGCGGCGCGGTGGGTGCGGCGGCCGGTGCGGGACCGCTGTCGAGGAGGTCACGTCCGTGCAGCAGCCGGAGCATCTGCCCCCACTGGGCGTCGCCCAGGCGCGCGCCGAACTCGCCCGCGTACGCGTGCCCGATCTCGTCGAGGCTGCGGCTGCCGTCGAGCCGCGCGATGATGAAGTGCTCCTTGGGGCCGACCTCCAGACGGCGCCCGGTGCGCGGGTCCATCAGCAGGTGGATGCGGTCGGTGCCACGCACCAGACCCGGTCCGAACACGATGTCGCCCCGCACCCGGGGCCGGGCGGCGAGGAACGCGGGGGTGCTCACCCCTCGCTCCCCGGCACCCGGACGGCGCCCGGCGCGCGCTCGGCGCCCGGCCCGTTCCCACCCGTTCCGCCCGCCTCCCCCACGTCCCCAGGGGCCTCCGCGTCCCCAGCGGTCCCCGTGTCCCCCGGCGCCTCGTCGCGCAGGGCGCGGGCCAGGACGTAGGAGAGGAAGGCCTCGTCACGGATGGTCATGCTCAGCCGATTGTTGGTCATGTGCATGTACGGCGAGAGCAGCATCGGCAGCGCGTGGGCGGGATCGGTCGGGTGGATGTCGCGGCTGTCGTCCCAGGCCCGGAAGGTGAGTTCGCCGCCCAGGGTCAGTTCCAGGGCCCGGTCGCGCAGTTCGGCGCAGTGCTCGGCCCAGCCCCGCAGGAACGCGGGGAGCCGCTCGGTCTCGCCCCGCGACACCGCGTCCCGGATGCGGCGGAAACGCTCGGGGAGGCTCGCGCCCATCGCGGTGTAGGCACGGTCGTAGCCCTGGTCCGCGGTGTAGTTGGTCCCGGTGAACGCCCGGTCCCAGAAGGCGTGGTAGCGGTCGAGGAAGGCGAGCAGCCCCTCGTCGTCCTGGAGGAAGGTGCCGGACATGACCATCATCAGCTGGGCGGAGAGACCGAGGAGCACGGTGCGCAGGTGGATGTTCATGCTGCGCGCCGCCTCGACGACCAGATCGCTGGAGTGCTGGAAGTGCCACTCCGCGAGCGAGATGCCGCTGGGGCCACCGTACTTGCCGTACTCGGGCTCGTAAGGCCGGTCCTCGAAGCTGTTGTTGGGGCGCAGCCGCATGCGTCCGTCGGAGCCGAGGAACTCCGCCCGCTGGTCCTCGGTGTACTCCAGGGTGAACAGGGTCTCGTAGAGCTCGGCGAGGAAGCCCGCCTTCACCTCGTACAGCGCGGGCCGTTCCCGCAGGAACGCGTCGAGCGCGGCGTGGGCCCGCTCCCGGACGACGGGGGCGTCGGCGGCCCGCCGGGGGCGCAGCCGCAGCCGCAGATGCGGGCCTTCCAGCCAGTAGTTGATGAAGAAGTACCCGGCGAGCAGCCCCTCCTCGGTGAGGTCGTCCACCAGCGGCTTGACGCATTGCAGAAGCAGCGGCCGGGGGCTGGCGGCGTAGAAGACGTGGACGGCGAGCCAGTCGCCGGGGACGTCGTCGGCCTGCCCGCCGGGGGTGGCGGGGGAAGCGGAAGCGGTGGGTGCGGTCATCGGGTTCGGTCCTCTCCGGGCAGGCCGGCCTGGCCGGGCAGCATCTCTACGGCGAGTTCGGCGACGTGCCGGCCGCGCGGTGAGGTGACGTGGAGTTCGCTCTCGCCGGGCAGCATCTCCTCGAAGACGGCGCGGGCGTGCTTCCCGGCCAGGAGGCCTTCGAGGGCGGTGAGGGAGAGCGGGCTCTCGAAGTCGACGTACTGGGGCTTGGAGCCGCCGAACCAGCCGCCGCCCTCGCCGGAGGTCTCCTCGTGGACGGTCGCGAAGGCCCGGGCGGGCAGCCCGTGCCGGACCCGCCAGCGGTGCCAGGCGAGGTACCACTCGCCGTCGGTGGCGTCCGGGGCGCGGAGCGGGAGGCTGCCGTCGGCCGCCGTCCAGGAGCGCCGCTGGAGCACGAGGGAGTGGTGGCGGACCCGGGGTCGCCGGGTGACTCCCCCGTCCTCGGGCCCGGTCGGCACCCCGCGCCACACGTCCGGCACCGACCGGGCGGTCGGCGAGAACAGCAGCAGGGTGCGGGGGATCTCGGGCAGCACCATGGGCACGAGGTAGCCGAGGTAGAGCGGGACCACCTCGCGGTCCAGGCGGCGTGAGCGCAGGGCGAGCCGGTCGGTGTCCGCGTCGTGCACGGCGTAGAGGTCGTCGAGGTGCAGGCGCGCCTCCTCCGGGGCGGTGCTGTGCTCACCGGGGCAGACGATCTCGTAGTCGGTGAGGCGGCCGTGGAGGTTGAGGTTGGTGGTGGCGGCACCGGCGGTGATCTCGGCGAAGACCGCGCCGGGCGGCAGCAGTCCACGCAGTTCCTCGCGCAGCTCGTCCGTCAGACCGGTGCCGTCCGTCGGGCCGGTGCCGTCCGTCAGACCGGTGCCGTCCGTCGGGCCGGTGCCATCGGCCGGTCCGGTGCCGTACGTCCGGCCGGAGTCACCCCTCCGGCCGGTGTCACCCGTCGGGCCGGAGTCCCCCGTCGGGCCGGGATCACCCGTCTCGCCGGGGTCACCCGTCTCGCCGGGGTCACCCGTCTCGCCGATGCCGTCCGCGCCGTCGAAGCAGTGGGTGAAGCGCGTGAAGGGGAAGCACAGGCCGCCGAAGGAGTCGTTGAGCACGACCAGCGGATCGCCTTCGCGCCGGGCGAGTTGGAGGAAGTGGCTGTGCGGCTGGAAGGCGGGCGCGGCGGCGCCCAGTGCCTCGGCCACCTCGTCCACGATGACATCACCGAGAACGAACTCCTCGCAGTCGTCCGGCAGTTCGTCCCAGGCGGTTCGCATCCGGGTGGTGAGCGCCGCGCGCGCCCGGTCGACGGCGTCGATCTCCGGCATGCCGAGCCAGTTCTCCTCCGGGGCGTGGCTGCCGTCCGGGAGCCGGTCGTCCTTGGCGGCGGTGAACTGGAGGTACTGCCGGAAGATGTCCTCGTGGAAGTCGTGGACCAGACGCAGCAGGTCCTCGCACCTTCCCCCGCGTCCGAAGCGGGCGAGGAAGAAGCCCTTGAGGGTGAGGCGTTGGGGCAGCGCCACGTCGAAGGCGGGCAGCAACCGGTCGATCGAGCGGAGCGGGGCGGCGGCGAGCGCGGTCCACTCGGAGAGGCCGGCGGTGGTGGTGCCGGCGGACACGTCCTCGTAGACCAACGTCTGCGGCAGCACCGGCCGTTCGGCGCCGAGGTCGGCCTGGAGGGCGAGGAGCCCCGCGCGAAGCGCCCTGAGCAGGGCGCGGCGGCCGGGGACATCCGCCTCCGGATACCGGTCGAGGATGCCGGCCGGGCCGTCCAGACGGGCGGCGAGTCCGTCGGCCCACGGCCGGGCCAGCGCGCGCAGCGACCGCTGGAAGGCGCGCAGCGGATCGCGGTCGTGAACTCCCGTCGCGAGGCTGGGAAGTTGAAGCATGCCGAGGTCGAGCAGGGCCGTGAGGTAGTGTCCGGCGGCCTCGTCCCCGGCGCCGGTGGTCGTGGCCAGCCAGCGGGCCAGGTCGCCGTGGCGGAGGGTGCCGTCGTGGTCCCGCAGCAGGGCGAGCATGCCGTCCAGGGTGCCCCGGCGGCGGAGGAAGAGGAGCCGGTCCTGGGCGGCGTCGAAGCTGACCGGGGCGCTGTCGTCGCCCGCGGTGACGGCCCGCTGGACGTAGCGGACCCGGTCGTCGTCCAGCTTCCAGCCCGAGGCGAGGGCCACCGGCAGGTCGGCGCGGCGCCGGGGGTCGGCGGCGACCAGTTCGGCGAGCCGGGTGAGGACGACGACGTTGAGCCGGCAGTGCCCCGTCCAGTCGTCGCCGACGCGGGTGACAACCCGCGTGCCGTCCTCGCCCTCCGTCTCGAACCCGCCGAGGGCGACGCCGGTGAGGGTGCTGAACGGGCTGGTCTTGCAGGCGGTGCGGTAGACGTACGAGAGCAGCGAACGCTCCATCTTGCGGGCCCGCTTGCCGGGTACGGGAGCGGGGTCGGCGGCGAACGCGTCGAGGCGTTCCTCCAGGGTGGGCGAGGCGAGCAGCAGGCCGCGGCGCAGCCGGTCGTCCAGGGCGAGTTCACGCAGGGCGGTGCGGGTGCGGGCGAGCCCGGCGGCGAGGACGGCCTCGCCCTCGGCGCGCAGTCCGGCCCAGCGGACGCGGGCGTCGAGCCAGGTCGCGAGGTCGGCTCCGGTGCCGCCGCCGATGCCGGCGGCCAGGGCGCGGGCCGCTTCGAGGTCGTTCGGGAGGCGGTTGTTGAAGACGCTTCGGCGCAGCGTCAGCAGACGGCGGCGCAGCGCGGCGTCCTCGGTGGCGCCGATCACGGCGGACAACGGGTCGCTGAGCGCGGCGCCGAGGGCGACGAGGCGGTCCTCCTCGGTGGCGGCCCGAACGGCCCAGTCGGCCGCTTCGGGGGTGCGCAGGGCCACGACGGTGTCGACCGGGAGACCCGCGACGCGCAGCATGAATCGACCGTGCAGGGCCGCGGACTCACCGGAGGTGGTGGTGTCCTGGGCCGGGCTGGTGGCGGTGGGGCTCACGCCCTCCCCCTTTCGTGTGGGGTGTGCTGCCGTCTGTCGTGCGGGGTGGGCCGCCGTCCGCGGTGGGCCCGGCGGGTCGACCGGTGGCGCGGGGGCGGGACGGGGCTTCGGGGCGGGACGGGACCGCGAGGCCGGACGCGGCTTCGGGTCACGGCGCGACGATGTCGTAGCGGTAGTCGGCGGAGCGGGGGCGTTCGTGGCCGATCATCATGATCAGCAGCGGGATCTCGTCCCGCTGAGCCAGCCCGAGTTCCTCCTCGAACGAGACGCTGTCGAAGCCGAGGGCGACACCGCAGCCGGTGTCCGCCGCGGAGGCGGTGGTGTAGACGGCCTGGGCGACGGCGCCGACGACCGCGTTGACCAGGCGGTAGCCACGGTCCCCGACGGCGTCCAGCACGGCGTGGGTGCGGGCCACGGGCACCAGGACGGCCGCCGCCTGCTCCACGTTGTAGTTGGCGAGGAAGTAGTTCCGCTGGAGGAACGGGCCGTGGTCGCCCGCCTTCAGCAGCACCAGTTCGCCGGCTTCCGGGTCGTACTCGTAGAGTCCGGCGGGCACGTCACGGACATGGTTGACGAAGACGCAGAGCCGGGTCAGGGGCGCGCCGCCCGGTGTTTCCGCGTCGCTGTCGAGGGTGCTCGCGGCGACCGCGGCCCGCAGCGTGGCGGAGAGCCGGGCGGCGTCGAGCGGCTCGACGGACGTGAACCGCCCGAAGCTGCTGCGGCGTTCACGCAGCGCCCTGCGTACGGGGACCTCCAGCGGCGGAGGTTCCGGCAGCGGGACGCGGTCGCCGCGTGTGGCGGGCAGGGCGAGGGAGCCGTCCAGGACTCCGGGGGCGGGCCGGTCGGCGGCGCCGTCCAGGGTGGCGGCGTGGATGCGGCGCAGGGTCGGGAAGGACAGCACCCGGCGGGACTTCTCGTCGGGCACCTGCCGGACGACGGCGCCGGGAGCCGGCGGTGCCGGTGTCGCCGGAGGGGTGCCGTCCCAGCGCAGGGGTACGACGGCGAACACGCCGTCCTCGTCGGGAGTCAGCCCGAGCAGGCGGCCGAGCCGGGGCTCGTCGAACCAGAGGGCGCTGCCGAGGTGGAGGCCGTGCGCGCGGGCCCACATGCGCCAGGTCTGCACGAGGGCGCCGATGTCCATCGTCACGGCGTGGTAGCAGAAGCTGTTGTACTTGAAGGAGTTCTGCCAGAACGTCACGCCGAGGACGAGGAACTGGTCGGTCCCGGCGGCTTCCTCCAGGTCGCCGAGGGCGGTGCGGACCTCCGCGCTCACGTCACCCGAAAGGAGCCGGGTCACGCGGTGGTGCGGAGTGTCGTAGTAGTAGACGCCCGGTGTCAGGGGCCCGCCCGCCCCGCTGATCCAGTGCACGCCGATGGGGTAGAGGCCGCCGCCGGAGGCGGTGCCGCGCGACCAGTTGGCGTGCGAGTAGAACGGCAGGGAACCCAGGTCGGTGTTGGCCTGGACGGCGAGGCGGCGCCCGGTCAGACCGTAGGAGTCGCGGAGCATCGCGCCGAGCAAGGGCAGCGTGAACGCTCCGGTGCCGGTCTTGCCGAACAGGCCCCGGCCGAGGGTCGCGTCCTCGGCGCAGCCGCCGTCGGGCAGCGGCACGGACGCGGCGCCCGGGAAGAACTTGCCCTTGCGGGGACGGTCGGACCAGTCGGGGACGAAGTCGGCCGGCTCCATGGGGACCCGGCCCCGCCGCATCACCGCGGTCGCGTACTCATGGGCGTATCCCACGGTCACTCCCTCTTCTGTTCGTGCTCGTCTGTGGTCGGTGCCGTCGGCTGAAGTGCCGTGCGCCGGACGGTGGTTGGTGTCCAGGTCGGGGGCTGGTGCGTCGGTCCCGTGGCGGGCGCGGAGGTCGGGGGCCGGCGTACCGGTGGCTCGGCGGGCGCCGATGCCGGGGACCGCTGTGTCGCTCACTCGACGGGGGCCGCGGTCAAGGGAACGGATGCGGGGCCGGGTTGAGGCCGTCCGGCGGCAGGTCGTCGTCCCGCAGTCCGGCCTCGCGCAGCGCGGTGCGGACACGGGGCATCAGAGGGCCGCGCTGCCGGCTCCAGCCGAAGTCGATCGGGACCAGGCCGGGCACCAGGACCTTGACCGTGTGGAAGCCGAGGGCCCGCTGTTCGGCGACGGTCTGGTCGACCACCACCACGTCGAACCCCCGCGCCGTCACCGCGCCGACGCACGCCTCCACGTCGTCCCGGAGATCGGTCGAGACGGGCAGGGCACCCGGCCCGGAGGCGAGCGAGGCGAGCCGCACCCGGTCCGCCGGATCCCGGCCGCGCAGCAGGAAGTCGGTGTACCGGCCCATCTCGGGCAGCCCGTACAGGAGGGGGTGGTCGTGGAGCACGCGCACCTCGTCGAAGTCGTCGGCCATGCGGCGCAGTCGGCGTTCCTCGCGGGCGGTACGGCGGCGGAGGTTGACGGAGTCGGTGGCGATCTCGCAGAGCCCGCCGGCGAGCGCGTCCTCCGGGTCGAGGGAGGCACCCGCGCCGAAGCAGAGCAACCCCGGTCCGCCGTCGACGCGTTCGGCGACCGCGGTCACCACGGGCACCGGGAAGGTGACGCGGGTGTCGAAGAACCTCGCCCGGTAGCCGTACATCGCCAGCCGGTCGACCATGGCGCGGGTCGCCGGCCGGACGCTGCTCGACGGGTCGATCTCGGGCAGCCGGGCCCGGCCGAACCAGGCCAGCAGGAACGCGTCGCGCTCGATGGTCTCCATCAGTCCGTGGTAGACGGCCTCGGCGAGACTGCCGCCGGAGGCACAGCCGTTGGAGCTCTCCTGGACGAAGCGCCGCCGGACGCCACCCGGCGCGTGGTAGTACGCCACGACCTCCGGTACGAGGACCGGCCGGTCCTCGCGCAGCGACCAGCCCCACACCCATCGCACGGGACGGTCCGGGGCGAAGCGCGGCGCGTCCGGCTCGGCGGCGTGGAAGGTGTCGGAGTAGAGACCGGTGACGCGCGGGTCGAGCGCCGTGTCGCCGAGGTCGTCGAAGGTCGCGGTCACCGCGGTGCGCTTGGCCCTCGCCCGCATCCCGGCGTACCGCTCAAGTCCTTCCAGCAGTCCGACCCGTACGCTCGCGCCGTACGTACCGGTGTGACCGCCCCAGTAGCACTCCCGCAGGTAGTCGCCCGAGCGGGTGGTGAACGCGCCGACCGTGGAGGAGGTCGAGGCGGACGTCAGATCGGGTACGACGGACGGGCCGAGCATCCCGGTGACGGGGTTGGCGAACGCCTCCGGCGCCAGGTCGTAGGCGCCGAGGGGGCGCAGCCGGAAGCTGTCCGGGGCGTGCTTGGGGCTGGGCTCCAGGGTGACGCGGGCGGCCTCGGCGCTGTCGTCGGGGCGTGCTCCGCAGGACGGGCACTCCCCGTCCGGCACCAGCGGGAACCGGGCGACGCGCAGCGTCTCCAGGTCCAGCAGCCGGACCCACGGATGGCGGGCGGCGCGGGGCCGCCGGGCCGCCGCCGCGACGAGGGCGGACAGGGCGTCCACCACGAAGTCGGTCCGCCAGGGCGGGGTGCCGGTGGCCCGGGTCTCCCCGCCGCTCTCGATGGCGTCCCGCAGGTATCCGGCCCGCACCGACTGCCAGCGGCGGGCCAGACACCCGGGACAGCCCGGACCGCCCTCCGCGGCCGGCGGGCCGACCACGGCATGGTGCCCGTACAGCCCGACCTGTACGACGTCGGGCGTGAACTCGGCTGCTCCGGCGTTCAGTTCGTCGCGACGGCCGAGCGGGGTCACCACGGCCGACGGCGTGCCGGGGTGGCGCCCCGCGCGCTCCGCGAGGGCGGCGGTCAGCGCGGCGCAGACCTCGTCCCACGACCGGTCGGCCGACGGTCCGAGGGGCGCGGCCCGTTCTCGCGGCGCGGCCTCGGTCTCAGTCGGCACAGGGCGCTCCGCGGGTGAGCAGGACGCGTGCCGTGTGGATGTGGCCGGCGGCGAGGTCGGGGGCGGGCACCGGCACCGCGAGGGCGTCCCGGCCCGCGGCGGCGAGGCCGTCGAGCACGGCGGCCCAGGTGGTGCCGCTGTCCGGCAGCGGTACGGTGCCCTCGGCGACGAGGGTTCCGGCGTCCAGGTCGGCCCACATCGGGTCGCCGGTGTCGGGGCCGTCCGCGGCACGGCGCACCTGCTCGGCGCCGAGCAGGTCGCGCAGGGCCTCCAGTACGGCATCGCGGTGCCGGAGACCGCCGCCGGTCGCCCAGCGGACCGCTCCGGTCGCCGGATCGGTGAGGCGGGCCAGAGTGACGGGCAGCAGACCGCCGCCGGCCGCGGTGAGGTCGAGGATCTCGACGGTGACGCCGAGGTTGTCCGCGGAACGCAGCAGGAAGAGCAGTTCGGGGTCGGCCGTGAGGGAGGCGTGGTCCACGGTCGGCACCGGGGCGGTGCGGCGGACGGCGCCGCGCGACGCGTCGAGGGCGAGCGCGGTCGTGAGGGCTCGGGCCAGCGCGGCGCGCGGGCTGCCGGCGGCGCCGGTGCCGGCCGAGCTGCGCTCGAACAGGCCCAGGTTGTTCCAGCCGCCCAGGGTGCGGACGGCGGCCGTCGGCACCAGCACGGTCCGTCCGTCGGTCAGGGAGACGGCCTCGCTCCAGTGCGCGACCCGGTCCGCCGGTACGTCGAGACCGCTGGAGAGGGCCAGTTCGGGCGGCGCGACGCGCGTCCACCTGCCGACGGCGGCCCGGAGGCCGGGCGCGTCGAACACCCGGGGCGGGACGACGTGTTCGGCGTAGACCTCCGCGGCCCGGAAGAGAGCCGTGAGACGGGCGCCGGCCACGGTGTGGACGTCGGCGGCGCAGACCCGGCGCACCCGCCCCGGGCCGACACCGAGGCGGACGGTGCTGAGCTTGAGGGGTGTCTGCTCCCAGTCGTCGTCGGCGAACGCGGTGAAGACACCGGCCCGCTCGTGGACGAGGACGTCGCGCTCCTCGAGTGCCGTGAGCAGGGTCCGGGCGGCGTCCTCGTCGGCGGCCCCGTCCCCGGGCGGCGCGGCGGGCTCGTCGTCCGGGTGGGGCGCGCGCAGGACGTCGCCGGGCGGGGCGGCGGGTTCGGCGGGGCCGGTGTTCCGCGCGACGGCCCTCCCGGCGGCGGGATTCTCGACGACGGCGTTCCCGACGGCGGTGCCGCCGCTGGCGGTTGTACCGACGGTCGCTTTGTCGCCGGTGGTTCTGTCCCCGGTGGTGATGTCGACCGCGCCGGGATCCTGGACCGCGGCGGTGTTCCCGGCTGCGCAGTACGGGCAGCGGGGGTGCGGCAGCAGCGGTTCGGTCAGTACGTCGAGCGAGTCGAGGTCCTGGACCACTATCTGGTTGCGGGTCTCGGCGGGCAGCGCCCCGGTGGCGAGGCGGAACACCTCGAAGGCGAGGAGGTTGCCGAGCATGCCCGCGAGCGGACCGGTGAGGTCGTGCGCGGGGGCGCCGAGCGGTGTGGCGGGGCCGACGGAGGCCCACAGTTCCGCGCTGTCCGCGGCGTCGGCGCCCGCACCGAGCCGCAGGGCCGCGCAGCACCAGCAGCCGACGGTACCGGTGGTCATCACGGGGCCGACGACGGCACGGTTGCCGAAGGTCCAGGCGCCCAGCAGACGGCGGCCCTCGGGCACGCCCTCGGCGAGCAGCCGGAGCAGCTGGCGGCGCCCGGCGGCACCGGTGACCAGGACGGTGTCCCAGCCGTCGAGGTCCTGCCAGCCGTACGTCCCGTCACCGGACCGGGCACCCGCGGTGCGGGGGTCTTCGGCGTCCGCGCCCGTCGAGACGGCGGGAGCCACCGGCGAGGTCTCCTCGACGAGTGTCGCCGCGCCGGGCGCGGGCAGGCGGACCAGCCGCGGCGCGCAACCCGCTCCGGCGAGGGCGGCGGCCTCCGCGTCGAGGTCGGACACGCCCTCGACGCCGTGGAGTTCGCGGGAGAGCACGTCGGACGGCTCATCGTGTTCGGTGACGGCCACCGCGGCGCAGCCGTTGCGGAGCAGGCCGAGCGCCGCCCAGCGCGCCAGGGCGTCGTCGCCCAGCACGGCGACCGGAGTGGAACGGAAGCGCAGGAAACGGCCGGGCGCGTCGTCCGCGTAGTGGTCGAGGTAGTCGAGCTGATGGGCGAAACGATTCTCCACCTGCGGCGACAGGGTCTCCGCCGGAATGGTGAGCGCGGCGTCCCGGGCGAAACCACGCGCGTAGAGTGCGCGCACGAGTTGGACCACCATGTCGCGCTGCTTGTCCCCCAGGCCGACGCAGAGTTCCTCGACCCGGCGCTCGCCGTCGAAGTGCGGCACGATCAGCGTGGCGAAGCGGTAGGCGGACTGTGTGACGACGTTGAACCCGCCGTGGGCGTTGTGGAAGAGCACCCCGGACGGAGTCCGGGTGAACAGGACGTCCCTGCGGATGCGGGGCCGCGACTGAGCGATCTCCTCGTAGGACGCGGGAGCGTTGGCCATGGGGTGCGGAAACCTCCATAGAGCGGGGGGGACGGTCAGCCGACGGTCGACGGGGGGAGGTCCGTCGGATCGGGTGGAGCGGCGGCCGGCAGACTGGCACCGGCCGCGCGGACGAAGAGCCGGAGCAGGTCGTGGACGCGGTACCGGCCGGACGGATCCTCTTCCAGCAGCCCGGCGTTGACGAGCGCGCGCAGGACCAGGGTGCCGGGGGCCGGCGGAGAGGCCCGTCCGAGACCGGCCGGCGCCTCGGCGGCCACCGACGGCGGTACGCCCGCGGCGGGCAACGCGCTGCGCCCGTCGGTCGGTTCGCCGCGCAGGACGGCGCCGTGCAGATCGCGCAGGGCCGGGCCGGGCTCCACGCCCAGCTCCGACGTGAGGTACGTGTGGATCCTGCGATACTCGGCGAGGGCCTCGGCACGTCGCCCGGAGCGGTACAGGGCCTCGATGAGCAGGGCGGACAGCCCCTCGTGGCCGGGACCGGTCCGGACCGCCTCGCGGGCCTCCGCGATCATCTCCCGGTGCCGTCCCAGGCGCAGTTCGCCGTCGAAGACACGCTCGACGGCGAGGAGCCGCTCCTCGACCAAGCGCGGCACGTGGTCGCGATGGAGCTCGTCGGAGTGGACGTTGCCGAGGAGAGGGCCCTTCCACAGACGCAGCGCGGCCCGCGCCAGGTCCAGCGCCGACTCCGGATCGTCACCGGCATCGGCCCGGGCCAGCAGTTCACGGAACCGCAGCAGGTCGAGGGTGTCGGCGTCGGCGTGCAGCCGGTAGCCGCCGGGAACGGCCTCGATGGCGTGGTCGGCGACGCCGTATTTCGCGAAGAGACGGCGCAGTCGCAGTACACAGGTGTGCAGAGCCGACCGGCCGCCGGCCGGGGGCCGGTTTCCCCAGACCACGCGCTGGAGCAGGTCGGCGGAGACGACAGCACCGGGATGCAGGAGTAACGCGGCGAGCAGCGAACTCGGTTTGGAGGGCTGGAGTACGACGGTCTCTCGGCCGTCGGTGATGGCAAGCAGCCCGAGCACCAGGAACCGGGGCCGGCTGGTGGCGGCCGCTGCGGCCGTCCGTTCGGGAAGTGCGCCGTCGGGCGCGGGGGCACCGGTCTTCACCACAGCCTTTCGCATCGCACGGTGGGTGGGGTGTTCCACCAAAGCACTTGCAGGGCAGCGCAGTTGCCCGCGCCAGGGATGTGTGGCGGGTACAACCGCGCTACCGAGTGGGGAACTTAGATTCGATCAGGCCACCACGTCCAGTGGTTGGCACGAAACAACTGGTTACATGTGTGATTGCCGAAGCCGTTGGTGCCCATGTGCGGGGATGTGGTTTTGGCAGGCGGTCTGCCAGGGCATACGCTCCGGGAGGAGTGCCGCGGGATCCCCCGTACGCCGCGCTCAGGGGAGGATCCATGCCGTGGTGGGCGTTGATCCCGGTGGTCTCGATGATCACCGGGCCCGTCGCTCTGTACCTCATGACCCGGCGCAAGCGCCGGTCCGAGGGGACCGATGAGCGCTACGAACAACTCTCGCGGAAGTACACCGCCCTGCTGGAGGACTCCACCGCGGGCGAACTGCCCAACGGCCGGGCGCGCTACCCGGATCAGCCCTGATCGACCGTCGGATGCGGGATTCCCGGGGCGGCCGTAGGGCTGCCCGGGCGAACGGTCCGCGCCACGGTCCGAGCGGTCAGCGCACCACCGGCCCGCGTCGACGACGTCTGCGGCGGTTCCCCGCTCCGACGACCGGGCCGGACACCACGGACGGCGCCGGCGGGCACGACTGAAGCCGGACATCTCCGCCGGGTTCCTGGTCCAGGAACCCGAGGGCTTCACCGATCGACCCTCGCGGCCGGACACACCGGGGTCGAATTCGGGCCGCCGCTCGGCCAGTTGGGCTTACCCCCGATGACCCGGCCCTCACCTCCACCGCAGGACGACGTCACGACCTCACGCCTGGCTACGACGTTCTCAGGACTCGTTGACACGCGACGCGCGAACAGCGCCGGTCACGCCCGCGCACCCGTCACTCTCAGGCGTCGACTCACTGTCGGGCGTCGACGCCCTCTGTGACGCTGCTCCAGGTGTCGAGGTCGGCGAGGCGCGCGTCGAGCGCGGCGCGCATGGCGGAGCCACTGACGACACCCAGGGCGAGGCGGCGGGGCGGGTCGATGTCGGCGACCGCGATGCGGATACCGGCGGCGACGCGCCCGGCGGCGGATGCGGCAGGGCCGTCGGGCAGCGGGGCGCGGACGGTCCGGTCGTAGTCGGCGTGGGTGGTGGCGGCCTGGTCGAGGTTGCCGCCGAAGGCGGTGTCGGTGGGGCCGGGCTGCACGAGGGTGACCTTGACGCCCAGCGGGGCGACCTCGGCCGCCAGGGCGTCGGACAGGCCCTCGACGGCGTACTTGGTCGCGGCGAGCAGGCCCAGGCCCGGGACCGCGGTCTGCCCGAAGATGGACGAGCCCTGCAGGATGTGCCCGGAGCCCTGGCGGCGCAGCACCGGCAGGACGGCACGCAGGACGTTCAGCACGCCGAAGACGTTCGTGTCGAAGATGGCTCGCGCCTGCGCGTCGTCTACCTCCTCGACAGCGCCGAACACGCCGTAGCCGGCGTTGTTGGCGACGACGTCGACGCGCCCGAACGCCGCGACCGCCCGGTCGACGGCCGCTCGGACCGCACCCTCGTCGGCGACGTCGGCGCTGATGGTCAGCAACCGGTCATGGCTGCCGAGATCCCGGAGAGTGACGCTGTCGCGGGCCACGGCCGCGACCGACTCCCCGGCGTCCAGAGCCTGGCGAACCAGTTCGCGGCCGATCCCGGAGGACGCGCCGGTGATGAACCAAACCTTTGAGGTGTTCTCTGCGATCGTCATGTTGCCACCATAGGATTTTAGATGGCAACAGGTCAAGCGTCGATGCCTCACAAGTTGCCACCTACTGGCTTACGCTTCCCTCTGCTTGTACTCTGAGTGCATGAAGGAGAGCCTGGAGGAGCCGATACGGAGCGGGGCGGACGCGGCCCAGTTGGTGCTGGGGTTCCTGAACACGCGAGCGAACGCGGCCGGGGACCCGGAGGTCTTCGCGTCGCCCGACGGCTTCGCCGACTGGGCGCGCGGGGAGAACCTGCCGACCGCCGGCACCGTGGTGACCGAATCCGACGCCGTCGCCGCCCGCGAACTGCGTGACGCCCTGGTCACGGTCCTGCTCGCCCACGCCGACGACCGGACGCTCAGCGACGAAGAGGTGGCCGACGCGGAAGCCCGACTCGTACAGGCATCGGTCCGGTATCCCCTGATCAGCCTGATCAGCACACGTGGGGCCCGCCTCACCGGGGCCTCGACCGGCACCCCCGGCATCCTGGGAACCGTCGTGGCCGCCGTGACCCAACTCGCCCTGCACGACGACTGGGCTCGCCTCAAAGCCTGCTGCAACCCTCCGTGCCACACCGCGTTCGTCGACCGCACCCGCAACCGCGCCGCCCGCTACTGCAGTCCCGCCTGCAATTCACAGGTCTCGATGCGGGCGCTGCGCGAACGCCGCAGGAACCCCCCCGCCTGAGGACGCGACCCCTCACCCATGCGTGGAGAGACGCGGCCGCCGCGAACGAAGTGGCGCGTCCGAGACCGTCCGGTGGGCGTTCCGGTGTTCCACGCGCACACCGCGTTCCTCTCCGTCCGGGTGCCCGGTCGTCCGCCCCGTTTCAGGGGATGAGCACGATCCGCCCGGGCAGGCCCCCTTCGGCCAGCCGCGCGTGGGCCGCGGCCGCGGAGCGCAGGGGGTAGGTCTCCGCGACCCGCGCCCGCAGCACCCCCTCGTCCGCGAGACACGACAGTTCGGTGAGCAGGGGCCCGTCGGCTCGCACGCTCAGCGCGCCGACCCGGATGCCGCGCTCGGGCCGGGGTTCCCGGCCGGGCCACAGACCGACGTGGATGCCGCCGTCGCGGACGGCGGCGAGCGCGTCGGGTCCCAGCCCCGCGGCATCGAGCACGCCGTCGAAGCCGGCCGCCGTGGGAGTCTGTCCGCGAGCCACGAAGTGGTCGGCGCCCCGGGAGACGACGTACTCCCCGGAGGCGGCCGAATCGAGTCCGGTGACCTTCAGTCCCCGCCGGTGGGCGAGTTCCACCGTGTGGGCGCCGACACCTCCCGCCGCTCCGGTGACCAGCAGGCTCTGCCCGGGAGTCAGGGAGAGCAGGCGCAGCGCCTGGGCGGCGGTGGTCGTGTTCAGGGGGAGTGTCGCGGCGTGGACGTCGTCGAGGGTCGTGGGCGCCGCTGCGAGGGTGTCGCCGTCCAGGACGACGTAGTCGGCGTGGGTGCCGAGCGGCTTGTGATGGCCTGTGACCAGGGCGATGACACGGTCGCCGGTCGACCAGGAGGTGCCGGGGCCGACGATGTCGACGGTTCCGGCGACGTCGAAGCCGAGCCCGATGCCTGCCTCACCTCCGAAGACGCCGGACCGCATGGCCGCGTCCACGGGATTCAAGGCGGCTGCGCTCACCTTGATCCGTACTTGTCCCGGGCCCGGCTCGGGTATCGGGTGTTCGGTGATCTCCACGGCATCGGGGCCACCGAAACGGGCGACGGTCGCGGCACGCATGAGCATGATCTTCCTCCAGAAAGGGGTGACGGCAGAAAGGGGTGACGGCAGAAGAGGGTGGCGGCGCACTGAACGCCGTCGGATCTTGGATCGCGGGCAGGTCCCACTCGACGGGCGACGGCGCCGGAACCCTCGTAGCGGCCCCTGCCTCCTGTCGGCGCGCACCGCGCGACCGGTCCGGGAGACCGCCCCCGACCGTTCTCTCGTACGCCTGTGACCTGGCTTCTTACTTTTGGTGCGCAGCCCCATGATGAGTCAGCATGGGAGGGCTTACAAAAGGCACACGCGTGTGCGGAACCCGCGTGCGCGGAACAGGAAGGGCAGGTGTGTCATGCACGACGGCGCGACGGAGGAGCGGGCTGCCGTCCCGGCGGGGCCCTGCGGTCGCTGGCCCCTGGAGAAGGGCGAGGGCATCCGGCACATCCTGGACCGGGCCGGCGACAAGTGGACCGTGCTGGTGATCGGCACGCTGGAACACGGACCGGTGCGCTACACCGACCTGCAACGCTCCGTCACGGGGATCTCCCAGCGGATGCTCACCCACACCCTCCACCGGCTGCAACGCGACGGTCTCGTCACACGCACCGCCTACCCCGAGGTGCCTCCGAGGGTGGAGTACGCGCTGACCGAGCTGGGCACCACCCTGCTCGGCGCCGTCACCGTGCTGATCGACTGGGCCGGCACCCACCACGACGAGATCTGCGCGCACCGTTCCGCCTTCGACGAGGCGGCGCCCACGGCCTGACGAACGCATCCCGGGCGGGCGTGCCGCGAAACCGGAGTGCGGTCGGAACCCGCTCCCGGGCAGGATGGCCGTATGGATCAGCCTCTTGACGTGCCCGAGCTCGCCGCCGATGGCGGGATCACGCTGCGGCCGTGGACCCTCTCGGACCTCGACCTCGTCCGTGAGGCGTCGGAAGACGACTACATCCCGTTGATCACGACGGTGCCTTCCCCTTTCTCCGACTCCGCGGGCGTCCCGTTCGTCGAGCGGCAATGGGGCCGAGCGACGGGCAGGACCGGCTACCCGTTCGTCATCGTGGACTCCGAGGGCCGGCCGGTCGGCACCGTGGGGCTGTGGCTGCGGGACGTGGGGCAGGGGCGTGCGTCACTGGGCTACTGGGTCGTCAAGTCGGCCCGTGGCCGGGGGACCGCCGCCACCGCGCTGAGCACGGTCGCCCATTGGGCCTTGCACACACTGCGGATTCCCCGGCTCGAACTGTGCGTGGAGCCGTGGAACGCGGCATCCGCGCGCACCGCGGAGCGCGTCGGGTTCCAGCGTGAGGGACTGCTGCGGGGGTGGCAGCAGATCGGGAGCGAGCGCCGGCACATGGTCATGTATGCGCTGCTGAGCTGATCACCGGCTTCGGCCGGACCCCGGAAGGGCGGCCCGCCCCGGCCCGTGACCCGCGCGACCCGAGACCGGCCATCACCGGTGCCATCGGCCCTCGGCAACCGCGGTGAACGTCCGCCGGAAATCCTTGCGGCCGTACAACGGCCGGCCCCGCCGCAGGCGTCGGGGCGCACCACGTCGATTCCTGCCCTCGGCCTGAGGGACCCTCTCGCGCGTTGGGCGTCGGACGCCGCCTAGCAAGCCAGCATCTTCTGGATCGCCTGGCGTGTCACCCCGAGTTCACGTGCGATGTAGGACTGCGAGACGCCCTGAGCGAGGAGGCTCTGCATCAGATCGCGCCGTTCGAGGGCGAACTGCCGGGCCAGGCGCGTGTGATGGATGGCCTGCGCTCGGGCCTCCTTGATCTGCTCGATGGTCGACTCGTACATGGAGAGTTCACCCTTGTCCGCCACGCACCCCATGATGACAACCCCTGGTTGTCGACGTCAACCACCCGTTGTCAATCCTCGCGTTGACCGAAGAGTGTCTCACCCGCCCCCTCACTCAGCCGGTGTGGCGGATCCTGAAGCCGCCGGATTGAACCGGATCCCGATCGGCGACCTGCACGGGCGCCCACTGCCATTGCCACACGCCGATGCCTTGAGTACGGGAGAACCGGATCGTCCCGCGAGTGCCTTCGACGGCGACACACGGCCAGGATTCGGCGATGCGCGCCCGGTCCGTCCCGTGGGAACGCAGCACTTCGGCGAGGACGGCGATCGTGTCGTAGCCCTCGAAGGCGACGAAGGAGGGCGCTTCGGCCAGTCGCTCTCGAAGAGCCGCCCCGACCCGCGCACCGAGCGGGCCGAGTCGCTCGGGCAGGTAGCGCAGGAACGGGATCGCGGTGCCGTCCACGCCCAGCGACTCCACCCAGCCGGCGAACTCCGGCTGCCCCGCCGGAGCACCGATCGTGATCTCGGCGAGGCGTGGGTCGCGCCGGACGGATCTGACGATGGACACCGCGGGCTCCGGGTGACCGACCAGGAGAAGGAGGGCTGTCGCGCGCAGGTCGACGAGTCGGTCGCAGACGTCCGCGGGCGAGAGGGCGCGCGGGTCGAGGTCGAGGACCGTGCCGCCGCGTGGAGCGAGGTGGTCCCGCAGAACGCGGGCCCCGGACGCCCAGTAGACACTCGGATCGGCCACCACCGCGATCCGGCTGTGGCCCGCGCCGAGAGGAAGTCCGCGTAGATCCGCCAGCCATGGGACTGCGCGGGTGCGAGGCGCGCGACCCATTCCGTCGGCTGGTCGGTGAGCGCGTCGAGAACGGCTGACGAACACAGGAACGGCAGGCCGAGGGCGTCGGCCCGGACGGCAGCGGCGCGAGCAACGACGCTGTGGTACTCCCCCACCACGGCGGCCATGCCCAGGCGGGCCCATTCTTCCACGGCCGCCGTGGCCTTCCGAGGGTCGGCCGCGGTGTCTCTGACCACCAGTTCGAGCGGCCTTCCGGCGATTCCGCCGGCCTCGTTGACCTCCAGAACGGCCAGTTCGAGCCCGGCGAGCAGGTGGTGGCCCGCCTCCACCCAGCCGGGCCGGGTCAGCGGGACGAGAGCGCCGATCCGGATGGACGATCCCCCGGTCCGCTCCGCTCCGGCTGACGGCGATGACGTATTCATGAGGTGCTGTGTCCCCCTGCGACGATTCGACTGCCGTCCTGCCGGTCACCGCGTGGCGAGGCCCGTCGGGTACGGCTTCCTCCCACCCCAGCATGACGGGGACACCCAGGTGGCCACATCCGACATTGCGTACGGTGCGATGCACGACAACTCCACCGACGGCCCACGGCAGTTGCCGTGAGCCGTCGTCACCGGAGAGAACCCGGCGGTGCTCGTCCTCAGCCGTGGTTCAGGAAGGCAGGTTCGCGGGCGCGAGACCCGCCGGGATGTTTCGCGGGTCGGCGGGGCGTGGGACGTAGACGGGAGCGTCCGACTGGTAGAAGAGGTCTATGTCGGCCTCTTCGCCGCCGACGATGAGGGTGTCCCATGCGCCGCTCTCCCAGAGGGTGCGCAGCGTGGCGGGCTCCAACGCCGAGAGGTGGGAGCGCAGTTCGTCGTCGGTGGGCAAGCCCGGCAGCCTGGGCGCGAGCCGCTCGCGGATGCCGCTCATCCTCTCCAGCAGGGCGTCCAGGTGCGTCTGCCCGGCCTCGGGGTCGTGGTCGGCCGCCGGTTCCATGCTGCGGGCGATGATGTCCTTGATCGCGCGGGTCGTGCCCTGCTCGTCGGTGGTCACCATGGCGTTCCAGGCCCGGCTCTTGTGCCGGTACTGGAGCATGGACATCGCCGCTTCGTGGCGGATGAAGTCGGCGTCACGCAGCGGCTTGCCCCGCCATGCGCGGCTGAGGGAGCGGGCCAGCGAAGTGGCGCTGGCCAGACCGCTGTTGAGGCCGCGTCCCGGCCAGAAGTGGATGGCGTTGGCCGCGTCGCCCAGCAGGAAGCCGTACGTACCGGGGCCGGACGGGGTCGGGCGGCTGAGCTGGGCGGTGAACCGGGGGCGCTGCACCATGTCCAGCCGGAACGACGTGACCGCGGTGAGATCGTCCTCGGCCATGCCGAACAGCTTCAGCCCCTCCCGGATCCGCTTCCACAGGGGCGAACCGCGCAGCAGCGCGGGGAGGAAGAGGGTTCCGTGCGTGGGGCAGCGGAACTCGTTGTCCTCCTCACGGCTCATGACACAGGGGCGGGCGGCGATGCACTCCTCGAAGACCTGGCGGACCGGGTCGATGCCGACGACGTTCCTGGCCTCCTCGCGGGTGAGGCGCATGTTGAGAAAGCCCTCGCCGCGCAGCGAGTTGAGGAGGAACCTGTTCTGCGAAACGGTCAGCAGGACGCTCATCGGGTCGGAGAGCGGGGACTTCACCCGCAGCCCCAGCACCACGTCCTGCAGGTGGTCGCCTTCGAGGGAGTAGATCGACGCGTCGGCCGCGCCGAAGCGGTCCTTGTAGTGCTCCCGGGTGCGGGACCGCCCGCCCTCGCAGACCACCAGCACATGTTCCTGCGAGAGCCTGCCCTGGTGTTCCGACGGGTCGAAGTGCTTCGGTATCAGGCGGATCGCGGAGCTCTTGTTCGCCAGTTCCAGAAGGCGGTCCTCGATGTAGGCGATCCGGATGTTGCGGGGCGGCCTGCCCTCCACGGAGTCCGGTCCGACGGGCCACATCTCCGCGTACTGACCCGAGTCGAACAGCGCCGACTGCATCTCCTCGGGCAGGGCGAGGTACTGCCGGCTCTGGATGGTCACGACCTGCTGGCGACGGGTGTTGCCGTGGGTCTCGTCCTTCCAGACGACGGAGGGACCGTCCTTGATCCACCGGCCCTCGTAGACCTTGATGGCGACCCGCCCGCGCAGCATGTTCTCCAGCGTCAGCGCGAAGGCGAGGCCGACCGGGCCGCCACCGGTGATCGTGACGCGGAGCTGCTCGGGGTCGTCGGAGGCCTGGGTCCGTGGCATGTCGAGGAGGGAGAGGTCCATGACCGTCTCCATGGCGTCCTGCGATTCGAAGAGGAAGGTCTCCTCGCCGATCCGGATGCGGTCGTTCGCACGCAGCGCGTGCCGCGTGATGCGCTGATCGTTGACGAAGGTGCCGTTCCGGCTGCGGTCGTACAGAACGAAGCCGGCGTCCTCCTCCAGGATTTCGGCATGCAGCCGTGACGCACTGACACTGACGATGACGACATCGTTGTCGCTCTTGCGGCCGAACGTCAGCGGAGCAGAGCTCAGAACCGCGCTTTGACCGGTGAAGGGACCCGTTTGCCCGACGATGACCGATGGCACTTGTACTCCTCGATGATGGCACTCAACAGATGGGGGGAGGCCGCGTGATGGGGCTCCCCCGCCAGAGGACGGAGCTGTCGCTCACGCGTGGGGGCCCGGCGCGGTTCGGTACTCCCGGGAGGGGATCCCCGTGCCTTCGCCGCGCGCCGGCCCCTGTCGTGGCCGGCCCGGTACGGCTGTCCGTCTCCGGCGGTGATGACGGCAGGGCCGCGGTCCGCGGTCCCGGAAACCTCCGCCTGCCGAGCGGACTTCGTGACCGGCCGGAGCCCCGTCACGAAGTCCGTCCGTCAGTGACGGCAGGACGCGCCTCGCGTCATCCCGACTCACACGTCAACGAGAGGGGCACCGTGTTGGACCTGCCCCGAAGAGGGGCGTTGAGCTCCACGCCGATCTCGCTCGTGAACGTTCCGGCCTTCGCCCACGTGGTCAGGCTGACCGAGACCTGTTTGGTGAGGCTTCCGCCGTTGGGGAACGACAGCGTCCTCCACTGGTCGTCGGTGACCGAACCGTCCTTGGACACCCACCGGTAGGAGAACTGTGCCGGGAGCCGGTCGACGGAGAACGTCGCGGTGAAGGTGGGCGCCTCGCCGCTCGAAGGCGGGCACGATCCCGAGTACGTCGTCCGGGATCCGGTCACCCGCATGCGCACCCCCTCGGACGTGGACGAGTCCTGCCCGTCGCCCCCGGAACCGGGAGCGGCGGCCTCGGCGCCCTGCGACCCGTCCTTCGGGCTGGAGGAAGCCGAACCGGCGCCCGCCGTCCGCTGCTTGCCCTCGTCGTCCCCGCCGTTCAGAAGGGCGTAGCCCGTCCCGGCCAGCGCCAGAGCGCACAGGGCCGCGCCCGCGGCCACGAGGGCGACGCCGCGCCGCGAGGCGGGGCGGGACGGGGCCTGCGCCGGTGTCGCTCCAGCGGTGGGGTCCGTCGGCACGGAATACGCGGCTGCCGGGGGCGCCGGGGGAAGCTCGGCGGCCGGCTGGGCCGAGACGTGCGTGGCGGGTTGCTGCGACACGGGCTGCGCGGCGGCGACCGGAGTCTCGGGCTGTGCGGCGGCGACCGGAGTCTCGGGCTGTGCGGCGGCGACCGGAGTCTCGGCCTGTGCGGCGGCGACCGGCGCCTCGGGCTGTGCGGGTGCCGGCCGGGTCGTGTCCCGGGTCTCGGGCTGAGCCGGAGACAGCCGTGTCGTGTCCCCGGTCTCGGCCTGGCCCTGGGACAGCCGTGTCGTGTCCTGCGTCCCGGACCGGTCCTGAGACACCTGCGTGGTGTCCTGCGTGGTGTCCTGCGTCGCGGGCTCCGTCACGACGGTCGGTGAGTACGCGGCCTCCCGCGCGGTTCCCGTCTCGGGGGTGCCGCCCTCACTGACCAACCGCAGGTCCCGCGCCGCCTGTTCGGCGCCGAGGCGTTCGTCCGGATCCTTGCGCAGCAGCCCTTCGATGACCGGGGCGAGGGCCCCGGCACGGCGCGTGGGCGGCAACTCCGCGTCCACGATGGCCCGCAGGGTGCTGAGGGGGGTGTTCTGACGGAAGGGGGAGCTTCCCTCGACCGCCGCGTAGAGCAGGACGCCGAGCGACCAGAGGTCCGACGCGAGCCCCGGGTTCTTGCCCAGAGCCCGCTCCGGGGCGAGGAACTCGGGCGATCCGACGACTTCACCGGTCATGGTGAGCGCCGTGCTGCCCTCGACCACGGCGATGCCGAAGTCGGTGAGGACCACACGACCGTCCTTGGCCATCAGCACGTTGGCCGGCTTGACGTCGCGGTGCAGCACGCCCGCCTCGTGGGCGGCCCGGAGAGCGGCGAGCACCTCACCGCCGATGGACGCGGCACGCTGCGCGGTGAGCGTGCCCTCGGCGCCGAGCAGGTCGGCGAGCGACTGGCCTCGTACCAGCTCCATGACGATCCACGGGCGGCCCTCCTCCATCGCCACGTCGTAGACGGTCACCACGTTGCGGTGCGACACCCGTGCCGCGGCCCACGCCTCACGCTCCAGGCGCGTGTACATCCGCTCGATGGCCGACTCGGCCAGCCCGGCGGGCGGGCGGACCTCCTTGATGGCGACCTCACGGTGCAACACCTCGTCGTGAGCGCGCCACACGGTGCCCATACCGCCCGCGCCGAGGCGTGACAGCAGGGAGTAGCGACCGGCGATCACACGTGCGGGGGCCGACTCTTCGGTCACGCCGTCCTCACTGGTCATCGGGGCGATTCTTCCTCTCTTGGTGCAAGCGGCTCGGTACGGCGTGGACGTCGCCTCCGGGGCTCCCCGTGCACGGCCGCGCGCGACGGCCGCTCGTCCACGTGGTCGCAACGCAGTTTCTTCGCCTCAAGACCGGGTACGGGGGATGAGCCCGCATCCGCTCCGCCCGCGGAGCAGGCCGCGGAGCATCGAGTTCGCGGCGAACGGATTCCGACGCGAACCTACGGGCACATCGAGTGTTGATCGTACTGCCGTGCGAGGGTGGAGTGCGCCGGAGTCCGCACGGTCGCGCCGGCGTTTGACCGGCCGTCAACCGCGCGCCGGATCCGCCGTCCGGTCGCCTTCCCCCACCGTCGTTCCGACCCGGCCCGGTTACTCGCTCCAGGAGTTGAAGAGGTTGTTCAGGCCCTCTGCCATGGTCGGGTGCGCGATGATCGCGTCACGCAACAGCGTGTAGGGGACGCCCGTGAGCATCGCGGTCTGCACCACCGCCAGCACTTCCGAGGCCTCCGCCCCGAACAGGGCGGCTCCCAGGATCCGGTCGCTGCCCCGCTCGACGACGGCCTTCCACAGACCGCGTGTCTCACGCAGGGTGCGGGCACGCGGGACGGCCTTCACCGGCATCCTGGCGACGCGTACGTCGTGGCCGGCGGCGCGTGCCTGGGTCTCGGTCATCCCGACGCGGGCCAGTTCGGGGGTGATGAACATGCTCCACGGAATGAGACGTCCGGTGGTGCGCCTGTCCCCGCCGGTGAGGTTGGCCTTGACGACGCGGTAGTCGTCGAGTGAGACATGTGTGTACTGGGGGCTGCCCGCCACGTCGCCCACGGCCCAGGTGTGGTCGGCGGAGGTGCGCAGGCGGTCGTCGACCTTCACGAACCCGCGGGCGTCGGTCTCGACACCCGCGGTCTCCAGGCCGAGATCACGGGTGACGGGTTCCCGTCCGACCGCGGCCAGGATGTCCGTGCCCGTCACCCGGGTGCCGTCCGCGCCATGGACGGTGACGTCGCCGTTCGGCCCACGGGTCACCTCCCGCACGTCCGCACCCGGATGGAACTCGACTCCGGAGTCCCGCAGCACCTCGGTCACGGCCTGCGCGATGTCCGGGTCCTCGTGCGGCAGGAGCCGTTCCCCCCGGTGCACGACGCTGACTCTGCTGCCGAACACCGCGAACATCTGGGCGAACTCAAGACCCACGTACCCGCCCCCCATCACGACCAGGTGCTCCGGGATGCGGTCCAGGTGCAGCAGCGTCTCGCTCGTCAGCGGTTCCGCCTCGGCCAGCCCGGGAATGGCCGGGACACGCGGCACCGTCCCCGTGTTGATCACCACGTCGTCGCCGCGGACGATGCGCGTCCCGCCGTCGTTGAGCTTGATCCGTACCGTGCGCTCGGCGACGAACTCGGCGACGCCCAGGACGAAGTCCATGCCACTCGACAGGAACTGCTGGTGGTTGAGGTCCACCATCCCCGCCACGACACCTTCCTTGTGGGCGCGCAGGAGCCCGAGGTCCACCGCGGCCTTCGTGCCGCGCACCCCCATCTCCTCCGCCCGGGAGATTCGTTCGAGAAGGCGGGCGCTGGTCACCAGGGTCTTCGTGGGAATGCACGCGACGTTGATGCAGCCTCCGCCGATCATGCCGCGCTCCACCATGACGACGCGCTGTCCGCCGCGTGCCATGTCGGTCGCGAGTGTCTTGCCGCCCTTGCCTCCCCCGAACACGAGGAGATCCACCGTCTCCATGTCCATGTCCATGTCCGTGTCCGTCCGCACCATGCTCGGGTCCTCCTCGGTCAGGTCCGACCGCTCCGGTCGGTCAGGGACGTGGCGCCTTCACGGGCGGCCACGACTCCGGTTCCGCGTCCTCCCCCGCACCCCTCGGCGGGACGGCTGTCAGGCCGGCACCCTGCCGAGGAAGTCGCGGATCAGGGCCGCGATCTCGGGTCCGTGCGACTCGAGGGCGAAGTGCCCCGTGTCCAGAAGGTGGATCTCCGCTCCGGGCAGGTCACGCGCGTAGGCGCGCGCTCCGTCCGCGCCGAAGATCTCGTCGTGTTCTCCCCACGTGATCAGCGTCGGCGGCTGGTGCCGGCGGAAGTACTCCTGGAAGTCGGGGTAGGCGGGGAGATTGAACTGGTAGTCCCAGAACAGCTGGAGCTGCGCCTCCTTGTTGCCGGGCCGATCCATCAGGGCCTGGTCGAGTGCCCACGTGTCCGGGGCGACCCGGTCGAGACGGTCCTCGGGAACGCCGTGGGTGTACTGCCAGCGCGTCTTGTCCGCCTCCAGGTACGTCCGGACCTCTTCCTCGTTGCCGGGGCGGTCCTTCGCGTGGGCGAAGAGCACGTCCCAGAAGGGGGTGAAGCCCTCCATGTACGCGTTGCCCGACTGGACGAGCAGCGCGGTGACACGCTCGGGGTCACGGCTGGCGATACGCAGCCCGATGGGTGCCCCGTAGTCGTGGATGTAGAGGGCGAACCTCCCGATACCGATCCGGTCGAGGAGTTCGAGAGTGATGGCGGTCAGGTTCTCGAACGAGTACGTGAACTCGTCGACCGGCGGCGCGTCGGAGAAGCCGTAGCCGATGTGGTCGGGAGCGATGACGTGGTACCGGTCCGAGAGTTCCGGGATGAGATTGCGGAACATGTGGGAGGACGCGGGGAAGCCGTGCAGGAGAACCACCGCAGGGGCCGCCGGATCGCCCGCCTCGCGGTAGAACACGGTACGTCCGCCCACGGTGGCGGTGCGGTGGTGCACTACGGCCTTGTCTGCGTCGTTCATGACGCTTCCTCAGGGGTCGTGGGCCCTGTCCCGCGCACGGGTACGTGCCGCCCTGGGCCCGGCGGTGACCGGCCGGCGGGGATGCGGGCCAGCGGGGGGACGCCGTCTGCGGCGGCGGCTGCGAAGGGGAAGTGGGGGACATGACCGGCCGTCGCGTCCCGGGGCGCTCCGCCGATGTGGACTCGCCGGCCCGCCACACCTTGCCGCAGGAGCCGCACGGGGCCCATCAGCCGTCCGGGACTCTCCGGCTTTCGGTCTGCCGACAGTAGCCCGGCCGTCACCGGGATGACCGGGAACGACACAGGCCGAGGAGAACCGCGGAGCCGGACGGCCCGGGCCCGTCCGTGAGCGGCGCCGCTTCCGCAGGCGTCGGCGCACCACCGGGAGCGCGGGACCACCGGGAGTGTGGGGTGCCCGGGCCGCCGGACGGGACCACGGAGCGCGGTCCCGGCGGATCCGTGCGGCCCTCCGGGCGCGCCGGGGTCGTCGAAGTCTTCGGCCGGGCCCCGCGTCATCCCGATGCGGCGATGCGGCGATGCGGCACATCACCACTTGTGAGCGGAGAAATCGCCAGGGCCACGGCCTGTTCATGGGCTGCCCGCTCCCCTGCGTGGTACCCGTGACGGTCACCCGGACCGGGGCTGTGGGAGCGGGGACCGGGCGGGCGCGGCCCCGATGCCGTTGAGCAGGGCGTCGACCGCCACGTCAGCCGCCTGCGCGGCGGTGAGCCCCGGCAGGTTCCGCGCCACCTGGTGCACGAGCAGCGGGATGAAGGAGGCCGCGAAGCCCGGCGGGAGGCCCTGGCGGAGCAGTCCTTCGTCGGTCGCACGCGTCAGGAAGGTCTCGACCTCGCGCACGACGTGATCGCGCCGCTCGCGGGAGGGCGCGTCAGCCAGCATCCGCGCGAGGTCGACGGGCCAGGTGCGGTTGACCTCGATGATGCCCTCGACGTAGCGGTGCAGGGCGACCTGGACCGGGGCCTCCCGCAGGCGGGCCCTTCCGAGCGCCGCCTCGATCGCGTCGAGGCGGGCCCCGTGCACCGCGGCCAGGAGCGCCTCCCGGCTGCTGAAGCGCCGGTAGACGGTGCGCCGGTCGACACCCGCCTCCGCGGCGATGTCGGCGATGCCCGCCCCCGGATCCGCGGCGAGCACGCGCGCTCCAGCCGCCAGAACGGCCTCCAGGTTGCGTACGGCATCGGCCCTCATCCCGGAAGAGTACCTCAACGGTGTCGTATCCAACACTTACAACCACACCCTTGCGATCACTTTCTCCTTAAGTGCTACATTGACGTAGCACTTAAGAACGCCACTGGAAGGAACGACGTCATGACGACGACCTATGACCGACTCTTCATCGGCGGCTCCTGGAGCGAGCCGAGCGACCCGGAGCTGCTCGACATCCGCTCACCTCACGACCAGTCCGTGGTCGCCCGTGCCGCCCAGGCCCGGCCCGCCGACATCGACCGCGCCGTGGCCGCCGCCCGCGCCTCGTTCGGAGCGGGCGCGTGGAGCAGCACCCCGCCCGCCGAGCGCCTGGCGCTGCTGCGCCGTTTCAACGGGCTGCGCGAGGAGAACGCCGAGAAGATCGCCGCGCTGATCACGGCCGAGAACGGCTCGGCCGGCTGGTTCACCCTCGCCGGACAGGGCGGTCTCACCCGGCAGGCCAACGCCTACTTCAAGGCGGCCGAGGAGTTCGCCTGGGAGGCGACCCTGGTGCCGTCCGACCCGGCCAACCCGTTCCGCAGTGTCGTGCGGCGCGAGGCGGTCGGCGTGGTCGCCGCCGTCATCCCGTGGAACTCACCGTTCTCCTCCGCCACCGCGAAGATCATCCCGGCGCTGCTCGCCGGCAACAGCGTGATCCTGAAGGTCTCCCCGGAGAACTCCCTCAGCATGGGTTTCCTCGCCGAACTGCTGGACCGCACCGGCTTCCCCGAGGGCGTGATCAGCGTCGTACCCGCCGACCGGGACACCAGCGAGTACCTGATCTCGCACCCGGACGTCGACAAGATCGCCTTCACCGGCTCCACCGGCGCGGGCCGCGCCATCGCCGCCATCGCCGGCCGGCAGCTCAAGCGCGTCAGCCTGGAGCTGGGAGGCAAGTCGGCCGCCCTGATCCTCCCGGACGCCGACGTCCAGAAGGCCGTCCAGGGCCTGAAGTTCGGCTCGCTGCTCAACAACGGCGAGGCATGTATCGCCCAGACCCGCGTACTGGCGCCCAGCTCCCGCTACGAGGAGGTCGTCGAGGCGCTGAAGGAACTGGTCGACTCACTGAAGGTGGGCGACCCGCTCGACCAGGACACCTTCATAGGCCCGATGATCCGCCGCGACCAGCAGCAGCGCGTCGTCGACTACATCAGGACCGGCATCGAGGAGGGCGCCCGCCTCGTCACCGGTGGCCCGCAGGTCCCCGAGGGCCTGGAGGCGGGCAACTACGTCACGCCGACGGTCTTCGCCGACGTGGACAACTCCATGCGCGTCGCGCGGGAGGAGATCTTCGGCCCGGTCATCGTCGTCATCCCGTACAAGGACGAGGACGACGCCGTCCGCATCGCCAACGAGTCGGAGTACGGCCTGTCCGGCGGCGTCTGGTCGGCCGACCAGGAGCACGCGTTCGCCGTCGCCCGTCGCCTGCGTACCGGCACCGTCACCGTCAACGGCGCCCCGATCGGCTTCGACGGCCCCTTCGGCGGCTTCAAGAACAGCGGCATCGGCCGCGAGTACGGCGCGGTCGGTCTCGGCACGTACACCGAGTACAAGACCATCACCAGCGCCTGAGCCGGAACTCCCCGGCAGGGCACGCACCACCGGCACACCGACCTCCTCAGCACACCTTCGCCGCGCCCGGCCGGAAGACGGCCCGCACCCGCCAGGAATCCCTGGCCCGTCTCCCCGGCCGCGCGCGGCGTGCCCGTTCCCGAAGGGCTTCTCCCCATGTCACACACCCAGGTACCCGCGCGGTCACCCGCGGTGACCGCCCCCAACATCGCGGCGGCCATGACCGCCCTGGTCCTGGCGGTCCTGCTCTCCGCCCTCGACCAGACCATCGTCTCCACCGCCCTGCCCCGCATAGCCGAGGACCTCGACGGTTTCGACGCCATCGCCTGGGTCAGCGCGGCCTACCTGCTGGCCTCCACCGCGGCCACCCCCCTGTGGGGCAAGCTCGGCGACATGTTCGGGCGCAAGCGCCTCTACCTCGCCTCCACGGGCGTCTTCCTCATCGCCTCGGCCGCCTGCGGTCTCGCCCAGAACCTGCCCGAACTCATCGGAGCGCGCGCACTGCAGGGCATCGGCGGTGGCGGCATGATCGTGCTCACCTTCGCCCTCGTCGGTGACGTGGTCGCCCCCGGCGAACGAGGCCGCTACCAGGGCATGTTCGGCTCCGTCTACGGCGTCGCCAGCATCGTCGGACCGCTGCTGGGCGGCATCTTCACCGACCAGCTCTCCTGGCGGTGGGCCTTCTTGATCAATCTTCCCGTGGGCGTGGTCACGCTCGTCATCGCCGCCCGTGTGCTGCCCGCCGGTGTCCGCAGAGCCACCGCGCGCGTCGACCACGCGGGTGCCCTGCTGCTCGCCGCGATGGCCACGGGCATCGTGCTCGTCACCTCTTTCGGCCGGAACTGGGGCTGGACCTCGCCCCGCATCATCGGCCTGATCGTCGCCACCGTCGCCGTGGCGGCGCTGCTGCCCCTCGTGGAGCGCCGGGCCGCCGCCCCCGTCCTGCCGCTGACCATGCTCGCGTCCCGCACCGTCGTCCTCGGCTCGCTGATCGGGTTCGTCGCCAACGCCGCGATGTTCAGCGTGCTGGTCTACCTCCCCACATATCTGCAGATCGTCCACGGCGTGTCGGCCACCCTGTCCGGTGTGCATCTGCTGCCCCTGGTCATCGGTCTGGTCGTCAGCCAGTCCCTCGCCGGACGGTGGGCGGCACACGTCGAGCGGCTCCGTCCGATCCTGGTCACCGGCCTCGCGCTCAACGTCGCCGGCCTCTTCCTGCTGGGCACCGTCGGCGGCGGCACCTCGACGGCCACCCTCAGCTGCTACTTCCTCGTCACCGGCGTCGGCATGGGCATGGTTCCCATGGTCGTGCTCACGGCGGTGCAGAACGCCGTCCCGGGCGAGGACATCGGTGCGGCCAGCGCGGTCGTCACGTTCGCCCGCTCCATCGGCGCCGCGTTCGGCGTCGCCGTCTTCGGGACCCTCCTCACGTCCGGCTTCACCAGCCGCCTCCGCCGGCTGCGCCTGCCCGCCGCGTTCGACCCCTCCCGCCCGGAGACGATCCGAACACTGCCCGCCCCGGTACGCCCCGGCGCCCTCGACGCCTTCGCCCACGCCACCGGCGGCGGGTTCCTGTGGATCACACCCCTCGTCGTCGCCGGCACCGTCCTCGCCCTCTTCCTCCGCCCGGGACGTGCCGCCGCCTCCTGACCGGCGCGGCGCCGCTCCGGTGATCACGCCGACATGGCTTGCCCGTCACAGTCGGCGTCTTCCGCGCAGGCGGCGGCCAGGACGTCCAGCGACAGGTCCAGCGTGTGGGCCAAGGCGGCCACGGTGAAGAAGGCGGGGGTCGGGGCCCGGCCGGTCTCGATCTTGCGGAGTGTCTCCGCGGACACCCCGGCCGCCGCCGCCACGTCCACCATGCTGCGGTCACCGCGGGCCTGACGGAGCAGGGCGCCGAAGCGCTCTCCGCGTTGCCGCTCTTCCGGGGTCAAAGGAACTCTCACCATGCCCGTGATACTAATACCGGTATAAGTATTGGGCAACGGCGCATCGCGAGGAGTCACGGAACATGGTGGAGATCAAAACCGACACGGCACTGGAGGCGATGCGTGAAGCCGGACGGGTCGTGGCCCAGGCACTCGCGGCCGCCCGCACAGCCGCGGCCGTGGGAGTGCGCCTGCGCGAACTGGACGAGGCCGCCCGCGCCGTTCTGACCACGGCCGGCGCGCGCTCCCCGTTCCTCGGCTACCAGCCTTCCTTCGCTCCCGTCCCCTTCCCGGCCGTGATCTGCGCCTCCGTCAACGACGCCGTCTCGCACGGCATCCCCGACGACCACCGGCTGCGCGACGGCGACCTGGTCAGCATCGACTGCGGAGCCGAACTCGACGGCTGGACCGGCGACGCCGCCATCAGTTTCACCGTCGGCACCCCTCGTCCCGCCGACCTGGAACTCATCGCGGCCACTCAACAAGCCCTGGACGCCGGCATCGCCGCCGCCACCGTCGGCCACCGCATCGGAGACATCTCCCATGCCATCAGCACGGTCGCCCGGCGGAAGAACTGCGGCATGCCCTCCGACTTCGGCGGCCACGGCATCGGCCGCCAGATGCACGAGGACCCCCACGTCCCCAACCACGGTCGGCCCGGCCGCGGTTTCCCCCTGCGCCACGGTCTCGCCCTCGCCATCGAGCCCATGTTCATGGCCGGAGGACGCGACGACTACCGCACCGACCCCGACGGCTGGACCCTGCGCACGATCGACGGCAGCCGAGCCGCCCACATCGAGCACACCATCGCCATCACCGAGGACGGCCCCCGCATCCTGACCCTGCTCTGATCTCGACCACCGTCGCATATCGAGCGGTTGGAGGGCTTCGGCCACGCAGTAGCCGACGGCCGTCCCCGCGCGGCGGGTTCGCGGAGTCGCCAGTTCGTCGGCGAAGGCGAACGCCAAGGCGATGGCGACGGCGATGGCGTAGTCGGCCACGCCGAGGAGCGAGCGGGCCCTGTTCGTTCACGGCCAGGGCGGTGTCGCTCGTCCGGTGGGCCCCGGTACGGGTACCGGGGTCGAAGGGGCTGAACTCCGCAGCGGAGGGCGCCGTCCACGTAACCGGTGCCGAGGACGACGATCTTCGTCGTCGGACTCCTGGCAGGGTGCTGTGTGTCTCTTCCGGGTCGAGCCGCGCGATCTGGACAGGGGCGCCGATCGGCAACCGCGCGGGGCCCCTGCACGCGTCAGGTGTTCCTACCTGCGGCACCGCCCATCCCTCGGGGCCGCATGCCTCGGCGTCCGTCGCGGCGGCCACCTGCTTCATCCCGCCGGCCCAACCCCTACCCAGATCCGTGCCCCCGGACAGGCCCTGACAGTTGTCCGGGGACAGCGGACCGCACGTCGCACGTCTCGTCCCCGAGGAGCCTCGCATGACCGCGGAACTGACCGGATCCACCGCTCTCGTCACCGGTGCCACCGCCGGAATCGGCCGGGCCACCGCCCTGCGCCTGGCCGCTCTGGGGGCCTCGGTCGTCGTCCACGGCCGGGACGGGACGCGCGGCGCCGAGACGGTCGACGAGATCGCCGCCGCGGGCGGACGCGCCCGGTACGTCGCCGCGGATCTGAGCCGGCCCGAGGAGGTGTTGCGCCTCGCGGCCGAAGCGGGCGAGGTGGACGTACTGATCAACAACGCCGGCATCTACCGGTTCGCCGGAACCCCGGACAGCACAGCCGAGATGTTCGACGCCCACATGGCCGTCAACACGCGTGCGCCGATGCTCCTGGTCGGCGCGCTCGCACCGGCGATGGCCGCACGGGGACACGGCTCCATCGTGAATCTGAGTACAGGGGCGGCCACCACCCTGTTCCGGGGCGCGGCGGTCTACGGAGCCTCCAAAGCCGCGCTCGAACTCCTCACCCGTGCGTGGGCCGACGAGTTCGGTGCCCGGGGCGTCCGCGTGAACGCCGTGGCCCCCGGCCCTGTCCACACCCCGGGGACCGACGACATGGGCGGCGAAACCCTCCGGATGATTGCGCGAAACACCGTACTGCAAAGGGTCGCCGAGCCCGAGGAGATCGCGGAGGCGATCGTGTTCCTCGCTTCCTCCCGCGCCAGCTACATCACGGGCGCCGTCCTCGAGGCCACCGGCGGACGCCTCGCGATCGGCTGACCCCGCGGCAGGCGCTGCGCATGTCCGACGCCACCCACCACCCTGGAGTGGACCTGACCGGACACGGCCGACGGAGAGACTCTCGGGGTGAGAACGCCCCCGGGCGGAGCCCGCGGGCACTCCGGCGGACGAGCCCTCCCGTCACTCCGGCACCTGCCGTTCCGCCGGGCGGCGATGTCGTTCACGCGCCGGCAGGTGCGGCGGGGCGTGCCGCGGCCGGCCCGCGACGACCGGCCCGGCAGTCCGTGGTGGCGTGCGGTGAACGAGCGCATCCTGCGTGACGGCTGCGAGGCGGTGGGCCTGAGCGGGAGACTTCCCGGTCCGGCCTCGTCGCGCGCGGTCGGGCACTGCCGCTCCTTCGCGGATCATCCCACCGCCCGCGCCTGGTACCGGGCGCACGAGGGGAGTGTGGTCGCCGCCTGTCTCGAACACCGCGAAGTCCCTCGCCCTCCAGCTGATCCGCCGGGCACCCCCACCCGACCGGGGCTGACACGGGTCGTCTTCCGCGGTCTCCCCGGACGGAACGCCCCCTCGGCGGGGGACGCTCTTCGTGGGCCCCTCGGTCCGGGGTGGCGGCATCACGCGGAAGCGGCGTGCGGCGTCTCCTTGTCCCGCTGGTAGGCGGCCAGGAGGAAGAGCCAGATCTCGCTGACGGTGGGGAAGCAGGCGATCGCGTGCCTGAGCCGCTTGAGCGGGACCTCCCCCGCGACCGCGACGGTCGCCGAGTGCAGCAGCTCGCTGACACCGGGACCGACGAAGGTGGCGCCGAGCAGGATCTCCCGGTCGAGGTCGACGACCAGCCGGGCGTGCCCCTGGTAGCCGTCGGCGTAGAGGTTGGCGCCCTGGGCTGCGTTGAGATCGAGGTCGACGGTCCTGATCCGGTGGCCGGCGTCGACGGCCTGCCCGGCGGTCAGGCCCACCGCGGCCGCCTCGGGATCGGTGAAGAAGACCTGGGGTACGGCGTGCTGGTCGGCGGTGGTGGCGTGGTCTCCCCAGGGAGCGTCGTCCACCGGGCGGCCGGCGGCCCGCGCGCCGATCGCGTCCCCCGCGGTCCGGGCCTGGTACTTGCCCTGGTGGGTGAGCAGAGCGCGGTGGTTGACGTCGCCGAGGGCGTACAGCCACTCTCCGTCGACACCGTCGACCAGGCAGGTGGTGTCCACGTCCAGCCACGAGCCGGGGGTGAGACCGATCCTGTCGAGGCCGATGTCGCCGGTCGCGGGGGTACGTCCGGTGGCGAACAGCACCTCGTCGGCCTCCAACTCGCCGCCGTCGTCCAGGGTCAGGAAGACCGGCCCCTCGGGGTCCGGGCGGCGCAGGGCGGTCACCCGCACACCGATCCGCACGTCCACACCCGCGTCGCCCAGCCCCTGGGCGACCAACTCACCGGCGAACGGCTCCAGTCGGGGAAGCAGGCTGCGGCGGGCGAGCAAGGTGACCCGGGAGCCGAGGCCCTGCCAGAGGGTGGCCATCTCGACGCCGACACCGCCGCCGCCGATGACGGCGAGACGGGCGGGCACGGTACTGGAGTCGGTGCCGTGCCGGTTCGTCCAGGGCCGGGCCTCTTCGATGCCCGGAATGTCGGGCAGCACCGGCAGGCTGCCGGTGGCGACGGCCACCGCGTGCCGGGCCGTGAGGGTCTGCTGTGCGCCGTCGTCCCGGGTGACGGTGACCCTGCCCGGCCCCTCGAAGCGACCGTGGCCGCGGAAGAGGTCGGCGCCGAGGGACTTGATCCCCAGCGCCTGCCGGCTGTCGTCCCAGTCGGCGACATAGTGATTACGGCGGGCGAAGACGCCGTCGGTGTCGAGCGAGCCGGTGACGGCCTGCCGGGCACCGTCCACACGGCGGACGTCGGCGACCGCGATGACCGGCCGCAGCAGCGCCTTACTGGGCACGCACGCCCAGTAGGAGCATTCGCCTCCGACGAGTTCCCGCTCCACGACGGCCACGGACAGCCCGGCGGCGTGGGCGCGGTCGGCGACGTTCTGGCCCACCGGCCCGGCCCCCAGCACAATCACGTCGTAGGTGGTGGTTCCCTGGTTCTCGCGTGGTGCGCTCATTTGCTTCCTCGATGGGATCGACCTGACGTACGTCCCTGGGCAGGCGTGGGCGGACAGGCGGTACTCGCAATTGTTGTACCGCGCGGTGGCGATCGCCACCGCGCGCGGACGCGGCGGGGACCACGCCCCCGCCCGGCGCGCCGGACAGCCTCGGGCCGGAATCTCACCGGCGCCGGACCGATCGAGGACTTCGAAGGCTCGGAAGCGAGCCTCCACGAGGACCACACCGTGGACGCCGAGCCGCTCACACGTGCCGAGGAGGCCCGCGCCCCCTCGGCCTGACGCGGGAAGCGGCTCAGCGCTGAGGAAGTTCACAGCACTTCCCGTGCCGCTGCCGCTGCCGCTGCTGCGGCGGCGGCTCAGTGCCGTGCACGACGGCGGACCTCGCACCCTCACCGCGCGACCGGTCCCCCACCACGAGCACCGGGACACGGACCGCCGAGGGCCGGCTCATGGCACTCCGGGCCGGACGGCACGCAGCCTCGCACCGCCCGCGCGAGCCGCCGACCGCCGTACCGCACCGCACCGTGCGACCTGGCCGGGCCGCCACGGCCCGCCGGTCCAGGAGTTGTCCGCGAAGCGCCGCGTGTGATGATCGACGAGAAGGGGGACCTGCGATGCTGGGGTCATGCTGAGAGGTCAACTGCCGCCCCTGACGACGGTGGTGGGGCAGGTCGTCGTGTGCGAGGTCGACATGCCCGCTTTTCCCCCGCACACCCACGTCTACGTAGCCGTCGTCACCAGACCCGAACCGCACTACGCCGGTGCGCGGCTGGCGATGATCGTCACCGTCAACGATCCTCGTGAGGCCCCGCCGGAGATGCGTGAGAACCCGCTGCCGGACGCGGTCTGGCTGCGTGATCCTCCGGAGCCCACGGTCACGAACATCTACGCGCGCCCCGCCTTCCGGATGAGAGACGTCCCGGCCAGGAGACCCGCGGTGCAGGTCGGTCGCCAACTCCGTCTGGAGGCACTGCTGTTGCGGCACTCCGCGTTTCGCTCCGCCGACGGCAGCGGGTGGGCCGAGGCCGTCGGCGGGACCATCCCGTCCCTCGAGGAGGAAACCGCCGGTTCGGGCTTCAGCTCCTGGGCCGAGCGTGAACTCGACCGGATGGAGCGGCAGTCGTGGTGGCACCACCTGAAGGAGCAGCACCTCGGACCGGCCGTCTGAGGCGGCCACCGGATCAGAGCGAACCGGTCGTCTCCGGGACCGCCCCGCGCGCCGACCCGGTCGCTCACCGATGAGTTTCGGGGCTCCGGGCGGTCATTCCGTCACATCAGGACGACGGGAGAGTGCGATGGGCAAGGTGTTGTGGCACCTGACGATGTCGTTGGACGGGTTCGCGGCGGGTCCGGACCATTCGATGGACTGGATGTCCGGGGTGAAGGCCGCACCGGGCGCCCTCCAGGAATCCGTCGCCGGCCTGGGCGCCGTTCTGGGTGGTCGTCGTGGATACGACGCGATCGCCGCGCGGCATCCCGGCGAGGCGAGCAAGCAGCCCTACGGCGGAGCGTGGAGTGGCCCGGTCTTCGTGCTGACACACCATCCCGAGGACGCGGTCCCGGATCCCGGTGTGACCTTCCTCGACTGCGACGTGGCCGAGGCCGTAGAGATCGGGCTGGCCGCGGCGGACGGCGGGGACCTGGAGATCCACGGCCAGGACATCGCCCGGCAGTGCGTCGAACGCGACCTGATCGACGAGTTCTCCGTGCATCTGGCGCCCGTCATGCTCGGGTCCGGGGTGCGGCTGTTCGACTGCCCCGGGATCGAACCGGTCCGGTGGGCCCGGATCCACGACGGCCACCCCGCGCAGGCGGTGGACCTGCGATACCGGCGGGCCTGACGGCAGAAGCCGGCCGTACGGACCGGCCGTCGGCAACGCGTCGGCGTCCACCGCCCGATGCCCCACAGCGCCTCCAAGACGGCACCGGACAGGGAGAGTTCAAGGCCGACGCCGTGCGTCGACGGGAGCCGACCTGGAGGAATTCGTCACGGCGCTCACCGAGGCCGGGGAGGGGGGAGGATCGGCGGGCCGCACGCGACACGGCGTCCTGAGACGCGAGAGAGATCAGCGGAGGTTATGACCGCGGGCCGGGCCGGGCTGCTCCTCGCTCGCGACACGGGCACGGGGCACGTCGCGCGGCGGTCGCGGTCACTGCGACGTGATCGTGGCGGTGGCGGTGGCTCGCGACGGTCTCTGTCCTGCCGGGCGTACGCGGGCCCGACGGCGGGTGCGACCCCACGGCGTCACTCGGCGCGCCCTCCGAACCGGCGGAGCTAGACTTGACTGTTCAGCCGCGTTGCGTAAGGAATCCTTCATGCTCGACGTGAGACGACTCCGAGTCCTGCAGTACCTGGCCACCCACGGCACGGTCGCGGCCGCGGCTCAGGCGCTGTACCTGACCGCTCCCGCCATTTCCCAGCAACTGGCGGCGTTGGAAAGGGAAGTCGGGCTGCCCGTCGTGGAGAAGCGCGGGCGCACGCTGCATCTGACCCCCGTCGGTGAGCTGCTGGTGTCCCATGCCGAGATCGTGCTGAGCGATCTGGCCGCCGCCGAGTCCGATCTGGAAGCCATTCGCGGCGGCGGTCACGGCAGCGTCCGTGTCGCCGCCTTCTCCTCGGCGGCGCGGCGACTGATCGCCCCGGTGTGGGGGCGCGTTCTCGGTGCGGGGGAAGACGCGGATGTCTCCTTGACGCTGGAGCTCGTGGAGCAGGAACCCGACGAGGCCCTGGAGACGCTGCGCCGCCGGGACGTCGATCTGGCGGTCGTGCACGGCTATACGGTGCTTCCGCGCGACTTTCCCTCCGGCAGCGAGCAGACCAGACTCATGGAGGAACCCGTCCTGCTCGCGCTGCACCCCGATCACGCGGCCCGCCTGGGAGTCGGGTCCGGAGACGTCGTGGACCTGGCAAGGCTCTCCGACAGCCCCTGGCTCACGCCGGGTCCGGAGACGTCCTGTCACGAGATGATCCAACGAGCCTGTGGCGCGGCCGGGTTCGTTCCGGCCGTCCGGTCCCGCAGCAGCGATTTCTCCCTGCTGGCGGCGCTGGTCGCCGCCGGGGCGGGAGCGGCCCTCCTGCCCCGCATGACGGTTCCGGACTCGACACGGGGGACGATCAGTCTGCATCCGCTGCTTCACCCCGTGACCCGCACCGTCTACACCGTCAGCCGGAGCGGCACGTCCCGGCGTCCCGACATCCGCCACCTCACCGAACTGCTCCTGGCACAGGCCGCCGAAACAGCGGGTGCGCAACAGGACCATGAGGCCGAGGAAGCCGCCGCGGCTGCTCCCGGGCCGGGCGCTGACGCCTGAGCGCCCCCACCGGAGGGTGTCTCCCCCCGGTGGGTGTCTACCGGACGTCGCGCGTTATTTAAGCACGCCTTTCCGATTCACCAAGAACAACTAACTGTATCTTTTCCTTTGCGTGGCGCACCGTAGCAGGTGTGAACACACGAACGGGTTCCCGCAGCATGCTCGCCCTGACGGCCGTCGTGGTGCTCTGGGCCTCGGCTTTTCCGGCCATTCGCGTCGGGGTCGACGGCCTGGGTGTGGCGGCGCTGTCCTTCCTTCGGCCGGCCATCGCCGCTGTCGCCCTCCTGGCGGTCGCCCCGCTCCTCGGAGTCCGGCGTCCCCGGTCGCGGGATCTGCCGTTGATCAGCCTCGCCGGCGCGACCGGTATGACGGCCTACCAGATACTGCTCAACTGGGGAGAGGTCCATGTCTCCGCGGGCACCGCCGGCATGCTGATCGCCATCGCTCCCGTCTTCAGTCTCCTGCTGGGCAGGGCGTTCCTGTCCGAGGTGGTGACCCGCCGGGTGGCCGTCGGCAGCGGCATCGCCATCGGCGGCTGCGTGATCGTCGCGCTCGGCGGTGGCTCCACCGGGTTCTCGACCGGCGCGCTCGTGGTGCCGGCCGCCGCCGTCGTGCAGGGCGCGTACCACTGCGTGTCCAAGCCGCTCCTGCGCCGCTACAGCGGCCTGGAGGTGGCGACGTACGCGATGGTGGCGGGCACCGTCCTGGCCCTGCCGCTTCTTCCGGCGGCCGTGCGCGCCCTCGCCACCGCCCCACCGCGGGCGCTCATCTCGGTGGCCTCTCTCGGCCTCCTGCCCTCCGCCGTGGGATTCGTCATCTGGGGCTACGCCGTCGCCCGGCTGCCGATCACCGTCTCCACGGCCGCCCTGTACCTGGTGCCGCCCGTCGCGCTCGTCGTCTCCTTCGTGTGGCTGTCGGAGACTCCCCGTCTCCTCGAGGTGGCGGGGGGCCTCGTCATCGTCGGCGGTGTCGTGCTGATCAACCGCCGCTCGCCCGCGGCCTCCCGTGACGTACACACTCCGGCAGACGCGCGGCACCCGGTGGATCCGGTGCCGACGCCCGCCGTCCGGCCGCCCCGGACCGTCGGTTCCGGCCGGTCCTGACCGGAGACGGCCGGGACTCGGCGAACCGTACGGCCACGTCCCCCGCGGGGGCGGGCGTCGTCCGGTTGGTCGCGTCCTTCCCGCGCAACGCCCGCGGCACCCCGGACCCGCTGCCCCCGAGGAAGGAAATCATGATCGATCTTCGCAGTGACACCTGTAGCCGTCCCAGTTCCGCCATGCGCGAGGCCATGGCATGGGCGGAGGTGGGTGACGACGTGTACGGGGACGATCCCACCGTGAGGGCACTGGAGGACAGGACGGCACGACTGCTGGGCAAGGAGGACGCCGTCTTCATGCCCTCGGGCACGATGACCAACCAGGTCGGCATCCGTGTGCACACCGAGCCGGGGGACGCGGTGCTGTTCGAGCAGAGCGCCCATGTCTACCTGCTGGAGGGCGGCGCCCCGTCGGCCTACTCCGGTGTACTGCCCCGGCTGCTTCCCGGAACCAGGGGGATCTTCACCGCCGAGGCCGTCCACGCCGCCGTGGGTTCCCCGCACCCTTTCTTCCCCTCCACCGTCCCGGCGCCGGTGCGTCTGTTGTGCGTGGAGAACACCCACAACAACGGCGGCGGCACCGTCTGGCCGTTGGAGGACATCGAAGCCGTTGCCGCCGCAGGTCGTGAGCGAAGCCTCGCCCTCCACCTGGACGGTGCACGGCTGTGGCACGCGAGCGCCTTCTCGGGGGTCGACGAAGCCGCGTACGCCGCGCCCTTCGACACCGTCAGTGTCTGCTTCTCCAAAGCGCTCGGCGCCCCGGTCGGCTCCTGCCTGGCCGGGCCGGCCGATCTGATCGCCCGCGCACGGCGTTTCAAGCAACAGATCGGGGGCGGCTTCCGTCAGGCGGGCATAGTGGCGGCCGGCGCGCTGCACGCACTGGAGCACCACCGCGAACGCCTCAACGAGACGCATGCGCACGCCCGGTGGTTCGCCGAGGGGGTGGCGGCCTTCGAGGGGATCGATCTGGACCCGCTCGCGGTGCAGACCAACATCGTGCGATTTCGTCTGACGAACGGCAGGGCCGCCGCCTTCGTCGAGGAGATGCACCGCCGGGGTGTCCACGCCCTGCCTGCCGGCCCGCACGAGGTCAGGGCCGTGTTCTGTCTGGACATCGGCGAGGAGGAGACTCGCGGGGCGATCGACGTCGTCGCGCGAACCCTGGCGGAACCGAACTGAGGTGAGGGCGCGCGCGCTCGCACTTCATCGGGGGCGGGTGTCCAGACCTCCACGGGACGCGACGCGCGCCCACGGACAGGCCCGCCCCCCATCGCTTCCGGCGGGCTTTTCGACCGGGTGGCGGAGGCCGTCGCCGGCGTTCTCCTAGCCGGGATCGACCAGAGCCGGCGAACATGGAAAGCCCCCGCCCGCCGCAGTATGATCCCCACCCGGCTGCGGCATACGCAGAGAGGTCTCGACGCTCAAGAGGGCACCATGTTGCAGGTCCAGGACTGGTTTCTTGTCGGACTCGGCGGAGTATTCGTGATCTTCGGTCTTGCCCTCCGCCTGACGTCCCGCGGCAAGACGGAGCTGGCAAACGCGGCTTCCACACACCGTTTCGGCGGTGCCATCCAGTGGGTGTACCCCCTGTGCACTGGGCTCTGTCTCCTGTTCGGTCAGCTTCCGCGACTTCTCGGCGCGCCTTACGCGGCGGTCGGATTCTTCGACGCCGTGGGCCTCTTGCTGGCGATCGCCTTGGCCGTCCTCATGATCCGGCACCTGCGACTCAGGGTGCGCTGACGGACCTGGGATCAGGCCTGAAGCGACCTGCTCCGCCTGCGGATTACTGGACGGCAACGGATGGGTGTCGCAGGAGATCACGAAGCGATGTCCCGGCCGCTGACGCCGACGCGCTGACCTCGGCGACGGTCGGGCCGGAGCCGACGGAGGTCTCGGCCGGGATGCGGCGGTCGGCGCGCCCCGGCCCCTCGTCAATCCGACGGTGTGCACCGAGTCTTGAGACAGCTTTTACGTGGCACACGAAACTGGGGGCCATGCGAACGTTGTCTCATCAATGAGTCGGGCCCGTCAGGGTCGTGGGGCGAGAGAGCGGGGCAGGTCGTGGGACGGCGCAAGAGTGGCATAGGGATCGCACTTGTCACGGGTCTGATGCTGGTGGGCGCGAGCGCCTGCGGCGGGAGCGGCAGTGACAAGGCGGGCGGGGACGACGCGAAGGCGTCGGGCAAGCCGAGCGCGACCGCCTCACCGTCACCGACGAAGCCGGCGGGTCCGCCGATGCTGCTGGACACGATCACGCCCCAGACGGGGACCACGGTCGGTGTGGCCATGCCGATCTCCGTGATCTTCACCAACCCGGTGGCGGCCAAGGCGCGGGCCACGGTCGAGAAGCATCTGAAGGTGAGCGCCTCGCAGCCGGTGGCCGGTGCCTGGCACTGGTTCGGCGACAAGCGCGCCGACTGGCGCCCGAAGGCGTACTGGCCCTCCGGCACGACGGTGAAGATCGACGCCGACATGAAGGGCGTCAGCAACGGCAACGGCCGCTACGGTGTGCACGGTTACACGCACACCTTCAAGATCGGCGACGACGTGCGCGCCGATGTCTCGGTCACCAGCCATGTCATGAAGGTGAGCCGGAACGGCACGGTGGTGCGTTCCCTGTCGATCAACGCGGGCAGCGCCCAGTACCCGACGTGGAACGGCACGATGGCCGTCATCGACAAGCAGGAGAAGGTCCACATGACCTCCTGCAGCGTCGGCATCAGCTGCGACAAGGGCAGTCCCAACTACTACGACCTGACGCTGCCTTGGGACGTCCACCTCACCCAGTCCGGCACGTACGTGCACTACTCGACCGGTGACCCGAATCCGGGCAGTGGCAGCGCCCGCGGCTCGCACGGCTGCGTCCACCTGTCCATGGCGGACGCCAAGTGGTTCTACGGACAGGTGAAGCAGGGCGACCCCGTCACCATCACCGGCTCGCCCCGCGCCAAGGCGCCGGCCGACAACGGCTACGCCGCGTTCAACCTGGGCTGGGACCAGTGGCTCGCGGGCAGCGCCTCCGGGGAAGGGTCGGCCGCGACACTGTGACGCGCCGCGGTGGCGGTGGCGACACCGGCCGACATTCGATGATGTCGGCCGCGAAGCCACCGCCGCTCCTACGGCACCGTGCCCGGACGGCCCCGGTGCTTCCGGAGGCCGCGACCGAGACCGAGACCGCACAGGCGGAACGCCGCCGCGTCGAGAGGCGTCCGGCGACCTGAGCCGTATCCCGTTGCGTGTGCCGGACGCCAACCTCTCCGGACTCCCGTCGGGATCCTGAGCGCAGGGTCCATCGAGCCACCGCGACACCGTACCCCCGCACTCGCGTCCTCCCCGGCCGAGCCGGAAGGCGACCTGCGAGACGTGGCCCTACGCGGAATCCGACCAGGGCCTTCTTCTCAGGTCGTGGCCGTCGTCGTCGGCCACGACACCAGCATCCTGCCCGTGGTCCGGCGCCGGCGGCTGTCGCGGCTTTCCCGCGCTCTGCGCCGCGGCGAGCGGGCTCAGGTGCCGCTCGGCGCTGTCCAGCAACCCGAGATCCGCCTTGGTGTGCGCGAGGGCCGCGTCGATCAGCAGGGCGACCAGCGGCTCTCCGGCGTGCGCCCTGCGCTGCCGTGCGAGACCCGCGAGCTCCGACAGGTACGTCTGCCGCTGGGTCTCGATCAGAGTGACCAGCGCTTCCGTGCCCAGGGCGACGGCGCCGAGGAGCTTCAGGAAGATCTCGTCGCGAAAGCCGCCGGTGCGTACCCAGGCGGTGGTCGCCCAGGTCTCCAACTCGGCGCTGCCGGCAGGGGTCAGTGTGTACAGGTTCTTGTCGGGCCGGTCGGCCTGCGTGACCTGAGAGCGCGTCACATAGCCGTCCCGGACCAGCCGTTCGAGGATCTGGTAGAGATGACCGATGTTGAGGCCTCCCCACTGTGGCCCGATGGTCTCCTCGAACTGGACCTTGAGTTCGTAGCCGTGACTCGGTCGCTCCGTCAGGAGCGCCAGCACTGCGTGATGAAGCGGCATGTCCCTCCCTCCTGCATTGTGACAATGTACCTTTGGATTGTGACAATGCAGGGAGTGGGGGCTTCTTCTATGGCTGTGAACGTGGCGCTGCGAGGGGTGAGTCGGCGCTACCCCGGGCTGATCGCCCTGGACAAGGTCGACCTGGAGGTCGCGCCCGGGGAGGCGGTGGTACTGACGGGGCCGTCCGGGTCCGGCAAGTCCACGGTGCTGCACGTGACGGGCGGGATGGACCGGCCCGACGAAGGCAGCGTGGAGATCGACGGGAAGGAACTGCTTCCCCGGGACCTGGACGGCCACCGGCGGCGCATCGGGTTCGTCTTCCAGCGCTTCCACCTGCTGCCCGCACTCACCGTGCTGGACAACGTGCTGGCGCCCGTGCTTCCCCGCCGGGTCGACTTCGACCGGCGCGAGCGCGGCATGGAACTGCTGGAGGCGGTCGGCCTGGGCGGCCGGGCCGACGCCCTGCCCGCGGAGTTGTCGGGCGGCCAGCAGCAACGCGTCGCCGTGGCACGCGCGTTGATCAACCGGCCGGGACTGCTGCTGGCCGACGAGCCGACCGGCAACCTCGACAGTGTCATCGGCCGGGAGATCATCGACCTGCTGATGTCCCTGCGTGAGCAGTACGGCATGACGATGATCATCGCGACCCACGACCCCGAGGTCGCCGCGAACGGCGACCGCGTGGTGCGCCTGCAGGACGGCAGGATCACCTCGAACCAGCGGATCACCGCCTCCGCCGACGTGCTCGACCGGCTCGGAGGACTGCGCCCGTGATAGCGATGATCATCGGGCAGCTGCTGCGGCGTCGTGGACGCGCGCTGGCGCTGGCCGCCGGAATCCTGGTGGCCGCGACCAGTTTCACCCTGCTGACCTCCACCGTGCACACGAGCCAGGCGAGCACCACGGGCACGGTACGGAAGAACGCCCGGTCCGCGTACGACGTCCTGGTGCGGCCGCCGGACTCGCAGACCGGCGTCGAGCGGTCGAGCGGTCTGGTCGCGCCCAACTTCCTGTCCGGCACCTTCGGCGGCATCACCCTGGAGCAGTACCGGCACATCCGGGGACTGACCGGGGTCGATGTGGCGGCGCCGGTGGCCAACATCGGCTACCTGATGGTGTCCAACACGGTCTCCGTCGACGTGTCCCGTTTCCTCGACAGCGAGGCGACCCGGCAGATCCTGCGGTTCACGCCCCGGCTCACCACGGGCCTGAGCACCTATCGCGCCGCCGACCAGTACGTCTACCTCACGCGCTCCCCCCTCACCTCGGGGAAGTCCGACGACGTGTTCGAGTCCGACACCCTGGAAAAGGGGTCGGTCGACAAGAGCACGCGGCGGTACCTGATGAACGAGAAGTACGACGTGTGCTTCTACTTCAACGGGGACAAGACGGAAAAGACCAACTGGAGCCTCGAACTGCCGATGAAGGAGAGCATCATCGGCGAGGACCTCAGCGACAGGTCCGCGTTCGACCCCGATCTCCACTCGCGGATGAACTGCCGGTCGGGGCGGGGCAAGGCGACCATCGACATCCCGGTCGCGTACCCGGTCCTGCTGTCCGCCGTCGACCCCGAGGCGGAGGAGCGGCTGGTGGGCCTGCGCCGCACCGTCACCTCGGGCCGCATGCTCACCGAACAGGACAAGCCGTACGTGGTGCCGCCCTCGGAGAGCCCCGAGGGCCAGCGGGACATGTACGTGCCGGTGGCGCTCAGCAGCCGCCCGCTGACCGCGGGGAGGATCAGCGCCACCGTCGAGCGACTCGACGTCGGTGATCCGGCCAAGCTGCCGTCGAGGCTGGGCAATCCGACCGCCAACAGCTTCGTCAAGGGTTTGCACGGCACACCCGTGGGCCGGGTCGGCGTCGACCTCGGCCAGGGCTACCGAAAGGCGGTGACCCGGTTCGGGGTCGACGCCACCAGCTACTGGACGGTCGGCCCGGTGACCTACCGCCGGACATCGGACGGCGGCCTCGCCGTGCAGCCGCGGCCGCCGCAGAAGCCCGGCCTGTGGGTGACCAACCTGAACGCGCAACCGGTGGCGAACGTCCCCGAGGAGAACACGGGCCCGCAGTACCGGAAGGTGACCAGTCACGCCTCCACCTTCTGCGACGGCATGGGCAGGTGTGAACAGGCCGACTTCGGGCGCCTGCAGGAGCCGTACTTCCACGTCGTCGGCCGCTTCGACACCGACAGACTGCCCGGCTTCTCACCGCTGTCCGAGGCCCCGCTGGAGACCTACCAGTCCCCCCAGGTCACGGGCGCGGACCAAGCCACCCGCGCGGCACTGAACGGGCAACCACTACGGCCCGACCGCAACCTGGGCGGATACCTGACCCCGCCCCCCACCATGCTCACGACGATGGACTCGATCACCGCGCTGACCGGGAGCCGTCGCACCCCGAGCCTCCAGGACAAGGCACCGGTCAGCGCGATCAGACTCAAGGTGGCGGGAGTGACCGGCGTCGACGCGGCCTCCCGCGCCCGGGTCAACGCCGTGGCCGGCCAGATCCGTACCGCCTACCCCCGGCTCCAGGTCGATGTGACCGTGGGCAGTTCGCCCCGCCCCCAGACCGTCGCGCTGAGCGACACGGCGCGGGTGACGGAGCGCTGGGTGGAGAAGGGCGTGGCGCTGCGGATCCTCAGGGCGGTCGACACCAAGAGCGCCATCCTCTTCACCCTGGTCCTGGTGGTCTGCGCGCTGTTCCTCGGTCAGGCGGCACTGGCCTCGGTCCGCTCCCGCCGCACCGAGATCGGCACGCTGCGCTGTGTCGGCTGGAGCGGCGGGGAAGTGCTGCGACTGGTCCTCGGTGAACTGGCCCTGATCGGCGTCGCGGCGGGAGTCGTCGGGGCGGCGCTCGCGTACGGGCTCGGCAGGCTGCTGGGCCAGCCGGACGCCGGTGCCAAGTCGCTCCTGGTTCTCCCGGTGGCGCTGCTGCTGGCGACCGTCGCGGGCCTGATCCCGGCCTGGCTCGCGACCCGGCTCGGTCCCATGCAGGCCGTCCGGGCTCCGGTGACGGCGGTGCGCAGGGCCCGCCCGGTGCGCTCGGTGGCCGGGCTGGCCCTGCTCAACCTCGTGCGGGTGCGCGGGCGCACCCTGCTCGGCGCGGCGGGCCTGGCGCTCGGAGTGGCCGCCTTCACGGTGCTCCTCGCGCTCACGCTGGCCTTCCGGGGCGAGGTGGCGGGCTCGCTGCTCGGCAACGCCGTCGTGGCGCACGCGCGCGGCGCCGACTACCTGAGCGTCGCGCTGTCCCTGGTGCTCGGCGCCGCGGGAGCGGTGGACGTCCTGGTGCTCTCGCAGCGGGAACGCGCGGCCGATCTCGCGGTACTGAGGGCAACCGGCTGGACCAACCGGGAACTCGCGCAACTGACGCTGTACGAGGGGATCGGACTGGCGCTGCTGGGCAGTCTGTCGGGTGCCGCGATCGGTCTGGTGGCGGTGGCGGCGCTCGGGAACGGCGTACTGCACGGACATCTGTCCGCGATCAGCGGCGCCGCGCTGCTGGCCACCCTGGCCGCCACCGCGCTGGTCAGCGCCGCCCTGACCGTGCCGATCCGTAGGCTGTCCCAGATCGCACCCGCCCACCTGCTGGCCGCCGACTGAACCTCTCGCCGACGGGCACCCGGCCCGACACCTCTTCACGGACCGTGTCGATTTCCGCCGCGAGGCACCACCGGGAGGGGTATCGAGAGGGGGCGAACCGGTGGGTGGGACCGGTCGTCGCCCGGAACCGGGTCCCCTGGCCCGACGCCGACCTGAGGAGAGGCGATTGACCGCTGTCGTGCTCGTTCACGGTCTCTATCACCGTCCCGCGCACTTCGCCGCGGTGGCCGAGCGGTTGCGGACCGCGGGAAGCGAGGTCGTCGTTCCCGAGCTCCACCGGGGCTCGTTGGCCGCTGACACGGCCGCGGTCCAGGCCGCGATCGACGCGCTGGGGGAACCTCCGATCGTGCTCGGTCACTCCTACGGCGGGTCGGTGATCACCGGGGTGAGCGGAGCGGGGCACTTGGTCTACCTGGCGGCCTTCGTGCCGGATGTCGGCGAGAGCGCGGCCGGTCTGGGCGGGGCTTCCCCGCAACTCCAGGACGCGATCGGCCCAGGGCCCCACGGCTCGACAATTCTGCGCCCCGACCGGGCTGCCGCCAGCCTGTACCACGACTGTCCCGCACCTCTTGCCGCCCGGGCGGTGGACCTGCTGCGTGCTCAGGCTCCCGGCTGCGGGCGAGGAGTTCCGGTACGCCACGGCTGGAAACACACGCCCTCCACCTACGTGGTCTGCGCACGGGACCGGGCCATCGACCCTGGCCTGCAGCGGAGAATGGCCTCGCGCTGCACCGACGTGCGCGAGTGGCGCACGGGCCACTCCCCGTTCGTGGGACGACCCGATCTCATCGTGGACCTCGTGCGGGAACCGCTCGCCGCCATCACCTCGCCAGGGTGAGGTGGTTCGGCGCGCGAGGGGGGCACGCCGAGGGCGCCGGGGGTGCCCGAACTCCTCCGGTGGTTCCCGGTCGCGGCCGCGACGGGGCGGGGATGCCCGTACGCGAACTGCTCGGGCGGGTGCGCGTCCTGGGCCGGTCGCGCGGTCGCCCGTGCCGCTCGGCTACGCGTGAGGGCCCTGGTGCTCGTCACGGTCCCGGTAGCCGCGGCAGAAGTCGTGCCTGCGGTGCCGGTGGTCCGTCGTGACGGCTGTCGGGCCGGTCGCAGCGTCGTGCGCGGCACACCGTACACGCTTGGCGCTGTCGACCATCTCGTCGCTGTCGGACGCGGCGTCGACCAGGCTCACGGAGCACAGAGTGAGCAGCAGCGCGCCCGCCACGAAGGGCAGCGTCCGGCGCGTGGGAGGCGGAGCCAGCAGAGCCCGGACCCGCTGGGGGACGACCCCACCCGTCGCCGCCAGGACGCTGGGGCGTGACACACCGGCGGCTGCCAGGGCGGCCCGTCCGACGGCGCGAGCGACGACCGTGCGGTCACCGACCCGGGCGGCGGCCTCCTCGTCCGCCCAGCGTTCCAGCACGAACGCACCGGCGTCGGCCAGCGGCCGCAGCAGCGGGTTCACCGCCGCAGTGAGCCGCCAGAGGGTCTGGAAGTGGTGGTGGCCCGCGTGCAGATGCGCTCGCTCGTGGGCCAGCAGAGCGCCGCGTTCGTCGTCGTCCAGGCACCGCAGCATGCCTCGGGACACCACGATCCGTCCGGGCGCGCCCGCCAGCGCGAACGCCAGCGGGGCGTCGTCGTCGAGCACGGCCAGCTCGGTGTCACCGGGCAGCCGCGCGCACTCCCGGCGGGCCCCGGCGACCTGGCGTACGTGCCGGACGGCGGTCACGGCCAGCAGCACGAGGCTCACGGCCAGGAGGAGCGCGCCGCCCGCCGCCACGGTGAGGTGCACCGGGTCCTCCGCTCGCAGCGCCCGCACCGACCAGTGGCCCTCGGCGGCGACCTGGGGGATCTGCGCGACGCCGGTGAAGGCCAGGAGCGCCAGCGATCCCGTCCAGCCGGCCGCCGTGACGAGCGCGACGCAGGCCAGGGCCCAGGCGGCGGGGCGCGGGGCCAGCCGCCGCGCCAGACGCGGCGCCGGCAGTGTGAGCAGGGCGGATACGAGGAACGGAACGTAGACGCTGATCCGCACCGGCTCAGGGCCTTCCGGTGGGGGTCTCGTCGCCACCGCGTGCGTCGTGGTCGGACAGCAGGTTGTGCAGCAGTTCCTCGTCCTGCTCGGACAGTTCCGAGACGAAGCGGGTCAGCACCGCCTCACGGTCCGCTCCCCCCTCCAGGAGCGACCGCATGCGCCGGGCGGTGTACGAGGCCTCGTCCCGGACCGGTGTGTAGGCGTATCCCCGGCCCTCTCGGTGCCGGACCAGCATGCCCTTGCCGTGGAGACGGGTCAGGATCGTCAGAACCGTGGTGTAGGCCAGGCCGGCGGCCAGTCGCTCCCGCACCTGACGCGCGGTCATCGGGCCGTCCGCGGCCCAGAGCGCGGCGAGCACGTCGCTCTCCAGTTCGCCGCGGGCCCGCCTGCCGGATCCGCCAGGGGGTTCCTGTCCGCTCGGTTCGCTCACAGTCCGTCTCCCCTGCTCCCGCGTTCCGGACAGCGTACCCGGCGATCTCCTACTAATTGTAGGAGGTATGCTCCGGACTTCGGAGCGCGAACTACTACATGTTGTAGATCCCGCATGCCCTCTGACGGTGGAGGAACAGCCCATGCCCCACGCCGAACGCATGCTCGCCGGGCCCGTGAGCGCGAGTGCGCTACCGGGTCCTCGTCCGGCCATGACGCCGCACGCGGGCCGGATCGCGATCTTCTCCGCGAGCGTTGGCGCCGGTCACGACGGCGCGGCGGCCGAACTGACCCGCCGCCTCACGGCGGACGGGTTCGCCGTGGACCGTCACGACCTGCTGGACCTGCTGCCCGCCGGGCTCGGCCGGGCGGTCCGCACGGGCTACCACCGGATGCTCGTCCGTGCCCCGTGGGCCTATCAGCGGATCTACTCCAGCAGCGAGCGCGCCGGAGGCGGCGGCCCCGCCGCACGGGCCCTGTTGCGCGCGGCCGAACACCGGGTGCTCCACGCCCTGCACCCGGACACGGGCGCGGTCGTCTCCACCTACCCCGGGTCCAGCCAGGTGCTGGGCGGTCTGTGCCAGAGCGGCCGGCTGGCCGCGCCCGTGCTGACGTACCTGACCGACTTCTCCGTACACCCGCTGTGGGTGGCCGAGGGCGTGGACGTTCATCTGGCCGCCCATCCGGTGACCGCGGCCCAGGCGCGCGCGGCCGGAGCCCGGACCGTGCGGATGTGCGGGCCGGTCACCGACCCGCGTTTCCGGCCCCGCGCGGGAACGGAACGCGAACGGGCGCGGGACAGGTTCGGTCTGCCCGAGAAGGCCCCGCTGGCGCTGCTGGTCGCCGGATCGTGGGGCGTCGGGCCCGTCCGGCAGGTGGCCCTGGAGCTGCGTGACTCGGGCGCGGTCGTACCGGTGGTCGTCTGCGGGCGCAACGAGGCACTGGCCGCGCGATTGCGCGCCGACGGCATCGAGTACGCCTACGGATGGGTCGACGACATGCCCGCCCTGATGCACGCCGCCGATGTCCTCGTGCAGAACGCGGGCGGACTGACCTCGCTGGAGGCGTTCGCGGCGGGGCTGCCGGTCGCGAGCTACCGCTGCATACCGGGCCACGGCCTGACCAACGCCGCCGCTCTCCACGAGGCCGGCGTGGCGGTGTGGATCCGTGACCCGGCGGAGCTGAAGACCGTACTCACCGATCTGGTCGACGGCTCGCTCGGAGCGCGGCAGCGCGAGGCCGCCCTCGGCCTCTTCACCCGGACCCCCGGCCAGGGCCCGGCAGCCGAGATCGCGCGCCGGCACCGGTACGGCCCCGCACGGGCGGGCTCCCGTCCGGCCGCCCAGGCCCGTTCGATCGCCCGGGCCCGTTCCGCGCCCCGCCGGCTCGCCGCCACGGCCGCGGTCGCGTGCGCCGTGTGGGCGTGCGCCGTGGTCACGGGCGGCGCCACGGCGCTCGACGGCCCCGGCCTGGTGCGGACCGTCGGCCACAGCCTCGACCTCGACGACTTCCGCCATGGGGACAGCCACGGCAACGGAACCGAAGGGCACCATTCGTGACCGCCCGCCACATCCTCCGTACGGCCGCTCTGGCCGCTCTGCCGGTGCTCGTAGCGGCCCACGCCGCACCCGTGGTCTCCACCCTCGGGCCGCTGCGCAACCGCGCCATGCCCCGCCTGTCGGGCCGCGGCCGTCCCGATCACGTCGCCCTGACCTTCGACGACGGACCCGACGCGCGGTCCACCCCGCGCTTCCTGCGACTGCTCGCGGAACGCGAGGTCCGGGCCACCTTCTTCCTGCTCGGCGACGAGGCCCGGCGCTGTCCGGACCTCGTCCGGGAGATCGCCGCCGCCGGCCACGAGATCGGCGTCCACGGCTGGCTGCACCGCCCGCTCCTCCTGCGCGGCCCGCGTGTCACGTACGACGATCTCGCCCGGGCCCGCGACACCGTCGCCGCCGTCACCGGGCGACCGCCCACCCTCTTCCGGCCCCCGTACGGCGTCATGTCGACCTCGGCCCACCTCGCGGCACACCGCCTCGGCCTCACCCCGGTGCTGTGGACCTGCTGGGGGGAGGACTGGACGGCGCGCGCCACCCCCGAGTCCATCCACCGGGTCGTCGCCGCCGACCTGGACGGCGGCGGCACCATCCTGCTCCACGACTCCGACCGCACCTCGGCGCCCGAGTCCTGGCGCGCGACCCTGGGCGCCCTTCCCCGGATACTCGACACCTGCGCGAGTCGGGGCTACCAGGTGGGCCGGCTGTGCGACCACGGATGGCGGGACGACACCGCCCGGCCTCCCCGGACTCGGGAACACCCCGGACCCCCCGATCGTCTACAGTTCGGTAGACCGTCTACTTTGTCGTAGTCGCTCGTCGTCGGTCACTCACGCACTTCGGGGCACGCGCGGGACGACGGTTCCGATCTCATGAAGGCACCGATGCGCCTGGCTTCACGGCCGGAGCCCACACGGGCCGGGTAGCGGGCAGGGGCGGGCGGTGTACGAACCAAGGGACACGGACAGCGGTCGGCGCGCGGCCCACGTCGTGGCATGGCTCAGCGCGCGCGACGAGGTCGAGAACGCGTTGCGCGAGCCTCTGGGCGGCCTGCCGAGCCAGCACGACGAGACGGCGTCGCGGATGGCCGCCGTACTGCAGGCCACGGCCCTGGGACTCGGCCCCGACGCGGCCGCGACATGGGCCGGTGTGCCCGACCGGGTGCTCCACAACTGGCTGGAGAAGGACGCCGTTTTCGCCGCGGCCGTGACGTCGGCCGGTGAGCTGGCGGCCACCCATGGAGCGCACCTGCCCGGCAAGGTCACGGCCGCGCAGCTCAGGGTGGTCGTCATCGCCATCAGCCGGGGTGAGACCTGGCCGGTGGCCGCCCGGCTCGCCGGCCTCTCGACGCACCAGTACCGCAAGTTGTGGGGCGCCTCCCCGGCCATGGTCGCCCTGGTGAACGCCGCGCGCAGCGTACGGCCACGGAAGTTGAAGCACCTCGCCGTCCCCGCGCGCCGCCGGCTGTGGCCGGCTTACTCCGACCGGAAGAGCTACCGCCTCGTCCGGCGCGACGATCCACCGGTGGCGCCCGGCACATCAGAGGCCGACTGACCCGGTTCTCGGGCCCACTCGTGCGCGAGGTCCGCCCGTCGGGTTGGGTCCGCGGCGTCGGCGGAGTGCGTGCGGCCGACTCCCCTTCGCCTCCCGGCACCCGTACGCCATCGCCCTGTCGGGTGGATCCATGGGATCGAGCGGGACGGGACGCCTTCCGAGGGGGACCTGTGGAGTGGCGGACGGTGCGCACCGTCCGCCACGAGGGGCCGGTTCGGACGAGTCCAGCCTGACGTTGTCGGGGTCCGGCGAAGGCCGAATCCCCAGGCACGACGGGAGCACTCTCTTGACGTCGACGACATCGGTGATGAAGAAGCTGCCCGAGGTCACTCTGGCCTTCTGGATCATGAAAGTCGCCGCGACGACCCTGGGTGAGACGGCGGGCGACCTGTTCGCCCAGACCCTCGGACTCGGCTACTTCGTGACCACGATCGCGCTGTTCCTGGTGTTCGTGGTGACCCTGACGGTGCAGCTCAGGTCCCGTCACTACAACCCGTTCTTCTACTGGACCGTGATCCTCTCGACCAGCATGGCCGGCACCACGATGTCCGACTTCATGAACCGCGACGCCGGCGCCAAGTACCTCTCGGGCGGGGCGACGTCGCTCGGAAGGGGCCCGCAGGGCCTCGGGCTGGGCTACCCCGAAGGCGCCGCCATCCTGGTCTCGGTCCTTCTCGCGATCTTCCTGGCCTGGAAACTGAGCGGGATGACGTTCCAGATCCGCGACATCGTGACCTTCCGCGGTGAGGCTCTGTTCTGGTCGGCGATCCTCGTCTCGAACACGCTCGGTACCTCGATGGGCGACTTCCTCTCCGACAGCTCCGGCCTCGGCTACCTCGGCGGGGCACTGTTCGTCGCCGGGCTGCTCGCGGTGCTCGTCGCGCTGATGAAGGTCCCGGCGGTGCCCAACGTCCTGCTGTTCTGGATCGCCTTCGTCCTCACCCGGCCGCTCGGCGCCACCGCGGGTGACTTCCTCACCAAACCGCACGCCAAGGGCGGCCTCGACCTCGGCACCGCCGGCTCGTCCGCGGTACTGCTCGCCGCCCTGTTCGGCCTCATGGCCCACGCCCAGATCCAGGAACGCCGCTCGGCCCTGCCGGCCTGACGGGGCCGAGGACCGCACCGGTCCGCGCCCTCGCCGGCGCCCCGCCGACCGAGCGGGCTCTCACGGTCGTCCTCGTCACCCACGGCCGTCCCCCTGATCTCCGGCCGCGCCGACTGCGTCCTCGACCGCACCGCGTCCCGCCGTCACGCGCCGGCCGCGGGGCGAAGGACGGACTCGTCCACGGCGGGGCGAGGGCACGGACTCATCCACGGCCGAACGCCGTCACCCCTCCCCCGGCCGTCGGCCCGGCGGTCCGTCCGGGCCGTTCCGCCGGCCGCGAAGCGCAGGTCCCGGCGTCGGACGGCAAGTCCCGGCGCGGGGCGGACGGTTCCGGCGCCGGACCGATGGTTCCGGCGCCGGACGATGGTTCCGGTTCAGCTTCCCCGTACGGCCACGGCCGCGTGTTCCACGTACTCGTGGAGCCCGTAGGCCAGGGTGAGCGCCGCCAGTGCCAGAACGGCCACCGTCGTCGCGAGGCCCAGGGCACCCGCCTGCCGGGCGCCCCCCTGCGGAACGGCGGGCGCCGGCAGGAGCAGCGCCTCGACCCGCTGGGGCACCGGCCCGCTGGTCACCGACAGCAGCGGATATCCGTCACCGGTACGGCGTTTCCGCGACGCTCCGGCCAAGGCCGCCCGGGCGATGGCCGCCGCCGCCACCTTCCGGTCGCCGACGGCGGCGGCCGCCGCCTCGTCCGCCCATCGCTCGAGATGGAAGCCCAGCGACTCCCGCAGACTCCGCGCCGCGGGGTGAACGGTCGTGGCGAGGTCGACCACGGCCGACAGCAGGTGATGGCGGCCGGACAGGTGGGCGCGCTCGTGGGCCAGCAGCACCTCGCGCTCGGCAGCCTTCAGGGCCCGCACCATGCCCGAGGTCACCACGATCCGGCCGCCGCGTCCCCGGTGGCCGGGCAGCGCGAAGGCGTCCACCTCGCTCCCCGGCACCACGAGCAGGTCCCCCGCGCCCGTCCCCTCGGCGGCCGACCGCCAGGCGCGGGCGAGCAGCGAACGGTGCCACAACCAGCGCCGCACCAGCAGCACGAGCTGGACGAGCAGGACCGCACCGGCCACGCAGGCCATCGGAACCGCGGCGGGCCACACCTCCACGACGCGTGCGAGCGGCACCTGTTCCAGTACCGCGAGGAACGGCACGTGGAACAGGCCGACCAGCGCCGCGATCGTGCCGCCGGCCATCAGGACCGCCGCGGCCGTCAGCGTCCAGCACGCCTCCCGGGGCGGGAGGACACCGGCCAGGCGCCGGGCTGCCACCGAGGCGCCCCACGGAAACGCGAGGGCCAGCGCGACCAGGAACAGCGCGTAGGTCACTCGGAGTCGTCCTCGGCTTCGAGAAGCAGGCGCCGCAACGTGTCCTCGTCGTTCTCCGACAGGGAGGACACGAACCGCCGCAGCACCAGGTCACGACGCGGCTCGCTCTCCAGTTCGCGGCGCATGCGCCCGGCGACGAGCCCGGCCGCGTCCTGCACCGGCTCATAGGCGAAGCCCCGGCCCGACGGGGTGCGGCGCAGTGTGCCCTTCTCGTGGAGCCGGGTCAGGATGGTGGCCGTAGTCGTCCGCGCCAGCCCTCTGTCCAGCGCCGTGTTGACCTGCTGCGCGGTCATCGGCCGGCCGGCCTCCCACAGCACGGCCAGCACATCCGCGACGAGCTCGCCGTGCGGACGTCTGCCGTCCTGGCGTTTGTCCGACATGCCTCTCCCGTTCTCCGGCGTCGTCGACCGGCGCGGCTCGCGCACCGCACCCACCCCACCGTGCCCACTCGAACGTGGACATCAGCACTTCCGGGGACCGCCCAATCTACTGGTCGCGGGGTGAAGCCGTCCCGGCCGACGGTGCCGCCCCCGCCTCCGTGCCGGGGCCCCGTGAGCGCCAACGCGACGCCCGCCGCGACGAGTTCACCGAACTGGGGCGTGTCCATGACGTGTGGCACGGAGTCGTTGCCGCGGCGGCCGCAGCGGGTGGGGTCCTCGGCCGGTCGTGCCCGGTGTACGGAAAAGCGTCGGGCGGGCGGGGAGAACCGGGCCCCTGACGCCCACTTGAGCGACGACACGAACGGGGCACGCACCTGCGCGCCGGCTCGCGCCTGCGGCGGGGTCCGTCTCGGCGGTCCGGCCTGCGGGCCGGAGGCCGGACCGGTCTCCGGACAGGCCCCCGGACCGCCCGACCGAGACGCACGCCTGCGGCGCACGCCGTGTCCTCGCCGCCCCGCCGCTCCATTCCGCGGCCCTTTCGCGACAGGCGACCGTTTGCTACGTTTACGCTAATTCAAATGACATATTGCACTAGTGCGATATCAACCGGTGGGCAGGCCACAGACCGGGCCACCCCCTGCCCGTGAAAGGCCGACCGTGTACGTTCCGCGACACTTCGCCCCCACCGACGAGAACGTCCGGCGGCTGCTGCACCACCATGGCGCCGCCGACCTGATCACCGTGACCGAGGACGGTCTCCAGGCCACCCTGCTGCCCTTCGTCTACGATCCCGGGGCCGGGGCACACGGCTCCCTGATCGGGCACATGGCCCGCAACAACGAGCAGTGGACGCTTCCCCCGGACCGCCGGGCCATGGTCATCGTGCGCGGCCCCGACGCCTACGTCACACCCACCTGGTACCCCTCCAAGGCCGAGCACCACCGGCAGGTTCCGACCTGGAACTACATCACCGCGCATGTCCACGGGAACCTGCTCGTCCACGACGACCCCGAGTGGGTCGAGGACCAGGTACGCCGGCTCACCGACAAGCACGAAGCCGCGGCCGCCACCCCCTGGTCCGTCGACGACGCTCCGGTCCCCTACATCCAGGGCCAGTTGCGCGCGATCGTCGGCATCGAACTCTCCATCACCCGCGTCGAGGCCAAGTTCAAGCTCAGCCAGAACCGCTCCCCGGCCGACATCAGGGGCGTCGTCGACGGGCTCCGGACCCGCGACCAGGGCCAGGACGACGCCATGGCCGACGCCGTCCAGGCCCACCGTCCCCGCCGCGGTGGCGAGGGCGGGCTCCCCGTCCAGGACGGCTCCGGCGGGTAGCCGCGGGCCGGCGCCCGACCCCGCGCTCTCGCTCATTGACCTCGCTCTCCGCGCGTAGTTGGATCTCCCCTGTCCGTACGGGTGTCCGGCGACGAGAGAGGTACGACGGTGACAGGTGACGCCCGCGACAAGCTGATACGCGTGGTGCGTCTGGGGCGGATGTCCGCCCTGATGATGGCCGCGGGCACGGTGCTCTCCGAAGTCGCGCTGCTCGCCCTCGTCGACACGGCCCAGCGCTTCGAGACACTGATGGTGGGATCCGTCGCCGTCGCTGTCGTGTCCGTGGTCCTGCTGCCGCTCAGCATCCGCCTCCCGGGACGGCTGCGCCGTACGTACGACACCGCCGTGCCCGTCCCGAGCGTGGACCAACCGCTCGCCGCGCAGGCCGCGGTACGGCGGCTGTCACTGTGGCGCACGGCGGGATTCGTGGGTGTCACGGGCTGCTGGCTGGTGTTCATCGGCGTGGTGTCCGATCAGGTGCTGCCGCCGGTCATGCTGTGCGTACTGGCCGTGACGCAGTGGGGCCGGTCCCGGGCGACCGCGCGCTGGGAACGCGAGAACGGAGCCGTGCTGTGGCAGGGCGTACCCGGACTGCTGCGCCCCGGAGCACCCGTGTTCCGCGTGCCGTTGGATGCCCCTGACCCCGCCCGCTGACCGACGCCCGCGCCGTCTGCCACGTCTTCTCCTCCGGCACGCGGGGCAGTTGAACCCGTACAGCACGGTGTCCGTCGTCCCTGCCGAACGGCCACCGCCGCGCGGCGCATCCCGGCGGGCTCCCCGTCCGCGCGGTCCGTCCCCGGCCTGTCTCAGAACTCCCGTACGGAGTTGCCGAGTTGGGGCTCTTTGGTGTGTACCGAGCCTCTTGGTGAAGGGCCGCCCGCGTGTACGGGACGGCACCACCGCGGCGCGTGGGGCGAGGGTGCCGTCTCCCTCTACTATGTCGGTGTCCGGTCCAGACGTGGCGTCGAGGGACTGGTACGCGCACCCCACTGGGCAACGGAGTTGGAGCCCGGCCGAGCCGGCCTCACGGCGGATCCGGTGACTGTGGGTTCCACTTCAGGAGGACAGGTCCCGTGCATTCGCTCGATGGCTCCGATCCGTCGCACATAGGCCGCTACCGTCTGGTCGGCAGGCTCGGCGAGGGCGGGATGGGGACGGTGTATCTCGCACGATCACCGGGTGGCCGTCCGGTCGCCGTCAAAGTGATCAACGACCACCTCCGCCACGACGAACACGCCCTCAGCCGGTTCCGGCGCGAGGTGGAGACCCTGGGCACGGTCCGCAGCGCGTACACGGCGTCACTCATCGACGCGGAGCTGGCCGCGCCCCCGTACTGGCTGGCCACCGAGTACGTGCCGGGGCCCACGCTGCACGCGGCGGTCATGAACCATGGACCGCTCCCCGCCGACCTGGCCCGGATCATGCTGGCCGCGCTGGCCGAGGGCCTGGACGCCATCCACGTCCGCGGTGTGTGGCACCGGGACCTCAAGCCGCACAACGTCATTCTCTCCGCCACCGGCCCGCAACTGATCGACTTCGGCATCGCCCGGAACAGCGGTCCTTCCGACCTGACCCAGGTCGGCAGCGCGATGGGCAGTCCCGGATACATCGCCCCCGAGACGATCACGGGCAGCGAGGCCGGTCCGGGAGCGGACGTCTTCGCCCTGGGCGCCACTCTGGCGTTCGCCGTCACCGGCCGACCGCCCTACGGGGACGGGTCGTTCGCGGCCGTGTCCTACCGTTCGGTGCACGGGGAGATCGACCTGCGCGGCGTGGAGTCCGGAGTCGCCGGACTCATCTCGGCCTGTGTGCACGGTGATCCGGCCCGGCGTCCCAGCCTCCAGCGGATCGTGGAGCTCTGCCAGGCCGAGGCCGATCTGGTCCACCACCCCGCCTATCAGCGGGCATTGGCCGTGACCCCCTCGGCGGACCGGGAACGTGCCGCGACCTTCGCCGGACCGGGCAGCGGCACGGGCAGCGGCATGAGGAGCGGCGTGTCGGCCGACCTCTCGGACGCGACGGCGCCGCTCGCCCCGATCATGACGGCCACCGCGGTCGGCACCCGGGAGGCCGACGCGGTCACCCTCCTCGCGCCGGAGGCGGGCCCCGGCCCACTGGCGCGCCCGCACGCGGCGGACACCCATGACGCCCACCCGGGCCTCACCCACCCGGGCCCCGTTCCGAGTCCGCGGCCGGACGGCGACGGACCTCGAAACGGTCGGCGCGGGCGGACGGCCGCCATCGGCGCGGGTGCGGTGGTCGCCGTCGCCGCCGGCGCGCTGCTCCTGGTCCACGCCTTCGGCGACGAAGGCTCCGGGTCCGCGCGGGCCACGCCGTCCGCACGGACCCACCAGGCCGCCGACGGATCGGCCGCGCCCTCCGGATCCGGGGCGAAGACGTCTCCCCCACCCTCCCCCTCACCCTCCGCCACCGGCGCAACCCCCGGTGCGGGCACGGGCGACGGCGGTTCTGCGGACGGGAGCAACCTGCCCGACGCCCTGGTGTTGAAGCCGCCGTTCACGTTCGGGGTCGGGAAGTCCGTGAAGACCGTGCGCTCGCAGCTGATCATGCAGACGGACGGCAACCTGGTGCTCTACGACGAGTCCGGAAAGGCCCGTTGGGCGAGCCGGACCCAGGGCGCGGGCAACACGGCCGTGTTCCAGGAGGACGGCAACCTGGTGGTCTACAGCGCCCAGGCCAAGCCGTTGTGGGCCAGCAACACCCAGGGCGCCGCCGGGACGGCGCTCAAGGTACTGGAGGACGGGAACATGGTCATCGCGACGGACGACCACGTCGCCTGGCAGACCGGCACCGCCCACTGAGGGACGGTGTCCGCAGTTCGGGCGGGCGGTCAGGGCGTGTCCATCCGCCAGGCGATCATGCCTGCCGAGCCGGGCCTCCCGCGCACGTCGAGACGGAGCGAGCCAGTGGCACGCGACGCACGGCACGCGGGCGGAGCGTCGGCGGGGGTGGGCAGGGGGCACGCCCAGGGCCTGCCGGTCTCGCGGGATCCGGTCCACGCGCGGCGTCCGGCACCGTCCATGACGGCGGGGTGACGATCTCGCCTCGCCGGACCTTGTCCATTAAGCGACAATTGCTACGTGAGCCGGTCCGTGGACGACCCGGAGCCGGCGCTCGGGTGGCCGCAGACGGCGCCCACCAGGGGTCGTGAGCGCACCGGGCGTCCGACACGGGAGATCGCCGTGACCAGCCTGGAAGCGAATGGTCCACGCCGTCCATGACCCCGGCGCCCGGGAGCGGGCGGCCGGCCCGGATCCGGAAGGCCGCGGTCACGCCCCGTACGCGTCGTTCGGAGACCTGGACGGCGTCGGGTGGGTGCCGCGGGAGGTCCGGGCGCGGCCTCACGGACGGTGACGGGATCCCGTACGACGGAGGAGGTTGTCATGGACGTCGCCGCACTGGCAGCGCTCCTGCGGGAGACGGAGGAGCACCACGGGTTCTACGAGGCGACCGCCCCGGCGCACGACTGGTGGGAGTGGTACGCCGCGTACATGACCGCCCGCGAGCAGGGCCGGGCTCCCGACGAGGCGGCCGCCGACGCCGCACTCCACATGGACGCGCTGCGGCGGTAGACCGGCCATGACGCGGCGGTTCCTCCCTCTCGTCCCGACCGGGGCCGTGCGCCCCGGCCGCGTGCGCGGCGGCGCCTTCCCGACGCCGCGTTCCCGCCCGGTCCCCGGCCTCCGTACACGCCGCCCTCCCGGCACGGCCGGGCGGCGCCGGCTCCGCCGATCCGGAGACCCAAGTCACCAGGGACACCAGCCCGTTCAGCCGTGCGGGCGGGACGGGCACGAACCGATGGAAGCGGAGGTGCTGCCGCATGCCCAGCGGTGACGTGCTCGTGCTCATCGACGAGGACGGCCTGATCGTCGAGTGGCGACGCCAGGCCGAGCAGCTGTTCGGGTGGTCCGCCGAGGAGGCCGTCGGTCAGGCGGTGACCGCGCTCGTGCGCGAGTTCTCCGCGGGCGGGGAAGGGCGCCGCGAGGGGTTCGCGGCCACGACGCCGGTACTGGTCAAGCCGGTGCTGCGCGGCACCTCCCTGATGTGGCAGGTCCTCACGGCGCGGGACGCGGTGTCGGGGCAGGACGTGGCGATCCTGGAGGCGATGTTCGCCCACTCCCCGGCACGGCTGCACGTCCTCGACCATCAGCTGCGGGTGGCCCACGTGCCCGGCGCCACCCATGGACTGTCCGGCACGCCGGTGGAAGACCTGGCCGGCAAACGTTTCGTCCAGGCCTATGAGCTGGAGGACCCCGAAAAAGAGGCCGCGGTGGCGCAGCAGGTCCTGGACGGGGGTGAGCCGGTGGTCAGCCGGCTCGTACGGGCCGTCGTCGACGCGCCGGACGGACTCGGCCGACGCATCTACTCCGTCTCCTACGTCCGGCTGGAGAACGCCGACGGCGATGTGCTCGGACTGGTGGCGTCCGCGCTCGACGTCACCGAGCGGGAGAACACGCATCGCCGCCTGGCCCTGCTGGAGGCGGTGCGCGCCCACGTGGGGCAGGGGCTGAACGTCGGCGCGGTGTGCGAGGAACTGGTGGAGGCGGTCGTACCGGCGTTCGCGGGCATCACCGTGGTCGAGGTGATCGAGGACGTCGTCCACGGAGAGGAGCCTCCGCAGGTGCCCGTCCGCGAGGACATCGTCCTGCGCCGGGCCGCGTTCCGGGGCCCGGTCGCGGCCTACCCGGTCGGAGACGTACGCCCCCTGCCGCGAGGCACCCCGTTCGCGCGCGTGCTGACCGACCTCCGGCCACGCCTTCTCTCCATCGGGCAGGACACCGACTGGCTCACCGCCGACCCGGCCCGTGCCGACGCCATCGAGCGATCCGGCGCCCACTCCCTGATCGTGGCCCCGCTGGCGTTGCGCGGCCAGGTGCTGGGCGTGGTCAGCTTCTACCGTCACCGGCAGGAGGACCCCTTCAAGGAGGAGGACGTCGCGGTGGCCTCCGCGGTGTGCGCGCACACGGCGCTCTGCGTCGAGACCGCCCGCGCGTACATGCGCGAGTGGATCATCGCCGCAACCGTCCAGCGCAGGCTTCTCCCCCAGCACGCGGCCACACCGACCACGATGGAGATCTCGCGGCTGTTCCTTCCCGACCCGGACGGCGGAGGAGCGTGGTCCGACACGATCGCACTGCCCGGCGCACGGACCGCGCTGATCGTCGGCGACCTGGCGCAGCAGGGCATCGCCGCGGCCGTCACGGTGGGAATCCTGCGCACGGCCGTCCACACACTCGCGGCCCTGGACCTGGAACCCGACGAACTGCTCGCACGCCTGAGCGACACCGCCGGACGTCTCTCGCAGGCCTGTGCCGCGCTGCCGCCCGGGGATCCCATGCGCGGCGAGTCGCTCACCGCCGGCTGCGCCGTCGCGATCTACGACCCGATCGAGCTCACCTGCACCCTCGCCCGCGCCGGTCTCCCGCGGCCCGTCGCCGTCCTCCCCGACGGCACCTCCACCGAACTGCCCGTCCCACCAGGCCCCCTTCTCGCCGACACGAGCAGCGCCCCCTTCCCCGCGACCACGGTCGACCTCCCCGAAGGCAGCATCCTGGCGATGGGCACGGTGACGGCGGCGGACACCGTCCTGGCGCCCTCCGGTCCGCTGCGCCCGCTCCTCGACTCCGCCGGCGCCAGGCCCCTGGCGGAACTCTGCGGTGACCTCGCGGCCGCGCTCCCGGACGACCGGCCCACCGGCGACACGCTGGTGCTGCTCGCCCGTACGCGCGCGCTGCCCGCGGACCGGGTCCTGTCCTTCCCCCTGCCGGCCGGCGCCGAGGCCGCGCCCCTCGCCCGGCGCGCGGCGCGCCGCCAGTTGAAGACCTGGGGGGTGGACGAGGAGGCGGCGTTCACCACCGAACTCATCGTCAGCGAACTCGTGGGCAACGCCATCCGGCACGGCGCTCCGCCCCTGCGCCTACGGCTGATCCTCGACCGGGCGCTGACCTGTGAGGTCAGCGACGGCGCGACCAGCGCGCCGCACGTCAAGCACGCCCGCACGGTGGACGAGACGGGCCGTGGGCTGTTCATCGTGGCCAGCCTCGCCGACCAGTGGGGCGCCCGCCATCACAAGCACGGCAAGACCGTCTGGGCGGAGCAACCCCTGCCCTCCCCGGGGTCCCCCTGATGACCCGGGACTCCTCCGACAGGTCGAAGTGCCCGCGCGTGCGGGAAGCAGGGTGGCGCGGACCACGCCCTCACGGCCGGCCCGTGGATCGCCGGACCGTGCCGTTCGTCGACGGAAGGTGAACGACGTGCGCCATTACGATCTCGTGGTTCTGGGAGCGGGCAGCGGCAACATGCTGCTGAACGAAGAACTCGCCCATCTCCGCGCCGCTGTCGTCGAACCCGGCCGTTTCGGCGGCACGTGCCTCAACCGGGGCTGCATTCCGAGCAAGATGTTCGTGGTCGCCGCCGACGCCGCCGAGGACGCGCGGGCGGCGGCACGACTCGGTGTCCACGCCACCGTCGAGCACGTCGACTGGAAGGCCATCCGCGACCGGGTGTTCCACCGCATCGATCCGCTGCACGAGAGCGCGCTGAACCACCGCAGGGACAACGGCGTCGACGTGTACACCGAGGAGGGGCGGTTCGTCGCGCCGAAGGTGTTGCGGGTGGGAGCCGAGCGGATCACCGCCGACACGTTCGTCGTCGCGGTCGGGTCACGCCCCGTGGTGCCGGACATCCCCGGCCTCGACACCGTCGCCTACCACACCTCGGACACCATCATGCGGATCGACGAGGTGCCGGCGTCCATGGTCGTCCTCGGGGGCGGGTTCATCGCGGCCGAGTTCGGTCATGTCCTCGGCGCGTTCGGCTGCGACATCACGATCGTGCAGCGGGGGCCGCGCCTGCTGATGGGCGAGGACGAACAGGTGTCGGCGCGCTTCACCGACCTGGCGTCGCGGCGTCATCGCGTGCTCCTCGACACCGCCGTCACCTCCGTCGCAGGGCACGCCGACGGCGTCGCGGTCACCGTGTCCCGTCCGGACGGCGACCAAGTCGTCCGGGCCGCGGCGCTGTTCGTGTGTGTCGGCCGCCGGCCCAACACGGACCGGCTGGACGCCGTCGCGGGCGGTCTGGACCTCGACGGACACGGCCACATCGTGACCGACGGCGCGTACCGCACGTCGGTGCCGGGGGTCTGGGCCCTCGGCGACACGGCGAACCACTTCCAGCTCAAGCACATGGCGAACGCCGAGGTCCGGCTCGTGCGGCACAACCTGCTCCATCCCGAGGACGTGCGCACACTGCCCCACAAGGTCGCGCCGCACGCGGTCTTCACCAGCCCGCAGATCGCGAGTGTCGGGCTGACCGAGCAGGAGGCCCGCCGCCGCGGCATCGACCACCTCGTGAGTGTCCGCGACTACGGGGATGCCGCGTACGGATGGGCGTTGGAGGACACCACCAGTTTCGTGAAGATCCTGGCCGATCCTGCCGACCGGACGATCCTCGGCGCGCACATCATCGGCCCGCAGGCCGCGACACTCGTCCAGCAGTTGATCCAGGCCATGGAGCTGGGGCTGACGGTGGACCGGATCGCCCGGGACGTGCTGTACATCCACCCGGCGCTGACCGAGGTGGTCGAACAGGCCCTGCTGGACCTGTAGTCCACCCCCGCGACCGCCGCCGTCGCCCGTCGCCCGCCGCCCGCCGCCCGTCGCCCGTCGCCCGTCGCCCGTCGCCCGTCGCCCGTCGCCCGTCGCCCGTCGCAGGATCCCCCGGCGCCGGGCAGGCCATCGAGGCGGTCGCGACATCGGCGCGGGAGGGCAGGGGGGCAGGGGGCACGGGTAGGGGCGGGCTGTCGACGGAAGTGGAAGAGGCCCGGCATACGGTGGCATTCGTGCACCACCGGAACACGCACCACCAGAGCGTGCACCACCGGAACACGCACCACCGGAACAGAACCTCTCCGCATCCGCCGTCAGCGGTGCGCGTACCGCCCCAGCTGGAGTTCTCATGAGTGACAAGATCGCCCTCTCGACCTGGCCCACCCCGCTGGAGCGTGTGCCGCGGCTGGCGGCGGCACTGGGGCTGGGCGAGGACGACCTCTGGATCAAGCGGGACGACCTGATCGGTCTGGGGGGCGGCGGCAACAAGGTCCGCAAGCTGGAGTGGACCGTCGGCGCCGCTCTCGCCGCCGGCGCGGACACCCTGGTCACCACCGGCGCCGCGCAGAGCAACCACGCGCGTCTCACCGCGGCCGCCGGCGCCCGCCTCGGGCTCGACGTCGTGCTCGTCTTCCCCGGCACCCCCGACAGCGCCGTGAACGGCTCCGGCAACCTCGTCCTCGACGGTCTCTTCGGAGCCAGGGTCTTCTGGGCCGGCGACAGCGATCCGAGCACGATGGCCGACGTCACCGACGAGGTCTGCCGCCGGTTGCGCCACGACGGAGCGCGTCCCTTCGCCATCCCCTTCGGCGGGTCAAGTCCCCTCGGCGCACGGGGATATGTGGACGGCGGTGCGGAGTTGCTCTCCCAACTGCCCGACGTGGAGCACGTCGTGGTCGCCCTGGGTTCGGGCGGCACCATGGCGGGACTGATCGGCGCGCTCGGGGAGCGGCGTGTCCTCGGGGTTCACTGCGGGGCGGTGGCGGAGCCCGCCGTCACCGTCGCCGATCTCACGACCGCGCTGACCGGCCGCGACATCGCCCCCGGGTCCCTGCGGATCCGCACCGACCAGGTGGGCGCGGGGTACGGGGTGCTGCACGAACCGGTCCTGGCGGCGATGCGAACCGCCGCGCTCACCGAGGGTCTCGTCCTGGACCCGGTCTACAGCGGGCGTGCCATGGCCGGCCTGATCGCCGCGGTCCGCGACGGTGACATCCGCCCGGCGCAACGCAGCGTCCTTCTCCACACCGGCGGACTGCCGGGCCTGTTCGGGCACACGGAGACCGTGCACCGCACCGTCGACAGCCTGCGCTCCTACGGGTCCGAGCGGACGCCGCCGCACACCAGCGCCTGAACCGCGGGGCGCCGCGGGCACCTTCGGCGATACGCTCGTCCGCCGGACGACGACCTCGCCGAAGGCCCCGCGGCCCCGCCGGCCCGACGACCCTCCCGCCGACACGACTACGCCGAGGGATTTCGAGCGGACGCGACGCACGCCGAGCGGCCTCCCACCGACGCGACGCACACCGGACGGCCTCCCCCGGACGCGACGCACGGCATCGCGCCATACCGCTCCGGCCCCCAACTCCCGGGGCGGTCGCTCCACAGGAGTAAAATCACCAGTTGGAGCGGTGACGAATCTCTCGCGCGCGAGCGCCGCCCGCCCATACGGCGGCGCGAACGGGCGGCCGACCCGGCGGTGCGGCCCGGCGGCACGGCCCGGCGGCGCGAGCGAGTCCCGGGGTGCGCATTGACGGCTAAGACGACCGGTCATATTGTCGTCGTAGCGCCTCCGCGGATCGTCCGCGGCCCGGCTCCGCCACCCGCGACCGCGAGGACAGGCAGGCCGAAGGGAGTCCCCACGCGGGGCTCGGACGGGGCGCCGCACCCCTCAGGAGAAACGTGTCGACGTACCAGGCATTCGAAGTCACCGGAGCACGGCAGTTCGCATGGACCACCCGTGAACTCGTCGCGCCCCGCCCGGGCCACGTACGCATCAAGGTGGAGAGCTGCGGTGTGTGCCACTCCGACGTGCTCGCCGTCGAAGGACTCAGGGCCGATCCGTCGCGGCCCGTAGTCCCGGGTCACGAGGTCGTCGGCACCATCGACGCCGTGGGCGAGGGAGTGCGGGCGTGGCAGGTCGGCGAGCGGGTGGGCGTCGGTTTCCTGGCCGGTCACTGCGGTGAGTGCGACCCGTGCCGGCGCGGCGACTTCGTCAACTGCGCCGACCAGGAGCAGACGGGGACGACCGTCGACGGCGGATACGCCGAGGTGATGTACGCCAGGTCCAACGCGCTGGCCCGGATCCCGGAGGGCATCTCGCCGGCCGAGGCGGCTCCCCTGCTGTGCGCCGGCCTGACGAGCCTCAGCGCCCTGCGGCAGCTGGACAACCGGCCCGGGTCGCTCGTGGCCGTACAGGGCATCGGAGGTCTCGGACATCTCGCGGTGCAGTACGCGGCCCGGCTCGGACACCGGGTCGTGGCGATCGCCCGCGGGACGGAGAAGGCGTCGCTGGCGGCCTCCCTCGGCGCGGACGAGTACATCGACAGCGCCGCCGAGCACCCCGGCGAGGCGCTGGCGCGGCTGGGCGGCGCCGACGGCATCGTCGCGACGGCGGCCAGCGGCGGTTCGATGACCCCCCTTCTCACCGGGCTCGCCCCGCGCGGCCGCATGATCGTGGTGGGGGTCGGCACCGACCCGATATCGGTCTCCACACCGGACCTCGTGCTCAGCACGCGGACCATCACCGGGAGCCTGACGGGAACACCGATCGAGAACGAGGACAACCTGGCCTTCAGCGTGCGGCACGGGGTCCTTCCGCTGATCGAGCGGATGCCCCTGGCCGACGCGCCGAAGGCCTACGAGCACATGATGTCCGGCGAGGCGCGGTTCCGCGTCGTGCTCGATGCCGTACGGGCCTGACCGCGCCCCCTCGAAGCCGCGGCCCGCGCCTCCGGCCGCCGGAAGCACGCCTCACCACCCTGGACGACGAGCGCCGTGCCGTCCCCGACGACACCCTCACGGCCCGCGTCGCCGGTTCGACCGGTGACGCGGGCCGTGCGAGGGGCGGTGCCGCGCGAGCACGGGCCGTGGACCGGCCGCCCCGCGTCAGGGCGCCCGTCAGAACCACCCGGCCCGGCGGCCTGGGCCCGTCCGCGCCGCGGGCCCGCGCCCCGCACGGGTTGCGATCCGCCACCCCCGGCCCAACCGTGGACGTGGAGGAGAGTGCCGAAGCGCTCGGGGACATGAGCGGTGGCCACCGCGACGGGCCGACTCCGGCCGGCGTCGATCGTCGGCAGCGGACGCCTACGGACAGGAGCAAGCCATCATGGACATGAAACTCGAGGTCGTGGTGGTGCCGGTCGCCGACGTCGACCGGGCCAGAGCCTTCTACGAGAAGCTCGGATGGCGGCTCGACGCCGACTTCACCGACGGGGAGGACTTCCGGGTGGTGCAGTTCACGCCGCCCGGCTCGCCCTGTTCGATCATCTTCGGCACCAGGATCAGCGCGGCCACGCCCGGCTCCTCGGAGGGCCTGCACCTCGTCGTCCCCGACATCGAGGCGGCCCGCGCCGAGCTCGCGGACCGTGGCGTCGAGGTGAGCGAGGTGTTCCACGACGCGGGCGGAGTGTTCCACCGCGCCGGAACCGAGGGCCGGGTCACGGGCCCGGATCCGGAACGCCGGAGCTACTCCTCGTTCCTGTCGTTCAGCGATCCGGACGGCAACGGGTGGGTGCTCCAGGAGATCACGACGCGACTTCCGGGGCGGTGACCGAAGTCCCGGCGACCTCGGACCGGGCCACCGGGACTCCCACGGCATCCGGGGGTCCCGGTCCCCTCGGATCCCCGTACGGCACGGAACGTCACGCGCTCTCCCCCGTGCCTCCGACCCTTTGAACGCTCCGGCCGTGCGCGACGTACCAGTCACCACGGGTAGCCCTGCGCTGCCCGGATACGGAAGGCCGAGTCGGTACGCGGGCGCCCGCCTCGGAGCATCGCGCGCGGATCACCGTGGCGGTGACCACGTGCCACGAGCAGGGAACCCGGGGAGAGGGCCGAACGATTTCATCAGGATCGAGCCGACCAGCCAGCACTGATCTCCACCTGCTCTCCCCCGAGAGGAAAGAGCCGCCCTCCCCCGACGGGAAAAGGGAGGAGGCCGACGCGGCGCCCGGCCGCGCCCAGGTGCCGGGCCTCGACGGAATCCGCGGCCTGGCCGCGTTGTACGTCGTCCTCTTTCACTGCTGGCTGCTGACCTTCCCGGGTTTCCCCCGCGACTCGGGCCCCTCCTGGCTCGGCTGGTTGATGTACGGACGTCTCGCCGTCGTCCTCTTTCTGGCACTGTCCGGTTTCTCCCTGGCCATCTCGGCAGCGCGCAAAGGATGGCGGCTGGGAAGCCTCTCCGGGTTCCTCCGTCGGCGCGCCTGGCGCATCCTGCCTCCCTACTGGGCGGCACTGGTGTTCAGCCTGGTGGTCGCCCGGGCGGTGGTGCCCGCGTCGCACTTCGGACCACCGACCGGCGGATCGATCCTGGTCTACGGTCTCGTGGCCCAGGACATGTACACGGCCCCGACACCGAACGGGGCGTTCTGGTCGATCGGCGTGGAGGCGGAGCTCTATCTCGTCTTCCCGCTTCTCCTGCTGATCCGCAGACGCCTCGGGGCGGTGGTCCTGCTCGGGGGCGTCACTCTCCTGGTCGTCGCGCGCGGGCTGACGGCGAACGGCGCGTTGCCGGTGGAAGGCCCGAACGGGCTGACCCCGAATCTCGCTCCCGTGTTCGTCGCCGGCCTGGTCGGCGCGGGAGTGGTGGTCGCGTCGGAGAGGGTCCGGAGTCTGCCCTGGCACTGGCTGGCCGCCCTGGCCGCTCTGCCGGTCCTGGCCCTCGTAGTCGCCAAGGGGTCGGTCTGGACCGTGGCCCACTACTTCTGGGTGGACCTCGCGGTGGTCCCCGCCATGACGCTGCTCCTGGTGGCGGTCTCCACGGGGAAGCCCCGAGCACTCACCAAGCTCCTCAGTACGCGCCCGGTGCGCAGCCTCGGCAACTTCTCGTACAGCCTGTACCTCATCCATCTGCCGATCGTCATGGTCGTCGTTCGCAAGGTCGCCCCGCATTACGTGTCACCGGGACTGCCCACGTTCTGGTTCACCCTCGCGCTGGGACTGCCGGCCTCGGTGCTGGGAGCGTGGCTCTTCTCCGAGGTCTTCGAGATGCCCTTCAAGCGCAACCGCTCCTGGAGGTTCATGCTCGCGGAGGGACGTGCTCGCTGGAACGCGACCCGTCCGGGTCTCCGCCGGCCGGTTCGCCCCGGACGGCCTGAGGAGAACTGAGAGCCGGCGGACACACCGGGCGCGCGCCGGGCCCGCGAAGTCGGGACCGCGAAGTCGGGGCTACGCAGTCGGGTGGGCGCGTCGTTCGCCGGCCGGCTCGTCGGCCATGCGGTGGGGGAATCCGATCCGGAGGACGACCGCGGCGAGAGCGGCGACGAGGACGACGGCCGCGGCCAGGATCAAGGCCTGGTGGTAACCGTGGTGGAGCAGGGGCGTGACGGCCAGCGGCCCGATGATCTGACCGACGGAGTATCCCGCGGTCAGCAGGGCCACCGAGCGGGGGAACCGCAGATGGGCCCCGGTGGCCAGCGCGATGGTACCGATCCCGAGGAACGTCGCGCCGAACAGGAACGCGGAGATCAGCGCCGCCGCCACTCCACCGACCAGAGCGGGCAGCGCGATACCGGCGGCCTGGATCACGAGCGCGGCGAACAGCAGGTCCGGGCGGGACCAGCGGCGCCCCAGCCAGGCCCACAGGGCCGAGGAGGGCACGGCCGCCAGGCCGACCAGCACCCAGGCGCCGCTGCCGATCCAGCCCGGGGACGCCTGGTCGATCGCGGCGACCAGGAAGGTTCCGGCCACGATGTAGCCGACACCCTCCAGGGTGTAGCCGACGAACAGCGCGGTGAACCAGCGGTGCGTGCGCGCCGACCGCGCCGGAGTGACGGCCCCGGGGTCCGTGACCTCGGCGGGCGGCAGTTCGACCCGCAGGTTCCACGACAGGGCGGTGAAGACCACCGCGAGGCCGGCGGAACCCCACCACGCGGCCTGCCAGTCGGCGACCGAGCGCAGGGCGAGGACCAGCAGACCGGACAGGGCGATCCCCGCGCCGACGCCGCCGAAGGCCCAGCCGGGCAGGTGCGCGGGGTGGTCGCGCAGGTGACTGAGCAGGGAACTGACGGCGATGACGAACACGAGGGCGCTGGCCACGCCGGCCGTCAGTCGCAGGGCGATCCACACGGCGGTGCTGTGGGTGAGGGGCATCGCCGCCAGCGTGCCGGTCAGCACGATCAGGGAGCCGCGCAGGACCTGGGGTGAACGCACCAGCGCGGGGCGCAGGATGCCGACGAGCGCGCCCAGCAGATAGCCGACGTAGTTCGCGGTGGCGAGGTTCGCGCCGCCCCCGGCGGACAGACCCGCCTGAGCGTGCATCAGGGGAAGGATCGGTGTGTAGACGAAGCGCCCGACGCCCATGCCGACCGCCAGGGCCGCCGCCGCCTGACCGACGTGGACCCAGGGAGAGGCGAGCAGGCCCTCCGACCGGTCCGCGGAGCGTCGCGGGAGGGTTGCGCTCATGAAGAAGTCCCGGGGACCGTGGTGGTGGTCGGTTCGACCAGGAACTCTCGCATGATGTCTTCTCCGTCGGATGTGTGCGCGGGGTGCGGGCCGGAGCACCACCGGGCCGGTCGGGTCCGTCCGGGCCGGGTCGCGCCGTGGCGCGTCGGGTGCGGGAGGGCGGTCGGCCGCCCAGGTCAGAGGGTGGCGGGCGTGCCTGGGGCCAGCAGGAGCAGCCGGTCCAGGAGGCCGTGCCGGGCGACCGCCTCGCGCTGGGTGCCGGGTGCCGTCGCGCAGTGCTCCCAGGCCTCGGGGCGGACCGGAATGACCGTGCGTGCGCCGAGGATCTCGGCGGCACGGGCCGCTCGCAGGGCGACGGGCATCGGCAGAGGGTCCGACGGGACGTGGCGGGCGTCCCCCAGCAAGGCCAGCTCGACGGGCCCGAAGCGGTCGGCGACCTCGCTCGCGATGTCCAACGACGGCGCGTCGTCTCCGCTGACGTAGATCGTCGGAACGTCCGGCCCGGTCAGTACGAAGCCGATCACAGGTCCGGCACCGGGGCCGCGCTCGCGCTCGTCCCCCGCGCGTCCCTGCCGGCCGCCGTCACGGGCCGCGGTCGCGGTGACCTTGAGGCAACCGCCGTCCGGCCGGGCCAGCGTCAGGTGGTACCAGGGCCGCAGGCCGACGGCGGTGCCGCCGAGGCGGTCCGCGGTACAGGTCGTGGTGAACGTCACCGGGACCGTCGCGAGCAGGCGCTCACCGGCGGCGCCGAGGCTGTCGGCGTACCGGCCGTGCGACAGGAGTACGGCGTGGAGCGGGCCCATCGCCTCGACGTCAGCCGCGGAACAGCGGGGCCCGGCCGCCGTGCGGGTGCCGTCGGCGGCCCGGCCGGGAGGCTCGAAGGCGGGGTCGGTGAGCAGCCGCAGCCCCCCGATCTCGATGAGCGCGGTCGGTCCGCCGAGCAGCCGCACCGTGACCGGCCGCCGGCCTTCGGCGGCTGCCGCACCGGTGGCGTGCTGTCGGGTGTCCATGTCCTCATCGTGCGGCGGCGGCCGGGGCGTACGCCACGACCGGCTTCCTCCCCGGTGGTAGACGCGGGCTCCCAACGGGTGCGGGCGGGATTCGTCGGTATCCGTACGCGATCCGCACGGACGTACCCGCGGGTGGCACCGCCACCACCACCGCCGCCGCTGCGAGGCCACACCTACCAGGAGGGAGGAAGCCGGTCGTGGCGTCGACCCCGTCGGCGGACGCACGGTGGACACGTGGAGGTCCGCCGCACCCCGGTGCCCGGCGTCAGGAAGAAGGACACAGCACCATGAACAGTCTGCTCGACGCCCTCGGCGTCACGACGCCGGTTCTGGCCGCGCCCATGGCGGGTGGTGCCACGACCACCGCGCTGGTCGCGGCCGCGGCCCGCGCCGGAGGTCTCGGCTTCGTCCCGGCCGGTTACGCCTCCGCGCGGACGCTGGCCGAGCGCGTCGCCGCGGCGCGCGCCGAGCGGGTCCCGTTCGGCGTCAACGTGTTCGCGCCGAATCCGCTGCCGGTGGACCGCGCCGCGTTCGACCGCTACGCCACGCTCGTCCAGGCGACGGCCGACCGGCACCACGTCGACCTGAGCGGGCAGGTCCCGGTCGAGGACGACGACGCCTTCGCCGAGAAGGTCGGTCTGCTCGCCGAGGACCCCGTGCCGGTGGTCAGCTTCACGTTCGGGATCCCCGGACGGGCCGTGGTGGCCAGGCTGCGCGCGGCGGGAAGCCTGGTGGCCCAGACGGTCACCGGGGTGGCGGAGGCACGCGCCGCGGCCGAAGCCGGTGTGGACGTCCTCGTGGTGCAGGCCGCGGCGGCGGGCGGCCACTCCGGCACCCTGACACCGAGGCTGTCGCCGCCCGACGTACCGGTGACCGACCTGATCGCCATGGTCCGCCACGCCGTCGGTCTGCCGTTGATCGCCGCGGGCGGCCTCGGCACGCCCGAGGACGTCGCGCTCGTCATGGCCGCCGGCGCCCAGGCCGCCATGGTCGGTACGGTCCTCCTGCGCACCGAGGAGAGCGGGGCCTCCGCTGTCCACCAGGCCGCTCTCGCCGACCCCGCTGGCCGAGGCACCGTGCTGACCCGGGCCTTCACCGGCCGCCCGGCCCGTGCACTGCGCAACCGCTTCACCGACCTGTACGGCGACCACGCACCGTACGGGTATCCGGCGCTGCATCACCTCACCGGCCCGCTCCGCAAGCAGGCCGCCGCGGCGGGCGACGCCGGCACGCTGCACCTGTGGGCGGGCACCGGCCACCGCCGGGCACGTCGCGAAGGGGCCGGGCAGACCTTGACCCGCCTGGCCGCGGCGCTGTGACGCGGTCGCCCCCACCTGCCACCGTCCGATCGGAAGTCACTCCGCCGACTCCGAGGCCTCGGCCGGCTCAGTCACCTCAACCGCCTTCCCAGCCGGCTTTTCTCCGCCGACCGTCGACCGCCGACCAGGCCCTCGACCCGCCCCCACCCCAGCGTTTGGAACCTCTCATGAACGACGACTCCCTCTCCCGCACTCCCGTCGACTTCTGGTTCGACCCGGTGTGCCCCTGGACCTGGCTGACCTCCCGCTGGCTGCTGGAGGTGCGCGAGGCCCGGCCCGTCACCGTCAACTGGCACGTCATGAGCCTGGCCGTCCTCAACGAGGGCCGCCTCGACGAACTGCCCGAGCACAACCGGGTCCTGATGGGCCAGGCATGGGCACCGGTACGAGTCCTGATCGCCGCCGCCCGGGACCACGGCCCCGCCGTACTGGAGCCCCTCTACACCGCCCTCGGAACCCGCTTCCATCTGCGGGCGGAGCCGAGGACGCGCCCGACCGTCGAGGCCGCGCTGCGCGACGCCGGACTGCCCGTGAGCCTCGCCGACGCGGGTGACACCGACGCCTACGACCTGGAGCTGCGCGCCTCCCACCGCGAGGCCATCGACCTCGTCGGGTCCGACGTGGGCAGCCCCGTCATCGCGGTCCCCGGAGCCGGCACGGACAAGGTCGCGTTCTTCGGTCCCGTCGTCACCCCGGCGCCTCGGGGCGAGGAGGCCGCGCGGCTGTGGGACGCGACGCTGACCGTCGCCTCCACACCCGGCTTCTACGAGATCAAGCGGACCAGGACGGTCGGCCCGCTGTTCGACTAGACAGCTGCATCCGGCGTGCCGGCAGCCGGCCTGACGAGACGGCCGTTCCCGGATCGTCCGCCGGAACGGCCGAGGCCGCGCGCCGGGTACCGCGCGCCGGGTACCGCGCGTCGGGTACCGCGCGCCGGAACGACCGAGGCCACACGCCGGACGCCGGGCGCCGCACGTCAGCGCAGGACCACTTCGAAGACCATGCTGAAGAACGTGTCGAAAGCGGCGGCGGACTTGGTGGCGCGGGCCTCGATCAGGGTTCCCTCCCAGGTGTTGACGAGGAAGCGAGCCGTGGAGTCCGGGTCGAGGTCCGCCCGTACCGCGCCGTCGCGGCGGGCCTCCGTCAGCGCCACCGCGAGCGCGCCGCTCCATGTCTGAAGGCTGTCCGCGACCGCCGAGCGGATCTCCTCGCTGTGGTCGACCACGCCCGTGGCGAAGTTGCCGAACATGCAGCCCCGCGTGAAGTCCCGGTCGACGGTCTCGTCCCGCAGGAACTCGAAGTGCCGGCGGATCCTCTCCAGCGGGGGCGACGTGGTGTCGGCGAGCATGTCCAGGCGCCGCTCGGCCCCGAAGAGCCTCAGGGCCTCGATGGCACACTCCTCCTTGCTGGAGAAGTGGTTGTAGAACGACCCCTTCGGCGCTCCGGCGGCGTCCGCGATCTCCTTGATGCCGGTCCCGTGGAAGCCGCGGGCGTGGAACGTCTCCATGGCGGACACCAGCAGGTCTTCACGCTTGGACGGCTTGGGCACGGCGCCACACCTCTTCTGTCCTGCGGGCTCCCCGGGGACGCCCGGGCAGTCAATACGACCGGACGCTTTATCTGGAGAGTACACCTCGGACGGGATTCCGATCCGCGACGCCGTGACCGCCGTACCGCGTCAGAAGACCTGCGCGAAGCACCCGACCGAAATGACGACCACGGCCGCGATCGCCGTCAGGCCCTTGAGAATCCTCGACGCCTTCATGGGGCACCTCCTTCCGTTCTCCCACCCCGGCCACCGGGGCGGCCCCGCACTTCGCGACCGTCACCGGTTCGCCTGGTGAGCATGCTTGCCGTTCGCCGCGTCACCTGTCAAGGTGGTGACGAATCACGGTTCGACGGTTCGGTGCGACCACGGCGAAGCCGCGCGGTGCGGCTGCGGAGGAGTGACATGAAGAGCAGCAATCCGGTCTTCGCCCGACGGGGGTTCGCGCGCGACGGCGGCCGGGCCGCGCGAGGCTCCCGGCACCCGCAGGCTGTCGGCGCGTCGGTCGGGTCCCCGGCCGGCGCCGAGGCGTACGGGCCCCACACGGTGAACCCGTACGCCGAGGACGGCCCCCGAGGCCCGCGGGTGTCGAAGGACGCTCCGCCACAGGACCGTTCCCAGGCCGCACCGATCGACGGCGCGATGACGATCGACGACGTAGTGGCGCGTTCGGCCCTGACACTCGGCACGGTCGCGCTCACCGCGGTGCTCTCCTGGGTCCTGCTGCCCGTCCACGACGCGGGCACCGGCCGGTCGTACGGCATAGCGGCGGGCGCGGCCCTGGTCGCGTTCGCCCTCTCGCTCGTCCAGTCCTTCAGACGCGAGCCGTCACCTGCCCTGATCCTGGCGTACGCGGCGTTCGAGGGCGTGTTCCTCGGCGTGATCTCCCACACGACCTCGGAGTACGTCGCACCCGGCGCGGTCGTCCAGGCGGTCCTGGGCACCCTGACGGTCTTCGCCGGCGTACTGATCGCCTACAGGTTGCGCTGGATCCGCGTCACCCACCGCTTCCACGGCTTCGTCCTGGCCTCCGCCACCGGCTTCCTGCTCCTGATGGTGGTCGACCTGTGCGCTTCCGCGTTCGGCGGCGGCGGTGGCCTCGGCTTCGACAGCGGGGCCCTCGGCATCCTCTTCGGCGCCGTCGGCATCCTCCTCGGTGCCTGCTTCCTGGCGCTGGACTTCAGGCAGGTCGAGGACGGCATCGCGTACGGCGCCCCCAGGAAGGAGTCGTGGCTCGCGGCGTTCGGGCTCACGGTGACCTTGGTGTGGATCTACCTGGAGGCACTGCGCGTGCTGTCGATCCTGATCCAGCAGAACGACGACTGATCCCACCCCGCGGCCCGAGAGCCCCTCCGCTCACGGCATCCGCGACACCGGGCGACTCGGCGGCCCGGCCACTCGGCGCCCCGTGACCCGGGGACCCGGCACCCCCGGGGACCCGGCTCCTCGGCGACTGCGGGAACCGGCGACCCGGCAACCCGTGGCAACCCGTCGCTCGGGCCCGGCCGGGAACGGTCACCCGGCCGTACGGGAGCCTCGTACATGTGCGCGCAGCCCCCGTGGAGGTCCGGCGCCCGGCCGGCCGGACGCCCTGGCACGGCCACGACCGGCGTGACAGGGTCAGCGGTGATCGTGCAAGTCCGAGGGTGAAGGGGAGTCCGTGGAGACCCAGATGTGGAACGCGCTGGCCGACTCGATGAAGGGGGCGTACGCGGCGGGGCTGGCCGAAGGCGCCGTGCCGCGGCCGGTCATCATGCCCCTGGTGCGGGGCCGGCTGGTCGGGCTGATCTGGGTCCGTCCGACCAAGTCCGGCGAGGACGCGCTCACCGGTATCGCGCAGCTGTCGAACATCGCGGCGGCGGCCGGCGCGGACGAGGTCGTCCTCGCCTGGGAGACCCACGACGTCGCCACCGCGTGCGAGCTGCCCCTCAGCGGCCCGGCCCCCTGCCTGAACATGGTCCACGCCACTCGGGACGGCCATGTGCTGCACCAGTTCCCCTACGAGGAACGGGTCTTGGCGCCCGGCCCCGAAGGCGTGACCTCGATCGATCCCGACTGGCTGGCCTCCCCCGCGCCGCAGCCCGGCGGCGCGCTCGTGCCCCCCGTCCAGGCCGCGGTCGACTTCTCCTTCGTCCCGATGGAGATGGACCATCCCAACCCGTTCGGTGTCACGGTGGTCCTCATGGAGGAGGACGGCTACAAGGTGCGCCTGACCGACGCGTGATCCGCACCCCATCGAGCCGGCCGTGCCGCGTGACCGGGTCCGCGCGGTCACCGTCGCGGTGACCGTCCAGGAGCCAGGGCACGTCGCTCGTGCCGCCCCCGGCCGTTGACCGCTGAGCCGCCGACCGCAGTCGCAGTCGCAGTCGCAGTCGCAGTCGCAGTCGAACCTCCCGTGCGGGTGCGGTGACCGCGACGCAAGGGACGAGCGTGCGTGCGTAGGACTCGACGCGGTCAGACGTCCGCGACGCTCGACGCGGTCAGACGTCCGCGACCGTCGTGGTGACCGGGGTGCCGATCTCGACCGTGCGGCTGACCGTGCAGAGCCGCTCGTGGGAGGTCCTGACCGCCCTCGGGAGAATCGTCCGGGCGCGGTCGCCGGGGCCGCCGTCGGGGAACGCGACGGTGAAGGTGACCGTGAGGCCGGTCATCCGGTTGCCGAGCCCGTCACTGATCTTGTCGCCCGTCACCTCGACGGTGAACTCGGTGGGCTCCGCGTGGCGGGCGGTGGCGACATCGACATCGGCCGCGGTGCATCCTCCGATCGCGGCGAGCAGCAACTCGACCGGGGTGAAACCGGTCCCGTCCTCGGGGTCGGACCCGGTGCCGAAGCTGATCGTGCCGCCGCGCACGTTCGTCGCGGTGAAGTGGCCGGTACGCGTCCGCTCGATGCTGACGGAACGCAGGCTGTCGTCGGTCATGCCGTCGACAGTAGTGTCGGGTGCCGCCGATTCCCGTGAGGAGGGTCGGCCCGCGTCCTCGCAGGGGATCCCGCCCCGTCCTTCACCCGTCGCGGGGCACGTCGTACGACGACTCCGGCCGTGCCACGCACAGTGCCCAGATGATCAGCGCGGAGAAGGCCATCATCACGACCGACCAGACCGGGTAGTACGGCAGGGACAGGAAGTTGGCGACGATGATGAGCCCGGCGATGACGACGCCGAGGACCCGCGCCCAGAACGCCGCCTGGAACAGTCCGAGACTGACGACCACGGCGACCGCGCCCAGGACGAGGTGGATCCAGCCCCAGCCGGTGAGGTCGAAGCGGAAGACGTAGCTCGGGGTCGAGACGAAGACGTCGTCCTCGGCGATCGCCATGACGCCCCGGAAGAGGTCGAGCAGCCCGGCGATCATGAGCATCACGCCCGCGAAGACCGTCAGGCCACCGGCCCATTGCTGCCTCGTCGAGCGCGTGTGTCCGTGCCCGGTGTGTGTCGCGGCCATCGTGTTCCCTCGTCTCCTGAAGCCGGGTCGTTCGGTGACGTCCGGTGGATGTGCCGCCGGTGTCTCAGCGGCCCGACGGGTGGCCGCTCAGGACCAGTTCCTTCGCCCTGCGGAACTCCTCGTCCGTGATGTCGCCGCGGGCCCGGATCTCGGACAGTCTGGCGAGTTCGTCGACGCTGCCGGACCGCGATGCGCCGGCCGCGGTCTCCCGGATGTAGGAGTCGAAGGACTCCTGCTGCGCGCGTGCCTGCTTGATCTCCCGCGCGCCCATGTTCCTGCCGCGCGCGATCACGTAGACGAGGACGCCCAGGAACGGCAGCACGATGACGAACACCAGCCAGCCCGCCTTGGCCCATCCGCCCAGCGTGTCGTCACGGAAGATGTCCACGATGACCCGGAAGAGCAGGACGAACCACATGATCCACAGGAAGAACCAGAGCATCGTCCAGAAGATGCTCAGCAGCGGATAGTCGTACGCGAGGTACATCGGCTCGCTCATGTCTCACTCCCTCCCGGGCATGCGCCCGGCAGTCGTTGCCGTCCCCAGCATGCGCACGGCCCGGACCGGGCGGCCTCACCCGAGGCGGGTGATCGGGGGCGCGTACTCGGAGCGGCGCGGCGCCCAGCTGCTCGTACTCGGAGCAGCACGGCGGTCCCCGTGCCCGGAGCGGCGTCGCGCGGCGATGCCCGTGCTCAGAGCGGCGCGGCGATCCCGCCCTGGTGCGCGGCGGCCGCCCTGCGCAGGGCGGCCCTCCAGGCGAACGCGACGCCGAGTTCGACCAGACCGAGCAGCACGAGCCACAGGCCCAGCAGCCGGGTCAGCGCACGGGCCGACTCGGTCGGCAGCGCCAGCACCACGACGCCCGCGACGATGCCGAGCGCGGCGGCGGCCAGCACGACGCCGCGGTGCGGCAGGTCCCGGGTCGCGAGGGCCGTGTAGGCGGTCAGCATGCCGGACACCAGCCAGACGACCCCGACGATCAGCGACAGCGCGGCGATGGTCTGCATCGGGTTGCGCAGACAGAGCACGCCGGCCAGGACGAACAGCAGGGCGAGGAGCAGCCCGGGGAGCCGTTCGCCCTGTTCGCGCCGGGAGAAGGCCGCGACGAAGCGGAAGACGCCGATGACGAGCAGGTACAGCCCGATGAGGACCGCCAGGACGTGCAGGCTCTCGTTCGGCCAGACCAGCACCAGGACCCCCGGCACCAGCGTCGCGACCGCCGAACCCAGGATCCAGGTCCATGAGCCGCCCAGTGCCGCCAGCAGCTCCGCGGGGTCGCCCGCCGGAGTGGGGGCCGGTCCGTCGGGCCGGTGTCCCGGTCCGGTGGGCGGCGCCGAACCACGCGGTACGGTCATGGCTCCTCCTCGCACGTTCGAGCAGGTCACCGCCGGACCGCCGGCAGGCGGGCGCGCGGGGACCCCACCGGCCAGCGTGCCGCGCGCCGGCGTCCGCCGGGTCACCCGCGGCGGGTGATCCCTTCCGGCCGCCAGGGCGATGAGGTGGGGGCTGGACGGGCCGACCGCCCGGCTCCCGGCGAACCCCGACGAAGAGACACGCGATGAGCGATCCAGCGGACGACCGGGCCGACCACACCCGGCCGCGGCGGGGCCCGTACCGACGGGGTCCGTACCAGAGGAATCCGTACCGGACCGGTCCGCACCGGCGGTGCCGGCAAGGGCGCGGCACCCGGTGGACGACGGTCGTGGTGATGGGCCGGGCCTTCCTGATCGCGGCCGGGCTCGTCACCGCCTACTACCTGCTGCCCCTCGACAGGTACAGCGCCCGCGGAACGTCGGTGCTGCTGCTGTCCGGCCTGCTCGCGGTGATCCTGGTGTTCGTGTGGGAGGTGCGGACCATCATCCGCTCGCCCTACCCCCGTCTGAAGGCCGTCGAGGCCCTGGCCGCCACGCTGGTGCTGTTTCTGGTGCTCTTCGCCAGCGCCTACTACCTGCTCGACCGCTCGGCCCCGGGCTCGTTCACCGAGCCGCTGTCCAGGACGGACGCCCTGTACTTCACGCTGACCACGTTCAGCACCGTCGGTTTCGGCGACATCGCCGCCCGCTCCGAGACAGGACGGGTGATGACGATGCTGCAGATGGCCGGAGGGCTGGTCCTCGTGGGCTTCGCCGCGCGCGTGCTGGCGAGCGCGGTCCAGGCGGGGTTGCGGCGCAGGGGGCCCATCCAGCCGGAGACGGACGCCGGAGAAGTCGGTGACGCCGTCCTCTCCGAAGACGGCAGGGTCGTCGAATGCGCCGAGGAGTCCGCGGACTCCGGGCACTCCGAAGCGGGGCCGGAGCGGCGGACGAGCCCGAGGCCGGAACCGGGATCGCAGTCAAGGCCGGAACCGGGGCCGTAGACGGGGCCGGAACCGGGGCCGTAGACGGTTCACCGGGCGGGAGCTTCGGACAAGCGCCGAGCCGGCGACCACGGCCCGGTCACCGGAGCGGTGCGCAGGGCCACAGCCCCGCCGGCGGCGTCACTCCGGGAGTTGGCGCATCTCCAGGACGCGCAGTCCCAGCGACTGGCAGCGCGCCAGCAGACCGTACAGATGGGCCTCGTCGAGCACCGGCCCGAACAGGACGGTCTGACCGGACATCACCACGTGCTCCATGTCCGGGAAGGCCTGGGCCAGCGTCTCCGACATGTGTCCGTCGACACGGATCTCGTAGCGCATCAGCTGCTCTCCCGCGGGCGGTCCGGGGCGGACGGACGACGCCCTACCCGTGATCCTCCGCCCCCGCGTGCCGCCCGCCCTCACCCTCAGCAGGTGACCCGCCGTCCGGCCCGCCGTCCACCGTGGTCCTGGCACCGGCATCACACCGGCCACGCCACTGCACCCGCATCACACAGATCACCTCACCGCACCGGCATCACACCGGCCACGGCACCGGTGTCGCCGCGGGTCACAGCAGCCGCAGCTCGCGCGCGCGGCGCACCGCTTCGTTGCGCCGGTTCACCGCGAGCTTCCGGTAGACGCTCTTGAGATGGGTCTTGACCGTGTTCACGGACACGTAGAGGTCGGCCGCGATCTCCTCCGTGGACATCATCTCGGCCAGCCGCCGCAGGACGTCGAGTTCGCGCCCGCTCAGCTCCTCCACGACGAGCGCCGGAGACAGCGACGGAAGCCCGCCGGGATCGCCCCCCTGCTCCCGGGCCGGACCGGCCTGGAGCCAGCCCGCGGCCAGCGCCCGGAGCGGCGCCTCGCCCAGCGGGCGCCTGATCCAGGGGCCCGCGTCGAGAAAGGGCCGCCGCAGTCGCTCGCGGCGGGCCTCGACGAGCGCCCGGGCGACCAGCCCGCGGGCCGTGACGGGGTCCCCGGCCTCTTCGGCGGCCTGCGCCCGTACCAGCGTGGCCCGCACGGTCAGGGCCGGACCGCACCGGCCGTCCAGGTGGAGACGGTCCAGCATGCCGATCGCCTCGCCGCGGTGGCCCGCCGCGAGCTGGACACGCGCGGCCCGCACCACGCAGGCCGTCTGGTCGTCCGGCACCCGGCGCAGCGCCTCGGCGGCTCGCTCCGTACGCCCCTCGGTCAGATGGACGGCGGCGGCGACCAGCGCCGCGTGACCGTTCGCCCACGGTGAGGCCACGGCGGCGGGGATCACGGCGGACGCCGCCGTCAGCGCCGCTCCCGTCCTCCCGCGGGCCAGCAGCAGACCCGCCGCCGCGATGGACCGGGCCGCCGCCGTCACCGGGTCCCGCGGCATCCGCCCGGCGTCGGCCCTCTCGTCGAGGAGGGCTTGGGCCCGGTCGAGCTCGTCGCGGTCGACGGCCACGGCCGCCAGCACCAGCCGCGCGAGACCGGAGCCGGACGACCGGTGCGGACCGAGGCGCTCCGTTCCGGTCGTCGCCGCCAGGGCCCGGCTCTCCGCCCGGTCGAGCCAGCCGTCCAGGTAGTCCAGCAGGGCCAGGTGCGCCAGGGATTCCTCTCGGGGCAGTCCGGTCGCCTCCTCGCCGCACGAGTCGGCCACCGTGGACAGGGCGGCGCGCGCGTCGTCGAAGCGTCCCGCCCACAGAAGTGCCGAACCCAGATGCGTCAGGAGCAGGGTGGAGACCTCGGGATGCCGCTCCAGGAGGTGGGCGGGGACCGTCTGCCGCAGCTCCTCTGCGGCGGACGCCGCCGCCTCCGCGTCGTCCGGGGAGCCGGCCAGCCGGGCCGCCAGGGCCTCCAGCAGGGCGCGGCCGAGCCGGGCAGGACCGGGACCGGGCTCCCCGTTCCCGGCCGGACCCTCCTGTGCCAGGTCTTCGCGGGCCAGGCCCTGCCGGGCGTTTCGCAGGTGGGCCAGGCCTCGGTCGAGGTCGTACCGGGAGAGGTCGCGGGCCGCGCGGACGAGGTCCGTCGCCGGGCTCGTGACCTCGGGATCCATACCGGAGAACAGTTCGGTCAGGTCCTCGCAGCGCAGGCCGGTGAAGAGCTGTCCGATGGCCAGGTCGTCGACCAGGGCACCGGCGGTGAACTCCCAGTCGCCCGCCGCGGCACCGTGCGCGAGTGTCTCCGGGAGGGAGCCGGACCGCCGCAGCCAGTGCGCGGCACGCCGGTGGAGTTCGGGTTCGAGTCCGGGTGAGCGGACCCGGAGATGGGCGCGGAGGATCTCCCCGAACAACGGGTGGAGGCGGTACCAGGAATGTCCGAGGCTCTCGACGAACGCGTTCTCCCGATGCAGTCCGGCCAGGATGGGTTCGGCGTCGGTGCGCTCCGTCAGCGCGTTCGCCAGTTCCGGGCAGAAGCGCTCCAGGACGCAGACGCGCAGCAGGAGGTCCTGGGTCTCGGGCGTGCGCCGCTTCAGCACCTCGGCCAGGAGGTAGTCGGCGACCGTGCTCCGCCCTGCCTCGAACTCCTTCAGATAGGTCTCCGGGTCCGGGGTCTCCCGCGCGGCCAGGGCGCACAGGCGCAGGCCGGCCGCCCATCCCCGGGTGCGGTCCACGAGCGCGCGCACGCCGGGCGCGGGCAGGTGCAGACCGTGTGTGGCCAGGAGGGCGGACGCCTCGTCGGGGGTGAAGGCGAGCTCCGCGTCCCGTATCTCCGTCAGGTCCCCGGCCGCGCGGTAGCGGTGCAGCGGCAGCAGCGGTTCGGTGCGGGTGACGAGGACCAGCCGCAGACCCGGTCCGGCGTGGTGGAGCACGAACTCCAGTTGCTCGGCGATCTCGGGCGCCGTCACCCGGTCGTACTCGTCCAGTACGACGATGGCGGGGTGGTCACGGCCGCTCAGTCCCGCGGCCAGGCGGGCCGGCAGTTCGCGGTCCACCCCGTGCGCGTCCGCGGGACGGCGGATCTCGCGGGGTACGGGTACTCCGGAGGCGTCCAGGGCCTGGAGGAGGTACGCCCAGAACATCCCGGGGCCCTGGCCGGCCGCGTCGGTGGTGAGCCAGGTGACCGGCCGACCCAGGCCGGCGGCCCAGTCGGCGACCAGCAGGGTCTTGCCCGCCCCGGCAGCGCCGTTGACCATCGTCAGGGGTGTCAGGAGAGCCTGGTCGAGGTGCTCGGTCAGCCGCTCCCGGCGCAGGAAGGTGGCGGGCCTGGTGGGCAGGGCGAACCGCGTGCGCAGAAAGGGGTCTCCCAGGGGATCGACGTGCGCCGGGGCCGGTCCCGTACCGTTCTCGTCGTCGAGGGCAGCCACGGCGCTCACCACCACTTTCCGTCAGGTCCCGGGCAGCGTCCCCTCCCTCATGTCCCTCACGATCCCAGCTTTTCCGCGGGTGCGCGGTTCGGGCGCGGCCCGGCGGTCCCTTCGTGGGACCGACCCGACGCCCTCTGCGCGAGGCCGGCCGGCAGCCCCTCGCGGGGCCGTGCCTCCCCTCCGCGAGCCGTGCAACCCTCTCGCAACCTGCCGCATGGTCAAGTGTGGGGTGGCCTGTCGCGGTCCCCGGCACGGCAGGCTCCCGGCCCTGTCACCGTTCGCCCCCGACCCGACGGAGAACCCCGATGGACGTCGTCCCGCGCGTCACGCTCACTCCGGCGGCCGCCGATCTGGTGCGGCTGTTGCGGGCGGCCCACGGCCCGCTGATGTTCCACCAGTCCGGCGGCTGCTGCGACGGCAGTGCGCCCATGTGCTACCCGGCGGGTGAGTTCCGTACCGGCGGCTCGGACGTCCTGCTCGCGGAGCTGGAGGTGGAGGGGGTCGACGAACCGGTGACGTTCTGGATGTCGAAGAGCCAGTACGAGCTGTGGAGTCACACCCGGCTGACCGTCGACGTCGTCCCGGGTCGGGGCAGCGGCTTCTCGCTGGAAGCACCCGAAGGAGTGCGCTTCCTGATTCGTTCCCACCTCGTCGGCTGACCCCCGCCGGGCCCGCGACCCCGACCGGCACGCCGACGTGCGGCCGAGACGCGGGCCGTCCGGGACCGCGGATCCCGCGGGCGTGACCGCCGTCGGTGGCGGGGCCCGGCGGCGACGGCAGGCTCCGCGGACGCGTCGGGTGGACGACGGTCGCTCCACCACGCCGACGGCCCGGCGGCCGGGAACGGCCGCCTCGGACACCGTCGGTCACCCCCGGCGACGGCGCCGAACGCCGGTCCCCGACCGCGTCGGGGTCCTCTCACCCACCTGACCTCACGGGTGCAGACTGCTCACGATGTCCGCCGTGGCCGTGAGCCCGTTCTGGATGGTCGGCGCCATGCTGCTGCCCGACAGGAAGAAGCCGAGCAGGACGCACACCACCGCGTGCGAGGGCTTCAGCGCGCCGTTGCGCAGGAACACCACCGCGAGGATCAGCAGCAGTACCACCACAGAGATGGAAATGGCCATCGTCAACCTCCTCCGCCACGTCGACACCGCGGCTTTCGGCCGCAAGTGTCGCGTAGCGGAGGGTTCGTCCGGGCGGCTGACGTGTCCTCCGAACGTGTGATGTCTATGCCCGCTCGTGTGGCTGTTCGTGTGTCCGTTCGTGCGTGTCGAGGAACGTCTCCAGTCCCGCGAGGTCATCGGTGTTGAAGTGGTCGACGCCGGCGGCCAGCAGTTCGCCCCACAGCGCGTCCCTGGCCGGCCCCGCGAGATCGGGCGTGGCCCAGAACCGCACCTTCTGGTGACGCGCGTGCGCCACCGCGATGATCTCGCGCAGCTTCGCGCGTTCCGCTTCGGGGAACGGACCGTCCCCGAGCCAGGTGAAGTTGAGTGTCCAGTTGTCGCTGATGAGCGGGATGAAGGACGCGGTCGCCGCGCTGCCGAGGTCCGTGAGCCGGCCGTCGTAGAAGGCCCGCCGCAGGCTCTGCGCCTCCATGGGGGTGCGGGCGGCACGGTCGCCGGAGATGACGGCGGTGACCGGGCCGGGGCGCACCCTGCCGTGCGCGTAGGTCGTGAAGAGGTGCGGGTATCGGCGCAGATGACGGTCGAGTTCGAGGTACGTCGAGGAGCCCTCGGTCTTGATGTCGATCAGGAGTTGCAGTGGTCTGCGGTAACCCCGGTACACCGAGCCGTGGTTGGCCCTGACCCGGGACACGAGCGGGTCGAGGTAGAGCGCTTCGAGCGTGCGGGTCGGGTCGAGATCGACCGGGTCGTGTGCGACGAGGAGCTGGTCGCCGACGAGGTGGATGTCGGCCTCCACGCTCCCGAAACGGTGGGCGAGGGCGTCGAACAGGGGGCGCGGGTGGTCGTAGTCGTTGTGGGCGTGGGCGCGCCACAGCGGGCGCCCGCCGTGCCCCCGCTCGTCGGCTCGCGCGTGTACGGCGGGCAGTGCGACGGCGCCCGCGAGAGCGGCGCCGAGGGTGGTGAGGGCTCTGCGACGGGTGGTGTGGGCCATGCTCTGCCTCCCTGGAACTGCCGTACCGGATACCGGCGAGTATGAGGCGCGCGCGAGTCAAGTAGCGGTGATGTATGGGGAGTTGGCTGGACCGCCGTCATGGGTTCACTTCGTCGCGGCGGCGCGCGCCGTGAAGCCCGCCCCGGGCGGGACGGGCTTCGGGTGGGCCGTGCGGTCAGGGTGCCTGGAGGTCGACCAGGCGCGCGAGCGCCTCGCGGTGGGCGCCCGCCGTGCCGTACGCGATCGAGTCGGCCTTCGCGCGCTTCAGATACAGGTGGACCGGGTGCTCCCAGGTCATGCCGATGCCGCCGTGCAGCTGGAGCGCCTCCTCGGCCGCGTGGACGGCGACCGGGGCCGCGTACGCCTGGGCGACGGCGACGGCCACCTCGGTGTCCGCGCCGCCTGCCGCGAGCGCGTCGGCGGCGTGGCGGGCGGCGGCGCGGGTGTTGACGGTCTCCAGCCACAGCTGCGCGAGCCGGTGCTTGAGCGCCTGGAAGCCGCCGACCGGCCGGTTGAACTGCTTGCGTTCCTTGAGGTGACGGACCGTCTCCGTCAGGCACCAGTCGGCGAGGCCGAGCTGTTCGGAGGCGAGCAGTCCTGCGCCGGCCACGAGGGCCCGCCGTACGGCGGGTCCGGCGTCGCCCAGCCGACGGCCCCGCACTCCGTCGAGGGTGACCGCGGCGAGCGGCCGGGTGAGGTCGAGAGAGATCTGCGGTGCGATGGTGACCGCGTTCGTCTCCACGGCGTACAGGCCGCCGTCCGCCGCCGGGACGAGCAGCACGTCGGCCACCGCGGCGTCCGCGATCCCCGTCAACTCGCCGTACAGCAGCCCGTCTTCGACGCGTACGGTCCGGTGGGCACCGCCCGGTGCCGTGGAGAGGGCGACGGCGAGCGCGCCGACGGTCCGCCCGGACGCCAGCTCCGTCAGCAGCGCGGCGGCGTCCTCCCCCGTGCAGGCCAGCAGTGCCTCGGTCGCCACGACGGCGCTCGTGAGGTAGGGCGTGGGCGCGACGGCGCGGCCCAATTCCTCCAGGACGACGGCGACTTCGCGGTGGGTGGCGCCCTGGCCGCCCTGCGCCTCGGGCACCAGCAGACCGGCCAGGCCCATCCCGTCCGAGAGCGCCTTCCACAGCGCGGGGTCGTAGGGCGTGTCCGACTCCGTGCGGGTGATGACACGGGTGGCGTCGCAGTGATCGGTGAGGAGGTCGCGCACCGCGGCGCGCAGTGCCTCTTCCTCCTCCGAGTACAGCAGATCGGGTTGCGTGCCCTGGGTTGTCATCGGGCGAGGTCCTTCCACGCGACGTCCTTGTCGGTGCGCGGCTCGGACGGCAGTCCCAGCACGCGTTCGGCGACGATGTTCAGCAGGACCTCGCTGGTCCCGCCCTCGATGCTGTTGCCCTTGGAGCGCAGGTAGCGGTAGCCCGCGTCGCGGCCGGTGAAGTCGACCAGCTCGGGGCGGCGCATCGTCCAGTCCTCGTACAACAGGCCTTCCTCGCCGAGGAGTTCAACTTCCAGGCCGCTGATCTCCTGGTTGAGCCGGGCGAAGCCGAGCTTCAGACCGGAGCCCTCGGGGCCGGGCTGACCCGCGACGAGCTGCTGACGCAGCCGTTCGCCGGTGAGCCGGGCCACCTCGGCCTCCACCCAGAGCTTCAGCAGCCGCTGGTGCAGGTCGTGGGTGCGCAGTTCCGGCCGTTCGCGCCAGGTCTTCGCGACCGGGCCGATCATGCCGCCCTCGCGTGGGATGCGCATGCCGCCGATGGACACGCGCTCGTTCATGAGCGTGGTCTGCGCGACCCGCCAGCCGTCGCCCACCTCGCCGAGGCGGTGGCTGTCGGGGATGCGTACGCCGGTGAGGAAGACCTCGTTGAACTCGGCCTCGCCGGTGATCTGGCGCAGTGGCCGTACCTCGACGCCCGGGTCGGTCATGTCGCAGACGAAGTAGGTGATGCCGCGGTGCTTGGGGACGTCCGGGTCGGTGCGGGCGATGAGGATGGCCCAGCGGGCCAGATGGGCACTGGACGTCCAGACCTTCTGGCCGTCGACCACCCAGTCGTCGCCCTCCCTGACCGCGCGCGTTCCGAGCGCGGCCAGGTCGGATCCGGCGCCGGGCTCGCTGAAGAGCTGGCACCAGACCTCCTCGCCGACCCACAGGGGCCGCAGGAAGCGCTCCTTCTGTTCCTGGGTGCCGAAGCCGAGGATCGTCGGCGCGGCCATGCCGAGGCCGATGCCGATGCGCCGGGGGTCGTTGTCGGGTGCGCCCGCGGCCTCCAGTTCGCCGTCCACGACGGCCTGGAGGGTGCGCGGGGCGCCGAGGCCGCCGAGCCCCTCGGGGTAGTGCACCCACGCGAGTCCGGCGTCGAAGCGGGCCTCCAGGAAGGCCGTCCGCCCCGTCTCCAGGGGCGGGTGCGCGGCCAGCAACTCCTTTGTGCGGCGGCGCAGTTCTGTGGCGTCGGGCGCACCGCCCCGGTGTGCGGCGTCGGTCATGCCGAGGCTCCGTTCGCGAGTGAGGGCAGGACGGCCACCCGGCCCGTGGTGACTCCGTCGGCGACCCGCTGCACGGCCGCGGCCGCTCCGGCCAGCGGTACGCGCTCGCTGACGAGGGGCTTGATCGAACCGCGCGCGGCGAGTTCGGTGAGCTGCTCGTGGCAGTGCTGGATGAGCTTGGGGTTCTTGGTGCCGTACAGGCCCCAGTGCAGACCGAGGATCGAGTAGTTCTTCACGAGGGCGTGGTTGAGCGCGGGGCTGGGGATGGATCCGCTTGCGAATCCGACGACGACGATCCGGCCCTCGAAGGCGACGACCTTGGTGGACTGGGTGTAGGCCTCACCGCCGACGGGGTCGTAGATCACGTCGGCGCCCCGTCCGCCGGTGGCCTCCTTCACGGCGGCGATGACGTCCTGGCCGTGCCGGTCGATGACCACGTCGCAGCCCAGCTCCCGGGCGACGGCGGCCTTGCCTGCTCCGCCGACGACACCGATGACGGTGGCCCCGGCCGCCTTGCCGAGCTGTACGGCGGCGCTGCCGACCCCGCCGGCGGCGGCGTGCACGAGCAGCGTCTCGCCCGCTTCCAGGCCGGCCCGCCGGTGCAGACCGAACCACCCCGTCTGGTACCCGATGTGCAGGGCGGCCGCCTCGGCGTCGTCCAGGGAGTCGGGGGCGGGCAGCAGGGCGGCGGCGTCCGCGACGGCGTACTCGGCGAATCCGCCGTACGGCAGCGAGGGGTTCGCGAGCACGCGGCGCCCCTCCTCGGTCTCGCCGCAGATCTCCACTCCGGGCGTGAACGGCAGCGGCGGCCTGACCTGGTAGTGCCCGCGGCACATCAGCGCGTCCGGGAAGTTGATGTTCGCCGCGCGCACCTTGAGCAGTACCTGCCCGTCACCGGGGACCGGCCGCTCCACGTTCTCCAGCCGCATCACCTCGCTCGGTTCGCCGAGCTGGTGCACTTGCCATGCCTGCATGCGGGGCCTCCACGGGACTGCTTCGTCTGACCGGGGTCGATCGCATACTAAGCGGTCGCTTGCCGATCAGGGAACAGTCGCGTCCGTCACGCGCGTGAACGGCCCGGGTCACCGGCGGGTCGGCCGGGCCCGTACGTGCATCCGCTCCCCCTGCGGCCCGAACAGGCTCAGGAACTCCACCGGCCCCTCCCCCGTCGACCCGAACCAGTGCGGGACACGCGTGTCGAACTCGGCGGCCTCTCCGGCCCCCACCACCACGTCGTGCTCGGCCAGCACGAGCCGCAGCCGCCCGGAGAGCACGTACAGCCACTCGTAGCCCTCGTGGGTACGCGGGTCCGGGTCGAGCCTGCGCTGCGGTTCGAACACCTTGTACGCCTGGAGTCCGCCGGGCTGCCGTGTCAGGGGCCAGTGCGTGCGCCCGTTGCGGACGATCGGTTCGGACCGGACGCGCGGGTCGCCGACCGGCGGCGCGCCGACCAGTTCGTCGAGCGGTACCTGGTGGGCCCGGGCGATCGGCAGCAGCAGCTCCAGGCTGGGCTTGCGCAGTCCCGACTCCAGGCGGGAGAGCGTGCTGACGGAGATCCCGGTCACCTCCGACAGCCCGGCCAGCGTCGCACCGCGTTCCTTCCTGATGCGGCGCAGCCGGGGGCCGACGTCGGCGAGTACCTCATCCGTGGTCATACGGGTATTGCAGTTTCGGCAAAGCTGTTTGTCAATCCTCGGGTGCCCGGGCGACGGTCTCCTCGGAGGTGGTCACCATGACCGACAAGTACGAGGCCGTCGTGGTCGGAGGCGGCGCGGCCGGACTGTCCGCGGCTCTGGTGCTGGGGCGGGCACGGCGCCGGACGCTCGTCGTCGACGCGGGCGGACCGCGCAACGCGCCCGCCGCGCACATGCAGGGCTATCTGACCCGGGACGGCGTACCGCCGGCCGAGTTCCTCGTCCTGGGCCGCGAGGAGATCGCGCGCTACGGGGTCGAACTGGTCCGGGACCGGGCCGTCGACGTGACGCGGCACGGCTCGGGGGAGTTCTGTCTGACGCTCGCGTCCGGGCGGACGGCGCACGCGCGGCGGCTGGTCCTGGCCACCGGCCTGGCCGACGAGCTGCCGGCGGTGCCGGGTGTCGCCGAGCGCTTCGGGCGCGATGTGCTGCACTGCCCGTACTGCCACGGCTGGGAGGTCCGCGACCAGGCGTTCGGGGTGCTGGCCAGTACCCCGCTGGGTGTCCACCAGGCACTGATGGTCTCCCAGTGGTCGAAGGACGTCACCCTCTTCCTGCACGAGGTCGCCGAGGAGGAGCTGTCGCCCGACGACCGGCGCCGGCTGGCCGCCGCCGGGGTCGCCGTGGTCCCGGGCGAGGTCGCCGCGCTCGTCGTCGAGGAGGACCGGCTCACCGGGGTCCGGCTCGGGGACGGCTCGGTCCACGGCCGCTCCGTGCTGTTCGTGGCTCCGCGCGCGGTCCCCCGCAACGACCTCTTCGAGCGCCTGGGCGCCGAACTGCGCGAGACCCCGTTCGGCACGTATCCCGTGGTCGACGAGACCGGGCTGACGACCGTGCCGGGTGTCTGGGCGGCGGGCAACGCGGTGGGCTTCGCCGAGCAGGTGGTGAACGCCGCCGGCGCCGGATACAGGGCCGCCGCCACCCTCAACGGAGAACTGCTCTTCGCCGACCTCGACGCCCGCTGAAGCGGCGGCAGGCGCCGTTCGCCCCGCCGGGGCCGCCCGGCGGGGCACCCGGGACGGGCCTGAACTCCGGGGTGTGCGCCGCCCGTCCGCGTTGCACCATGGCTGCATGCTGCTGAGCCGGCTCGCCCATGTGTCCCAGGAGGTCGCCGCCACCTCGGCGCGGTCCCGGAAGATCGCTCTGCTCGCCGAGCTGTTCCGGGACGCCGACGCCGACGACGTGCCGATCGTGATCCCGTACCTGGCGGGGCACCTGCCCCAGGGGCGGCTCGGTATCGGCTGGAAACTGCTGAGCCGTCCGGTCCCGCCCGCCGCCGAGGCCACGCTCACCGTGCGGGACGTGGACGCCCGGCTGACGGAGATCGGCGCGGTGACGGGCACCGGCTCGCAGGCCGCGCGGGGACGGCTGATGGACGCGTTGCGGGCGGCGGCCACCGAGAGCGAGCAGCGCTTCCTGCTGGGGCTGCTCACCGGCGAGGTGCGCCAGGGCGCCCTGGACGCGGTCGCGGCGGAGGGGCTCGCCGTGGCGACCGGCGCGCCCGCCGCCGGCGTACGCCGGGCGGTGATGCTCGCCGGTTCGCTGCGGACGGTGGCGGGGGCGCTGCTCGCCGAAGGCCCCGGTGCGCTGGAGGGGTTCCGGCTCACCGTCGGCCGTCCGGTGCTGCCGATGCTCGCGCACAGCGCCCCGACCGTGTCCGAGGCCGTGGACAAGCTGGGAGCGTGTGCCGTCGAGGAGAAGCTCGACGGCATCCGCGTACAGCTCCACCGCGACGGCGACGACGTACGGGTCTACACCCGCACACTCGACGACATCACCGACCGGCTGCCCGAACTCACCTCCGCCGCGCTGGGGTTGAAGGGCAGCCGGTTCATCCTGGACGGCGAGGTCATCGCGTTGGACGCGGACGGGCGACCGCGTTCCTTCCAGGAGACCGCCGGGCGTGTGGGCTCACGGGTGGACGTGGCCACGGCCGCGCGCGGCGTGCCCGTCTCCCCCGTCTTCTTCGACGCCCTCTCCGCGGACGGCCGGGATCTGCTGGACCTGCCCTTCGCCGAACGGCACGCCGAGCTGGCGCGGCTGGTGCCCGAGCCGATGCGGGTGCGGCGCGTACTCGTCGACGGCCCCCCGGGCCTCGCCGCGGCGCAGGAGTTCCTCGCCGACACCCTGCGCCGCGGCCACGAGGGAGTCGTCGTCAAGGCCCTGGACGCCTCCTACAGCGCGGGCCGCCGCGGCGCCTCCTGGCTGAAGGTCAAACCCGTGCACACCCTCGACCTGGTGGTCCTGGCCGCCGAGTGGGGGCATGGGCGGCGTACCGGGAAGCTCTCCAACCTGCACCTCGGCGCACGCGCCGAGGACGGGTCGTTCGTGATGCTCGGCAAGACCTTCAAGGGCATGACGGACGCGGTGCTGAACTGGCAGACCGGGCGGCTGCGGGAGCTGGCCGTGGGGGACGACGGCCATGTCGTGGCCGTACGCCCCGAACTCGTCGTGGAGATCGCCTACGACGGTCTGCAGAGGTCGACCCGCTATCCGGCCGGTGTCACCCTCCGCTTCGCCCGCGTGGTGCGCTATCGCGAGGACAAGACCCCCGCCGAGGCGGACACCGTCGAAACCCTGCTCGCCGTGCATCCGGAGGTGACCCCGTGACGGAGAAGCGCAGCGCGGGACTGCTGCTGTACCGACGCACCGAGGACGGTCTGGAGGTGCTCCTCGGCCACATGGGCGGCCCGTTCTTCGCGCGCCGCGAAGCCGGCGCGTGGACCGTGCCCAAGGGCGAGTACCAGGGGGACGAGACGGCCTGGGACGCCGCGCGCCGTGAGTTCCGGGAGGAGCTGGGGCTGCCCCCGCCCGACGGGGAGGCGGTCCCGCTCGGCGAGGTCCGGCAGGCGGGCGGCAAGGTCGTCACGGCCTGGGCGATCGAGGCGGACCTCGACCCGGCGACCGTGGTCCCGGGCACCTTCGAGATGGAGTGGCCGCCGAGATCGGGGCGCCGCCAGGAGTTCCCCGAGCTGGACCGGGTGGAGTGGTTCGGCCTGGACCGGGCGCGGGCGATCGTGGTTCCGGCACAGGCGGTGTTCGTCGACCGGCTGGCGGGGCACCAGGACTGAGCAGCCCCCTTCGCGTTGCGCCGTGTCCCGGCGCGCGGGAGGGTCGGGGAACAGCCCGCTTCAGGAGGTCGGCCATGCCCATCGCGACGGTGAACCCGGCGAACGGCGAGACGCTCAGGACGTACGACGCGCTCGGCGCCGAGGAGATCGAGCGCAGGCTCGCGACGGCCGAGGCCACGTTCCGCACGTATCGCACCACGTCCTTCGCCGAGCGGGCCCGGCTGATGCACCGGGCCGCCGACCTCCTCGACGCCGACCAGGACGCCATCGGCCGGGTGATGACCACGGAGATGGGCAAGCCGGTCAAGCAGGCCCGCGCCGAGGCCGCCAAGTGCGCGAAGTCGATGCGCTGGTACGCCGACCACGCGGCCGGACTGCTCGCCGACGAACTGCCCGCCGACTCCGACGTCAAGGACTCCGGCGCCTCCCGCGTCCTGGTGCGCTACCGTCCGCTGGGCCCGGTGCTGGCCGTGATGCCGTGGAACTTCCCGCTCTGGCAGGTGATCCGGTTCGCCGCGCCCGCGCTGATGGCGGGCAACGTCGGCCTGCTCAAACACGCCTCCAACGTGCCGCAGACCGCCCTCTATCTGGAGGACCTGTTCCGCCGGGCGGGCTTCCCCGAGGGCTGCTTCCAGACGCTGCTGATCGGCTCGGGGGCCGTCGAGGACGTCCTGCGCGACCCACGGGTCAGGGCGGCGACGCTCACCGGGAGTGAACCGGCCGGGCGTGCCGTGGCGTCGGTGGCCGGGGACGAGATCAAGAAGACGGTCCTGGAACTCGGCGGCAGCGACCCGTACGTCGTGATGCCGTCCGCCGACGTCGACCGGGCGGCACGGACCGCCGTGACCGCCCGGGTGCAGAACAACGGGCAGTCGTGCATCGCCGCCAAGCGGTTCATCGTCCACACCGACGTGTTCGACGCCTTCGCCGAGCGCTTCACGGCGGGCATGGCGGCCCTGAAGGTCGGCGACCCGATGGACGAGGACACGGACGTCGGCCCGCTCTCCAGCGAGCAGGGCCGCCGCGATCTCGAGGAACTCGTCGACGACGCGGTGGAGAACGGTGCGAACGTCCTGTGCGGCGGCGAGCGCCCCGAGGGGCTCGGCGAGCGCGGCTGGTACTACGCGCCGACCGTCCTCGCCGACATCACTCCCGAGATGCGCGTCCACCAGGAGGAGACCTTCGGCCCCGTCGCCACGCTGTACCGCGCCGCCGACCTGGACGAGGCGCTGGCTCTCGCGAACGACACGCCGTTCGGGCTGAGTTCGAACGTCTGGACGTGTGACGAGAGCGAGATCGACCGGTTCGTACGGGATCTCGAGGCGGGTGCCGTCTACGTCAACGGGATGACGGCCTCGCACGCTGCGTTCCCGTTCGGCGGGGTCAAGCGATCCGGCTACGGGCGCGAGCTGGCCGAGCACGGGATCCGCGAGTTCTGCAACATCACCACCGTATGGCACGGAGCGTGAGCGTTCCGCGGCTACGATCCCTCGTGTGAACCGCGAAGTTACCCTGCCTCTGATCGTCGACGACCGCGGCACGTTGCAGGTGGCGGCCGCCGACGTCAGCAAACTGCTGCGCACGCTGGGCGGCCGGTGGCTGCGTCTGGTGGAGGCCGGCGAGGGCGAGCTCGACGAGGACACGGTGGCGGCGCTGACCATCGAACTCGCCAAGCTCGCGGACCGGATCGACGTGGCCTGCATCGCCCACAGCAGCGGGACCGCCTCCGGATAGGGTCGGCCGGGCGGGGCGCGGGGGTGGGTGACGAGGGCGGTTCCGGACGCGGGTTCGTCGTGGCCGGACGCGCGGCTCCCTGCACCCGCGAGAGAACTGCCCGACCCGGTACGCCGGACGCCCCGGACGACTGTGCGCGACGAAAGACCCGCCCGCCGGCCGGACCCCGGGTCCCGGGAACCATGCCCTGACCCGACCACCGGGGCCGAACCCCCGTCCCCCAGGAAGCGCGCCGGCCGTCCTCCCCCGAAAACCCTACGGAACGCGCTGGTCCTGCTCCCACAGGGCGTGCCAGAAGGACGTCTCACAGGTCTGCAGGACCCGGCCCTGGCGGTGGGCGCGGTCCGCGTCGAGGCGGTCGGTCTCCAGCCCCTCCCGCACGGCGGCCAGTGCCAGCCGGCGCAGCTCGGGTGCGGGCTCGGCGAACAGGTCGAAGAAGCCGCAGGCCTCGTCGGCGAAGCCGTAGTGGTGGCGCAGGCCCTCCGCGATCGTCGTGCAGTAGCCGCCCCAGGCGGCGAGGTCGGCGGTCAGGGCGAGCACCACCTCGGCGGGCGAACCGTTCATGGCGAGCCAGGCGACGTACGCGGGATAGCTCTGGCACCCGGCGAGGGGCTCGTACGCCGCGCGTGCCGCGCCCGTCCCGCACCCGCAGGCGTCGGCATAGGCGGCGAGCCGGTCCAGGGCCAGGGCCTCACCCTCCGCGAGCGCGGTGAAGAACGCCGCGCAGTCGGGTCCGGTGTCCGGCCGTTCGGCCAGATGCAGGAACGCCCGGCGGTCCGCGGGAATCACATGGCCCTGCTCCAGGGCGAGCGCGGCCAGGGTGGAGCGCTGTGCCGCGCCCCGGGCGATCAACGGCAGCAGCCGGTTGGCATGGGGGTCCGGGGCCGGCTTCCCGGTCGTGCCTTCCAGCAGCTCCCTGGCCGTGCGCGCCATGACGTACTCCTTCGATTCGGCTGTCCGGGGGACCTTCCGCCAGCATCCCACTTCATCCCGAAATTCCCCGCAATGGAGTAGTCCGACGCGATATCCCCACGCTTCCGGGTGATCGTGGGTGGACCACCCCTCGCAACGTGGGTGATCCATCCTTCCGCCGGAGGACGCGAGTTCTCCGGAAGGCGAAAGAAGGCGCGCTCAATGGCGACTTTGTGCAAACCCTCGGTCTCCGTCCCGGAACACGTGATCACGATGGAGGAGACGCTGGAACTGGCGAGCTCCCGCCACCCGGACCACCCTCAACTGCCGCTGGCACTGCGACTGATCGAGAACACCGGTGTCAAGACCCGGCACATCGTGCAGCCCATCGAAGAGACGCTCAAGCACCCCGGCTTCGAGGACCGCAACAAGGTCTACGAGAGTGAGGCGAAGGCCCGCGTCCCCGCGGTGGTGCAGCGTGCGCTGGACGACGCCGAACTCCTCACCACCGACATCGACATGATCATCTACGTGTCGTGCACCGGGTTCATGATGCCCTCGCTCACGGCCTGGCTGATCAACACGATGGACTTCAACAGCGACACCCGGCAGATACCCATAGCCCAGCTGGGCTGTGCCGCGGGCGGGGCCGCGATCAACCGGGCGCACGACTTCTGCACCGCCTACCCCGAGGGCAACGCCCTCATCGTGGCCTGCGAGTTCTGCTCGCTCTGCTACCAGCCGACCGACCTCGGAGTCGGCTCCCTGCTGTCCAACGGGCTGTTCGGTGACGGCATCGCCGCGGCCGTCGTCCGGGGCCGCGGCGGCACCGGGATCAAACTCGAACGCAACGGCTCGTACCTGATCCCCAAGACCGAAGAGTGGATCATGTACGACGTCCGGGCCACCGGTTTCCACTTCCTGCTGGACAAGCGGGTGCCCGGAACGATGGAGCCGCTCGCGCCCGCCCTCCACTCGCTCGCCCGACAGCACGGCTGGGACGCCTCCGACCTGGACTTCTACATCATCCACGCCGGAGGCCCGCGGATCCTCGACGACCTCAGCAAGTTCCTCGAAGTCCCGCCGGACGCCTTCCGGTTCAGCCGGGCCACGCTCACCGAGTACGGCAACATCGCCAGCGCCGTCGTCCTGGACGCCGCGCGCCGGATGTTCGAAGAGGGCGGCGCCGAGCACGCCTCACGCGGACTGCTCGCGGGCTTCGGCCCCGGCATCACCGCGGAGATGTCCCTGGGCCGCTGGCAGAACGACGACGGGGAGCCGGCATGAGCGGCATGACCGAAGAGACGATCGCCGGGGCGGTCCCGGCCGTGCGCGACTGGCCCGCCCTCGACCTGAGCGGTGTGGACTTCGACCCCGTGCTGGCCGAGCTGATGCGCGAGGGCCCGGTCACCCGGGTCAAGCTGCCCAACGGCGAGGGCTGGGCCTGGCTGGTGACCCGCCACGACGACGTGCGCATGGTCGCCAACGACCCCCGGTTCAGCCGTGAGGCCGTCATGGACCATCCGGTGACCCGGCTCGCCCCGCACTTCATCCCGGCCCGTGGCGCGGTGGGCTTCCTCGACCCGCCCGACCACACCCGGCTGCGCCGCTCGGTGGCCGCCGCCTTCACCGCGGGCGGGGTGGAGCGGGTCCGCGAGAAGTCCCGGCGGATGCTCGACGAGCTGGTCGACGAGCTGCTCCAGGAGGGTCCGCCCACCGATCTCACCGAGAGGGTCCTCGGCCCCTTCCCCATCGCGGTCATCTGCGAGCTGATGGGTGTGCCGGCCATGGACCGGGCGAACATGCACACCTGGACCCAGTTCATCCTGTCCTCCTCGCACGGCGCCGACGTCAGCGAGAAGGCCAAGAACGAGATGGGCGCCTACTTCGCGAAACTCATCGGCGACCGCGGGGGCAGTACCGGCGAGGACGTCACCTCCCTGCTCGGCGCGGCCGTCGGCCGGGACGAGGTCACCCTGGAGGAGGCCGTCGGACTCGCCGTCCTGCTCCAGATCGGCGGCGAGGCGGTCACCAACAACTGCGGGCAGCTGTTCTTCCTCCTCCTGACCCGCCCGGACCTGGCCGGACGGCTGCGGGCCGAGCCGGACATCCGCCCCAGGGCCATCGACGAACTGCTGCGCTACATCCCGCACCGCAGCGCGGTGGGCCTCTCCCGCATCGCGACCGAGGACGTGGACATCAAGGGCGTACGGATCCGGGCGGGCGAGGCGATCTACGTGTCGTACCTGGCCGCGAACCGCGACCCGGAGGTCTTCACCGACCCGGAGACCATCGACTTCTCCCGCAGCCCCAACCCGCACGTGGCGTTCGGCTTCGGCCCGCACTACTGCCCGGGCGGAATGCTGGCGAGGCTGGAGTCGGAGCTCCTGGTCGACGCGCTCCTCGACCGGATGCCGGGCCTGCGGCTCGCCGTGGCACCGGAACAGGTCCCGTTCAGAAAGGGAGCGTTGATCCGCGGCCCCGAGGCCCTGCCCGTCAGGTGGTGAGCGGACGATGACCGTGCCCGAAGGGCTCCTCGTACCGCCGGGTCACGGCCGGGTCGTGCGGACACCCGCCCAGCACGTGACGTTCAAGGTGACCGGCTCGCACTCCCGCATGGCGTCCACCTTCGAGGTGGTGGTGCCGCCCGGGTTCGACGTGGGCGCCCATGTGCACACGCGCAGCGAGGAACTGTTCTACGTGCTCGAGGGCGAACTCGACGTGCTCGCCTTCGAACCCCGGATCCGCACCCCCGACAACTGGCAGAAGTGGGAGTCGCGTTCGGGCAGCCGGGTGGTCCGGGCGACACCCGGCACGGTCATCGTCGTCCCGCCGGGCTGCCCGCACGCCTTCTCCAACCCCACCGAGACGCCGGCCAAGATGTTCTTCCAGGCGTCACCACCCCCGGACCACGAGCGCTACTTCGAGGAACTGCTCGAGATCCTGGGCAGCGGGGGCCCACCGGATCACGCGGCGATCGAGCAACTGCGCTCGCGCTACGACATCGAGCAACTCACTCCGCTGAAGCACCGGTGAGGGTGTCGCCCTGTCAGGTCGATCAGTTCAGCGGCGCGGCTGTGGAGCGAGGAAGACGCATCGAGACAACGGGCGATCGTGGGCGGCGGGGCGCCCCAGCCCTCCATCCGCCGTCGCCAGGTGCGGATTCGGGCGGACGCGGAGCTGCCCAGCGCGAGCCCGTCGTGCGGTCGTGCGGCACGGGTGCGGGGGCGCCGTTCGTCTCAGGCCCGGGATTCGATGTGGATCCGCCGGCCGTCCCAGCGGAGCGTGTCGCCCAGCCGGGCGAGTCGCGCCGGTTCCCCGTCACGCTCGATGGTGAAGCCGTCCGTGCCGAAGCCGGCCTGGTAGCCGTGCTGCCGGCACCACCGCTCCGGGACGTCCAAGCGGATGTCGGGACGGAGTTGGAGGGCGGTCGGGTCGGCTCCGGCCCGATTGCCCGCGATGTGCCGGAGTGATGCCGCCATGGCGCGCAGGTGGCGGCTCTTCCGTCTGCCGAGCGTCCGCATCGCCTCGTACTCGTACTCGAAGGCCACTTCACGCAGATCACTCACGACATCCCCTTGCTGCGGAGGCCCGTTGCCTGTCGGCTCCGGCCTCCCTGTCCACCAGCCGCACTCGCGTGTCGGACGGTGGATACGTCCGGCCCGCGGGCTTCTCAGGCCGGCGGCTTCTTCCAGGGTATGGCGAAGCGCCCACGCCCTTCGGGTAGTTGACGGCGTCGGCGCGAGCTCCGGTTGCGCACAGGCGTGCAGGCGTCGCTCTGGACCCTCGCCGATGGAAGCGACGGAGCGACGGCAAGTGTCCGGGGCTGTTCGGGCTCTTCGTTCGCGGCCCCGCGTTGCCCCGTTCGGCGGCATTTGGGTTACGGCCCGTCGTCCCGCTCGTTTGTGGCACATGAGCAGAAGTCGCAGGCTTCGGGACCTATCAGGGGCGCCGGCGTTCGAGCAGCTGACAGCCGAGCTGGCTCGTGCGGCCATGGTGGCGAAGGGCCGTAGACCCCCGCGACGGCAAACTACCGAGAAGGCGCTGCGCCCGGCGGCCGCGGAACCGGACGACAGCGGTGAGGCAGCGGCCGACTCCAGCTGACGTCCCGCCTCCTGCCCCGTATCCCACCCGCCGGCAGGCGCGCCCTGCCATGGCTGGTGTCCGGTGGGGCTGACAGGGATGGTGGTCCGGTAGCCGGATGACGGGGCCACCTCCGAGCCGCGGGAAGGGGCGCAGGCGGGCGAGGACTTCGGCGAGGGCCTGGCGGAGGCTGCCGTCGACCGGCGCGAGTCCGGCCCGGTTCCCCAGGAGACTTCCCCTGTGGGGCAGTTGAACTGCCAACCGTCTCCCAAACGGTTTTTGATCCACCGTCTCCGACGACACGGTGGCCCTCCCGATCCCGCAGGAGGACCACTTCCCCGGTAACGATTACGCGTGTCCCACTGGCCGGACCCGCTAACGGATCGGCATCCCGGACAGCGTCCGGGCGATCACCAGTCGCTGGATCTCGCTGGTGCCCTCGAAGATGGTGTAGATGGCCGCGTCCCGGTGCATCCGCTCGACGGGGTACTCGCGGGTGTAGCCGTTGCCGCCCAGGATCTGGATCGCCTGTCCGGTGACCTTCTTCGCCGTCTCGCTGGCGAACAGCTTGGACATCGACCCCTCGGCCGCCGTGAACGGCCTGCCGTTGACCGCCATCCACGAAGCACGCCACACCAGCAGGCGCGCCGCGTCGATGGAGGTACGCATATCGGCGAGCTGGAAGGCGACACCCTGATTGTCGATGATCGGCCGCCCGAACTGCTCACGGGTCCTCGCATAGTCGAGGGCGACCTCGTACGCGGCACGGGCGGTGCCCACCGCCATCGCGCCGACGGCCGGACGGGACGCCTCGAACGTGGCCATCGCTGCGTTCTTCACGCGCTCGCCGCCACCCGCCCTGACCCGCTCACGGGCGCGGGCGAGCCGCTCGTCCAGCTTCTCCTTGCCGCCGAGCAGACAGGAGCCGGGGACACGGACGTCCTCCAGGACCACCTCGGCGGTGTGCGAGGCGCGGATCCCGTGCTTCTTGAACTTCTGGCCCTGCGAGAGGCCGGGTGTGTTCGGCGGCACGATGAAGGAGGCGTGGCCCTTGGAGCCGAGGTCCGCGTCGACGACCGCGACGACGACGTGGACGTTGGCGATCCCACCGTTGGTCGCCCAGGTCTTGGTGCCGTTCAGCACCCATTCGTCCTTGGCCTGGTCGTACACCGCCCGGGTGCGCATGGAGGAGACGTCGGATCCGGCGTCGGGCTCGGACGAGCAGAAGGCCGCGACCTTGACGTCGCCCGGGTCCCCGTACATCTGGGGGATCCAGGTACCGATCTGTTCCTCGGTGCCGTTGGCGAGGACACCCACGGCGGCGAGGCCGGTGCCGACGATGGAGAGGGCGATGCCCGCGTCACCCCAGAACAGTTCCTCCATGGCCATCGGAATTCCGAGGCCGGTGGAGTCGAAGTACTGCTGGGCGTAGAAGTCCAGGGAATAGATGCCGACCTTCGCGGCTTCCTGGATGACCGGCCAGGGAGTCTCCTCGCGCTCGTCCCACTCGGCGGCCGCGGGACGGATCACATCGGCGGCGAACCCGTGGAGCCAGTCGCGGACCTCCCTCTGTTCGTCGTTGAGCTCCATGGTGAACTCGGCCATGTCCCCTCCAGCGGTGCACTAAAATGTTACTTGCGGTAACTGGAGTCTGTTACCGCCCAGTAGAGAAAGTCAACTCCCGCAGCGCGCTCGGCAGCCCGTTCGATGTACCTGGGCTGATGAGTGTTAGTTTGCGCAGGCGTCACCGAATCAGCACGGGTGGGGAGAGATCATGGACACCACACAGCGGACCGATCAGCAGAGGTCCGCCGACCGCCGCCGGCGAGAGCTGCTGGAGGCCGCGGACAGAGTGGTGCTCCGCGACGGTCCCGGCGCCTCGATGAACGCCATCGCCGCCGAGGCGGGCATCACCAAGCCGATCCTGTACCGGCACTTCGGCGACAAGGGCGGTCTTTACGCGGCGCTCGCCAAACGGCACACCGACGCCCTCCTCGGAGCGTTGCGGGCCGCGCTGGACGCGCCCGCCGAGCGCCGGGAGCGGGTGGAGGCGACCCTCGACACGTATCTCGCGGCCATCGAGGCACGCCCGCAGGTCTACCGCTTCCTGATGCACCCCTCCGAGGGCGGACAGCCGGGTGACCCGGGCTTCGACGTGGGCAAGCACTCCGCGCCCCTGCTGCGGCGCATGGGCGAGGAACTGGCCGAGGTCATCGAGGAGCGGGTCGATCTCGGCCCGGGAAGCCAGCAGCTGGCGCGGGTGTGGGGCCACGGGATCGTCGGCATGATGCACGCCGCCGGGGACTGGTGGCTGGGCGAGCGGCCGTGCACGCGCGCCGAGTTGGTACGGAGCCTGGCCGATCTGCTGTGGGGCCGGCTGGCCGCCGCGGGGGACCGTGTCGGGGGGCCCGGGTTCTGAGACCGGCCACCGGCAGCGTGGTTCCGGCTGGTCCCGCCGCCCCCGCGGCTCCTGAGGGGCGTGCGGGCCGGTGCCTCCTGCGGCACGGAACCGCGCGGCCGGCCACGCGCCCGCTACCGAACGGCCGTGATCAACGTCCCCAGGACGCCCGCGCCGCCTGCCGCATCACGCGGTGCCGGCGCCACCCGCTCAGCCGGTCCACGTACAGGCCGCCCTCCAGGTGGTCGTGCTCGTGCTGGAGACACCGGGCGAACCACCCCGTCCCGTGCACACGCACCGGCTCCCCGTCCGCGGTGAACCCCTCCACGACAGCGTGGTCGTACCGTTCCGTACCCGCTTCCAGGCCCGGCAGCGAGAGACAGCCCTCCGGACCCCGCAGGACCACACCGTCCGCCTCGACGAGACGCGGGTTCACCACATGTCCCAGATGACGGACCTCGTCGTCGTCCGGGCAGTCGTACACGAACACCCGCAGCGCCACACCGACCTGGTTCGCGGCGAGGCCTACGCCACGCGCCGCGTACATCGTCGCGAACATGTCCTCGACGAGCCGGGCGAGTTCGGGACCGAACTCGGTGACCTCCTCGCACGCCGTGTGCAGGACGGGGTCGCCGAGCAGAGTCACCGGGCGGACGTGCCCTCGGGAGCCGGGGATGGAGCCGTGTCGCATGGCGGCAAGGGTACGGTCCTTACTGGCGCGCGAACGTCGCGCGGGCACCGTCGTGGTGCCGCGATTCGGGCACGTGAGTGGATCTCGATAGGCTGAGGCCCACACGGTGCCGGGGGCAGAGGCGCGGCGCGTACGCAAGGAGGATCGAGAAACGATGTCAGGCAACTCGGACCCGCTGTCGCCGCGGGCCAAGCTGGCCGTGACGGCGGGCAAGGCGGCGGCTGCCGTCTCGCGGGCCGCCGGACGCGGCAGCGGATCGGTGATCGGCGGCCGGGTGGCTCTCAAGCTCGATCCCGACCTGCTGGCACGGCTCGCCACCCACCTGGACGTGATCCTGGTGTCGGCGACCAACGGCAAGACCACGACGACCCGGCTGATCGCGGAGGCGCTCGGCGCCGCCGGACCGGTCGTGTCCAACGCGCTCGGCGCCAACATGCCCGCGGGCATCACCTCGGCGCTGGCCGGTGGCTCGGACGCGAAGTTCGCGGTCATCGAGGTCGACGAGAAGTACCTCTCCGGTGTGGCGCGCGACACCGACCCGAAGTGCATCGCGCTGCTCAACCTCTCCCGCGACCAGCTCGACCGGGCCGCCGAGACCCGGATGATGGCCGAGCACTGGCGCGAGGGGCTGGCCGGCTCCAAGGCCGTCGTGGTCGCCAACGCCGACGACCCCCTGGTCGTGTGGGCCGCGTCCTCCTCCCCGAACGTCATGTGGGTGGCGGCCGGACAGATGTGGAAGGACGACGCCTGGTCCTGCCCGTCCTGCGGCGGTGTGATGCAGCGCCCCGGCGACGACTGGTTCTGCGGGGACTGCGGATTCCGCCGTCCGACGCCGACCTGGGCGCTCTCCGGCGACCACGTCCTCGACCCGCACGGCTCCGCCTGGCCGATCCACCTCCAGCTGCCCGGCCGCGCCAACAAGGCGAACGCCGCCTCGTCGGCCGCCGTCGCCGCCGTCTTCGGAGTGCCCCCGCAGGTCGCCCTGGAACGCATGTACCAGGTGCAGGCGGTGGCCGGACGCTACGACGTGGTGCAGTTCATGCAGCGCGACCTGCGTCTGCTGCTCGCCAAGAACCCCGCGGGCTGGCTGGAGACGTTCTCCCTCATCGACCCGCCGCCCACCCCGGTCATCCTGTCCGTGAACGCGCGGGGCGCCGACGGCACCGACACCTCCTGGCTGTGGGACGTCGACTACACCCGGCTGACCGGGCACCCGATCTTCGTCCTCGGCGATCGAAAGCTCGACCTCGCGGTGCGCCTCGAGGTCGCGAACCAGTCCTTCCAGGTCTGCGAGACCCTCGACCAGGCCGTGCAGCTCGCACCGCCCGGCCGTATCGAGGTCATCGCGAACTACACCGCGTTCCAGGATTTGAGGCGTCGTGTCGGCAACTGAGCCACGGAGGACGAAGAGAATGAGTGACAACAGCCTGCGTCTGGTGTGGATCTACCCGGACCTGCTGAGCACCTACGGTGACCAGGGCAACGCGCTCGTCGTGGAGCGCCGGGCCCGCCAGCGCGGACTCGACGTCGCCCGTCTCGACGTGCGCAGCGACCAGCCGATCCCCACCTCCGGCGACATCTATCTGATCGGCGGCGGCGAGGACCGGCCGCAGCGCCTCGCCGCGGAGCGGCTGCGCCGCGACGGGGGCCTGCACCGCGCGGTCGGCAACGGCGCGATCGTCTTCTCGGTGTGCGCCGGCTACCAGATCCTCGGCCACGAGTTCATCAACGACCTGGGGCAGCGCGAGCCGGGCCTCGGCCTGCTCGACGTGGTCTCGACCCGCGGCGAGGGCGAGCGGTGCGTCGGTGACGTGCTCGGGGACATCGACCCGCGCCTGGGCCTGCCGCAGCTGACCGGTTTCGAGAACCACCAGGGCGTCACCCACCTCGGCCCCACCGCGCGCCCGTTCGCGCAGGTGCGGCTCGGCAAGGGCAACGGCACGGGCGACGGCACCGAGGGCGCGTACAACGACACGGTCTTCGGTACGTACATGCACGGTCCCGTGCTCGCCCGCAACCCGCAGATCGCCGACCTGCTGCTGAAGCTGGCACTCGACGTGAACGCGCTGCCTCCGATCGACGACAGGTGGTACGAGGCGCTCCGGGGCGAGCGCATCGCCTCCGCCCAGCAGCCGGCCTGAGCCGACCGGCCACCACCGGGACGCGCGAGCGGGCATCCGGCGGTCCGGCGGTCCGGCGGTCCGGCGGTCCGGCGGTCCGGCGGTCCGGGCACGATGTCCACAGGGCGCGCTTGAGGGATACCTCAAGCGCGCCCAAGGTGTGTGCGGCACGGTGGGCGAGAGAGCCCGCCTGACAGCTGGTCCGCTCACTTGTGCGGCCGCGTCCACCAGGCGGACGCCTGCTACGGCACCACCCCGTCCCGCCGGTAGGGTGATCGGGATTCCAGCCGGACAACGTGGTCCGGTCCCCGGCCCACGTTGAGAAGGTATTTCGGGCTATGCGCATTGGTGTCCTCACGTCCGGCGGCGACTGCCCCGGCCTGAACGCGGTCATCCGGTCCGTCGTGCACCGTGCCGTCGTCGACCACGGCGACGAGGTCATCGGCTTCCGGGACGGCTGGAAGGGTCTTCTGGAGTGCGACTACCTGAAGCTCGACCTCGACGCGGTGAGCGGCATCCTGGCCCGCGGCGGCACGATGCTCGGCTCCTCCCGGGTCCAGCCCGCGCATCTGCGTGACGGTGTGGAGCGGGCCAGGGGACATGTCGAGGAGCTCGGCCTCGACGCGATCATCCCGATCGGCGGCGAGGGCACCCTGAAGGCGGCCCGGCTGCTCTCGGACAGCGGTCTGCCGATCGTCGGCGTGCCGAAGACCATCGACAACGACATCGCCGTCACGGACGTGACCTTCGGCTTCGACACGGCCGTCGGCGTCGCGACCGAGGCCCTGGACCGGCTGAAGACCACCGCCGAGTCCCACCAGCGGGTGCTGATCGTGGAGGTCATGGGCCGCCACACCGGCTGGATCGCGCTGCACTCCGGCATGGCGGCCGGCGCCCACGCCATCGTCGTACCGGAACGCCCCTTCGACATCGAGGAGCTGGCGGCCAAGGTGGGCGAGCGCTTCGAGGCGGGCAAGCGGTTCGCGATCGTCGTGGCCGCCGAGGGCGCCAAGCCGCGCGCGGGCACGATGGCCTTCGACGAGGGCGTGAAGGACGTCTACGGGCACGAGCGGTTCGCCGGCATCGCCCGGCAGCTCTCCCTCGAACTGGAGGAACGCCTCGGCAAGGAGGCGCGTCCGGTGATCCTCGGACACGTTCAGCGCGGCGGCACACCGACCGCGTACGACCGGGTGCTCGCGACGCGGTTCGGCTGGCACGCCGTGGAGGCCGTGCACCGGGGCGAGTTCGGCATGATGACCGCGCTGCGCGGGACCGACATCGTGATGGTGTCCCTCGCGGAGGCGGTGGAGACGCTGAAGACGGTGCCCGAGGAGCGGTACGCCGAAGCGGAGTGCGTGCTCTGAGGGCCTGAGGCGGCCCGCCGGCCACGCCACGGGTTCGTGGCGGCTTGTCCCGTGGTTCCCCGCGCCCCTCGCCGCGGCGCGGACGCCTACCCCGGTCATGGCGGTGACCGGGGCCGGTTCTACTCTGGTGCGGACAGACAGCACAACCCGTACTAATCAGGAGCCGGCGGATGGAACACAGCGGGCACGGCATGACCATGGATCTGCCGCCGTTCACGCTGGGGAGGGGGCTCGCGTGGTCCGCGGACCCGTTCTTCCTCGTCGCCTGTCTGGTGGGGCTCGGGCTGTACGGCTGGGGGGTCGTGCGGCTCGCCCGTCGCGGCGACGCGTGGTCGGCGGGACGGACCGTCTCGTTCGTCGTCGGCGTGCTGACCGTGATGCTGATGATGTGCACGAGTCTGAACGACTACGGCATGGTCATGTTCAGCGTGCACATGGTGCAGCACATGGTGATCAGCATGCTGTCGCCCATCCTCATCCTGCTCGGGGCACCGATCACGCTCGCGCTGCGGGCCCTTCCGGTCGCCGCCAGACGGGGCACCAAGGGACCCCGTGAACTGCTGCTGATGTTCCTGCACAGCCGCTTCATGCGGATCATCACGCACCCCGCGTTCACGATCCCGCTGTTCATCGCGAGCCTGTACGCCCTGTACTTCTCCCCCATCTTCGACTTCCTGATGGGATCGGGGACGGGGCACACCGTGATGATGTGCCACTTCCTCGCCGTCGGCCTGGTCTTCTTCTGGCCGATCATGGGCGTCGACCCCGGACCGCACCGGCCGGGCTATCTGCTGCGGATGCTGGAACTGTTCGCCGGGATGCCGTTCCACGCGTTCTTCGGCATCGCGCTGATGATGGCGTCCACCCCCATGGTCGAGACGTACAAGAACCCGCCCGCCTCGCTCGCCATCGACGCGCTCACCGACCAGAACGCGGCGGGCGGCATCGCCTGGGCGTTCAGCGAGATCCCCTCCGTCCTCGTGCTGCTCGCGCTGCTGTTCCAGTGGTACGGCTCCGAGCAGCGGCAGGCCCGCCGCACGGACCGGGCGGCGGACCGCGACGGCGACAAGGAACTCGAGGCGTACAACGCCTACCTGGCCTCGCTCGACGCCCGCAGCCACTGAATCACCTCCAGACCGCCGGACCAGCCCTGGCGATCCTCCTCCCGCCGGGTGAAAATGGCCGCAGGCCACGGCCCGCGTCGCGGACCCGCCGGGAGAGGGGTGTGCTGCGATGCCCGGTTCGACGAAGACCATGGGGGTGCTCACCGTCGGTGGGCTGGTTGTCGTGACGGCCTACACGGTCGCGCTCGGCAGCAACGGCTGGCTGTGGTTCGGCTGGGTGGTGCTCGGCCTGATCACCATCGCGATGGTCGCCGCCCGCGGAGCGTGACGTCCTTCGCGCTCACTGCCGGGGCAGCCGTCCCGCCGAGTGCACGCCCGGTTGGTACTTGGGCAGCCGGGCGGTGATCCTCATGCCGGCCCCGACCGCGGTCTCGATGACGAGGCCGTAGTCGTCCCCGTAGACCTGGCGCAGCCGGTCGTCGACATTGGACAGACCGATGCCGTCCGAGGGGCTGACCTCACCGGTGAGGATGCGGCGCAGCCGTTCGGGGTCCATGCCGGTGCCGTTGTCCTCGATGACGACCAGCGCCTCGGCGCCCGCGTCCTGCGCGGTGATGCTGATGTGGCTCTTGTTCGACTTGTCGGCCTTGCCCTCCAGTCCGTGTTTGACGGCGTTCTCCACCAAGGGCTGGAGACAGAGGAAGGGCAGCGCCACCGGCAGCACCTCGGGCGCGATCTGCAGGGTGACCGAGAGCCGGTCGCCGAACCGGGCCCGTACGAGTGCCAGGTAGTGGTCGATGGCGTGCAGTTCGTCGGCGAGGGTGGTGAAGTCACCATGCCTGCGGAACGAGTAGCGGGTGAAGTCCGCGAACTCCAGCAGCAGTTCGCGGGCGCGCTCCGGGTCGGTGCGGACGAACGAGGCGATCACCGCGAGCGAGTTGAAGATGAAGTGCGGGGAGATCTGGGCGCGCAGGGCCTTGATCTCGGCCTCGATCAGGCGGGTACGGGATCGGTCGAGGTCGGCGAGTTCCAGTTGCACCGAGACCCAGCGGGCCACCTCTCCCGCGGCCCGGACGAGCACGGCGGACTCGCGGGGCGCGCAGGCCACGAGCGCTCCGTGCACCCGGTCGTCGACGGTGAGCGGCGCGACCACGGCCCAGCGCAGTACGCAGTCCGGCTCGTCGCACCGCAGCCGGAAGGCCTCGCCCCGGCCGCTCTCCAGCGGTCCGCCGAGCCGGTCCATGATCTCGGTGCGATGGTGCTCCCCGATGCCGTCCCAGGCCAGGACGGTGTCCTGGTCGGTGAGGCAGAGCGCGTCGGTGCCCAGCAGGGTGCGCAGCCGGCGCGCCGACCTGCGGGCGGTCTCGCCGGTGAGGCCCGCGCGCAGCGGGGGCGCGGCGAGCGACGCGGTGTGCAGGGTCTCGAAGGTGGCGTGCTCGACGGGCGTGCCGAGGCCGCCGAGGTTCTCGGGCCGCGCCGTCCGCCTGCCGAGCCAGAACCCGGCGGCGAGCAGGGGGAGGACGGCCACGCACAGCCCGGCCAGGAATCCGCTCATACCTCGGCCTCCTTCGTGTGCGCGGCCGCGCGCACCTGGCCGTCGGACAGTTCCTCGGGGAGGTGGAAGCGGGCGAGGATCGCCGCCGTGCCCTGCGGTACCCGGCCCGGCGTCGCCAGCGACACCAGGATCATGGTGAGGAATCCGAGGGGGACCGACCAGAGCGCGGGCCAGGCGAGCAGCGCGTGCGGCGTGCCGGAACCGGGGTAGCCGGCCATGGTCGCGGCGACCGCGAGGAAGGCCGCGCCGCCGCCGATCACCATGCCGGCGGCCGCGCCCTGCGGTGTCAGCCGCCGCCACCAGATGCCGAGGACGAGCAGGGGGCAGAAGGAGGAGGCGGACACGGCGAAGGCGAGTCCCACGGCGTCGGCGACGGGCAGTCCGCCCACCATCACGCTGGCGGCGAGCGGCACCACCATGGCGAGCACCGTGCCGAGTCTGAAGTGGCGGACCCCTCGCGAGGGCAGCACGTCCTGGGTGAGGACCCCGGCCACCGCCATGGTCAGTCCGGACGCGGTGGACAGGAACGCGGCGAAGGCGCCGCCGGCCACCAGCGCGCCCAGCAGGTCGGCGCCGAGTCCCCCGATCACGCGGTCCGGGAGCAGCAGGACGGCGGCGTCCGCGTTCCCGGTGAGGCTGAGTTCGGGAGCGTAGAGGCGGCCCAGCGCCCCGTAGACGGGCGGCAGGAAGTAGAAGGCGCCGATCAGGCCGAGGACGGCGACGGTGGTGCGGCGGGCGGCGACTCCGTGCGGGCTCGTGTAGAAGCGGACGACCACGTGCGGGAGTCCCATGGTGCCGAGGAAGGTGGCGAGGATCAGTCCGTAGGTGGCGTAGAGGGGGCGTTCCTCGCGGCCGGCCGCGGGCGAGGTCGACATGCCGCCGTCGCCGGCGCGGTCGGCGGTCGGTACCGGGTCCCCCTTCGCGAAGGTCAGCCGGGTGCCGCGCGCGATGCGGTGGACGCCGGCCGGAAGCCGGACGCGCTCGCTCTGGTAGCGGTGGCCGTCCACGGTTCCCGTGGCGGTGACGGCCAGGGGGTCCGGCAGTCTCAGGTCGAGGGTGCCGTCGACGCGGACGACCCGCTGCGCGCGGAAGGTCGCGGGTTCGTCGAAGGCGTCGCGCGGGGCGCCGTCGCCCTGCCAGGCGAGGACCAGGAAGAGGGCCGGGACCAGCAGGGCGGTGAGTTTCAGCCAGTACTGGAAGGCCTGGACGAAGGTGATGCTGCGCATGCCGCCCGCGGCGACCGTGGCGACCACGACGACCGCGACGAGTACGCCGCCGAACCAGTCGGGCGCGTCGGTGAGTACCGCCAGGGTGAGCCCCGCGCCCTGGAGCTGGGGCAGCAGATAGAGCCAGCCCACGCCGACGACGAAGGCACCGGCGAGTCGCCGGACCGCCTGCGAGCCGAGCCGCGCCTCGGCGAAGTCGGGCAGCGTGTAGGCGCCGGAGCGGCGCAGCGGGGCGGCGACGAACAGGAGCAGCACGAGGTAGCCCGCCGTGTATCCGACGGGGTACCAGAGCATGTCCGGGCCCTGGACCAGCACCAGGCCCGCGATGCCGAGGAAGGAGGCGGCGGAGAGGTACTCCCCGCTGATCGCGGCCGCGTTCAGCCGGGGTCCCACGGTGCGTGAGGCCACATAGAAGTCGGAGGTGGTCCGGGACATGCGCAGGCCGAACGCCCCGACCAGGACGGTCGCGACGACGACGAGGGCGACGGCGGGCACGGCGTAGTTCTGGTTCACCGGGCGGTGCTCCCCGCGCCACGAGCGCCGGTCGGACGGCTCCTCAACGGTCCTCGACCAGTCGCACGAAGTCCCTCTCGTTGCGCTCCGCGCGGCGCACGTACCAGCGGGCCAGCAGGACCAGGGGCGGGTAGACGCAGAAGCCGAGCACGGCCCATTCCAGGCGCTCGCCGTCCGGTATCGCGGCGAAGACCAGGGGCAGCGGTCCGACCAGGAGAACCAGGACGGCGAACACCACCAGGGCGGCGCGTAGTTGACTGCGCATCAGTGAGCGGACGTAGGTGTGGCCCAGCGTGGTCTGTTCGTCTATCTCGGTCCTCGGCCGGTAGTAGCCGGACGTCCTGCGGGTGCGCCGGGGCGCCCCGGTGACGACCACGCGGCGTTCGGTCGGGTCCTGCGGCACGCCGTTCCCCCTCAGCTGCTGGTCCGGCGCATCAGCAGGTCACGCAGTTCGCGCGTGTGCCGACGGCTGACCTGGAGTTCGACGGAGTCCACGAGAACGCTCACCGTACCCGCGTCCAGGCGGAGTTCGCCTATGTGGCGCAGGGCGACGAGGTGACGCCGGTGGATGCGGACGAAGCCGCGGGAGCGCCAGCGTTCCTCCAGGGTGGACAGCGGTATGCGGACCAGGTGGCTGCCCTGCGCGGTGTGCAGGCGCGCGTAGTCCCCGTGTGCCTCGACGTGGGTGATGTCCTCCACGGCCACGAAGCGGGTCACGCCGCCGAGTTCGACGGAGATGTGGTCCGGGTCGGGTTCGTGCACGGGGATCAGCGGTGCGGTGCGCCGGAGTTGGTCCGCCCGGCGGACGGCCTCGGCGAGGCGCTCCCTGCGTACCGGCTTCAGTATGTAGTCGACGGCCTTGAGGTCGAAGGCCTGGACGGCGAATCCCTCGTGCGCCGTGACGAAGACGACCAGCGGCGGATGGGCGAATCCGGTGAGCAGCCGTGCCAGGTCGAGTCCGTCGAGTCCGGGCATGTGGATGTCGAGGAAGACGACGTCGATCGCCTCGGGCCCGTCGGGTCCGGAGGCGAGGGCCCGGTTGATCCGGCGCAGTGCCTCGGTCGCGTCGCTCGCGCCCTCGGCGCCGGCGACCCGGGGATCGGCGTTGAGGAGATAGAGAAGCTCCTCCAGGGACGGTTGTTCGTCGTCGACGGCGAGCACGCGCAGCATGGAAGTGGAGTGTAGGAGCGATTCGTACGCCTGGACATGTGCGGGGCATGGACGTTCTCGCTGGATACAGTGCCGCCATGAACAGCAAGCCCGGGATGTTCGACGAACTCGACCGCAAGATCATCACGGCCCTGATGGCCAATGCCCGGACGAGCTTCGCCGAGATCGGCGCGGCGATCGGCCTGTCGGCGACCGCCGTCAAGCGGCGGGTGGACCGGCTCCGCGAGACGGGCGTGATCACCGGGTTCACGGCGACGGTGAAGCCGACGGCGCTCGGCTGGCGTACGGAGGCGTACGTCGAGGTGTACTGCGAGGGCGCGGCGCCGCCCCGACGGCTCGCGGAGGTGGTCCGCAACCATCCGGAGATCACCGCCGCCATGACCGTGACCGGGGGCGCGGACGCGCTGCTGCATGTACGCGCCACCGATGTGGACCACTTCGAGGAGGTCCTGGAGCGGATCCGCACCGAGCCCTTCATCCGGAAGACGATCAGCTACATGGTGCTGTCCCATCTGCTGCCGGAGGCTCCCGAGGCGGGCGCGACCCATGCCGCCCCGGCGGAAGCCCAGGACGCATCGAACGTGCGCTGACCACCGTATTTGCGCAGCGATGCTGCGCGTACACGCAGCTCTCCTCGCTTGTCGCCCGTATCCCCCGTTTCCTACCTTGGAGACACCCCCGTCAACATCGCAGGAAGCGGAGGAACCTCTCTGTGCCTGACAGCCGTGTGCCGCGCCCCCGGCGCTTCCTCGTCTGCGAACCCAGACACTTCGCCGTGCAGTACGCGATCAACCCCTGGATGCACCCCGACGCCCAGGTGGATGTCGATCTGGCCCATGGCCAGTGGAAGGCGCTGATCAGCGCCTATCGTGCCCATGGGCACACCGTGGACACCGTGGAGCCCGTGGCGGATCTCCCGGACATGGTGTTCGCGGCGAACTCCGCGCTCGTCCTCGCGGGCCGTGTCTTCGGTTCGTTCTTCCACGCGCCCCAGCGCCGCCCGGAGTCCAGCGCCTACGAGACCTGGTTCAAGGCCGCAGGCTTCGACGTCTACCGCCCCGAATCCGTGTGCGAGGGCGAGGGCGACCTCGTCCCGGTGGGCCGCTACCTCCTGGCGGGCACCGGCTTCCGTACGACCAGGGACGCGCACCGGGAGGTCCAGGAGTTCTTCGGCGTCCCGGTGATCAGTCTCCAGTTGGTGGACCCGCGCTTCTACCATCTGGACACGGCTCTCTTCGTCCTGGAGGAGGGGCCGGGGGCGAACATCGCCTACTACCCGGAGGCGTTCTCGGCCGGCAGCCGCGAGGTGCTGGAGCGGCTCTTCCCGGACGCGGTGGTCGCGAGCCGCGAGGACGCGATGACGTTCGGTCTGAACTCCGTCTCGGACGGCCGTCACGTCTTCATCTCGCCGCGCGCCGAGGCCCTCGCCGACCAGCTCGCCCGGCACGGCTACGTCCCCGTCCCCGTCGACCTGTCCGAGTTCCACAAGGCCGGCGGCGGCATCAAGTGCTGCACCCAGGAGATCCGCTCATGACCGCTCCCGCCCGTACGCACACGTCCGCCGAGCTGATCCGCGCCGAGGCGCCGGTCCTCGCGCACAACTACCACCCGCTCCCCGTCGTCGTCGCCCGCGCCGAGGGCACCTGGGTCGAGGACGTCGAGGGCCGGCGCTACCTCGACATGCTGGCGGGCTACTCGGCCCTCAACTTCGGCCACCGCAACCCCGTGCTGATCGAGGCCGCGCACCGCCAGCTCGACCGGCTCACCCTGACCTCCCGCGCCTTCCACAACGACCGGCTGGCCCACTTCGCGGCGTCCCTGGCCCGGCTGACGGGCCTCGACATGGTCCTGCCGATGAACACCGGCGCCGAAGCCGTGGAGAGCGCCGTCAAGGTGGCCCGCAAGTGGGCCTACGAGGTCAAGGGCGTCGCCCCGGACCGGGCGACGATCGTCGTGGCCGCGGACAACTTCCACGGCCGTACGACCACGATCGTCAGCTTCTCCACGGACGAGACGGCCCGCAGCGGCTTCGGCCCCTTCACCCCGGGCTTCCGGATCGTTCCGTACAACGATCTCGCGGCGCTCGAAGCCGCGGTCGACGAGACGACCGCGGCCGTGCTGATCGAGCCCATCCAGGGCGAGGCGGGCGTCGTCATCCCCGACGACGGCTATCTGGCCGGTGTGCGCGAGCTGACCAGCCGGAAGGGCTGTCTGTTCGTCGCGGACGAGATCCAGTCGGGCCTGGGGCGGACGGGCACCACCCTCGCCGTCGACCACGAGGGGGTCGTCCCCGACCTGCTGCTGCTCGGCAAGGCGCTCGGCGGCGGCATCGTGCCGGTCTCGGCGGTGGTGGGGCGCCGCGACGTCCTGGAGGTACTGCGACCCGGCGAGCACGGCTCCACGTTCGGTGGCAACCCGCTCGCCGCGGCGGTCGGCTCGGCGGTCGTCGAGCTGCTGGAGACGGGTGAGTTCCAGCGCCGGGCCGCCGAGCTGGGTGTGGTCCTGCGGGACGGCCTGGCGGCGCTCGTGGGCAAGGGGGTAGAGGGCTTCCGCGCGCGCGGGCTGTGGGCGGGCGTCGACATCGATCCGTCCATCGGTACCGGCCGCGAGATCAGCGAGGGCCTCATGCGCGAGGGAGTCCTGGTCAAGGACACCCACGGCTCGACCATCAGGCTCGCCCCGCCGCTGACCATCACCGCCGACGAACTCCGCTCCGCGCTCGCGGCCCTGGAGAAGGTACTGGCACAAGGGGTCTGATACCGGCCACGGGGCCACAGAGAGTGACACCCGAACGGTTACCCCCGGCGACGGGCACGCCTAAACTGATCGCTCCCCGGGGAGGGCCCGGAGGAACAGAGGAGCGCTTCAGGTGTTTTATCACGTGCTCAAACATGTGCTTCTGGGTCCGCTGTTGAGGCTGGTGTTCCGGCCTCGGACCGAGGGCCTTGAGCACATACCGTCGTCGGGGGCCGCCATCGTGGCGGGCAACCACCTGTCCTTCTCGGACCACTTCCTGCTGCCCGCGATCCTCAAGCGGCGGATCACCTTCCTCGCGAAGGCGGAGTACTTCACCGGGCCGGGCATCAAGGGCCGCCTGACGGCCGCGTTCTTCCGCAGCGCCGGGCAGATCCCGGTCGACCGCTCCGGCAAGGAGGCGGGACAGGCCGCGATCCGGGAGGGGCTCGGCGTACTGAGCCGGGGCGAGCTGCTCGGCGTCTACCCGGAGGGCACCCGCTCGCACGACGGGCGCCTCTACAAGGGCAAGGTCGGCGTCGCGGTCATGGCCCTCAGGGCCGGGGTACCGGTCGTCCCCTGCGCGATGATCGGCACCTTCGAGGCGCAGCCGCCGGGCCAGAAGATCCCGAACCTCCACCCCGTGGTGATCCGCTTCGGCGAGCCCCTCGACTTCTCCCGCTACGCCGGTATGGAGAACGAGAAGGTCATCCTGCGTGCCGTCACCGACGAGATCATGTACGCCGTCCTGACCCTCTCCGGGCAGGAGTACGTCGACCGGTACGCGGCCGACGTCAAGGCCGAGGCGGCCGCCGAGAGCGCGGAGAACGCGCGCAGGTTCCCGCGGATGCCGTTGAGTTGACGGTCCGGGCCGCCTGGGGCCGGAGGACCGGTGCACCCGTGGACCAATGGGCCGTGGATGACTGGACGACCGCTGAGACGTGGGCTTGAGCCCCGTGGCCCCGGAGGACCGGCGGTCCCGTGGACCGACCGGCGAACCCATGCACCAGCGGGCCCGACCGCCCCGTCGGCCCATGGAGCAGCGGGGTCCGGACGACCGGCGAACCCATGGACCAGTGGGCCCGAACGACCCGTGGAACCCGAGGACCTGGTGGATCGGTGGTCCCGGTGCCCGGACGCCGGGACCAAGTGGCGGGCGCGGCGGGCTCATCCACGCGAAAGGGGCGGCCGGAGGACCCGGCCGCCCCTTCGTGTGCGGCGTGTTACGGCGCCGGCGTGGCGTGCGGCGTGCACGTCACATCGGCCGAGTCCGTCCGGCCGGTGAGCAGGTAGGTGTCCACCCGCGAGTTGATGCACGGGTTGACCAGGCCGGTCACACCGTGCGAGCCCGCGCCGTTCTCGGTGATGAGACGGGAGCCCTTGAAGCGCTTGTGCAGTTCGACCGCGCCCGCGTACGGGGTGGCGGCGTCACGCGTGGACTGCACGATCAGGACGCTGGGCAGGCCCTTGCCGGTCTTGACCTCGACCGGGGTCTGCTGCTTGACCGGCCAGGTGGCGCACGGCAGGTTCATCCACGCGTTGGCCCACGTCATGAACGGGTAGTCCTTGTTGAGCCGCGTGTTGTCCCTGTCCCACTTGTTCCAGCTGGTGGGCCACTTGGCGTCGGTGCACTCGACCGCGGTGTAGACGGCGTTGCCGTTCTCCGCGGTGATGTTGCCCGCGGTGTCGGACAGGTCCGGAGCGGCCGCGTCCACCATCGCCTGGGTGTCACCGGCGACGTACTTGCTGAAGACCGTCGCGACCGGCACCCACGAGGAGTCGTAGTACGGGGCGCTCTGGAAGAAGGAGATCAGCTCGGCGGGTCCGACGACCCCGCCCAGCGGGCTCTTCTTCGCCGTGGCGCGCAGCTTCAGCCACTGGTTCTGCACCTTGGCGCGGGTGTCGCCGAGGTGGAAGGCCGCGTCGTTCTTGGCGACCCAGTCCTCCCAGTCCTTCCAGCGGCCCTCGAAGGCCACGTCCTGGCCCAGGTTGGCCTCGTACCAGATGTTCTCCCGCGCGGGGTTGACCACGCTGTCCACGAGCATGCGGCGGACGTGCCCCGGGAAGAGCGTGCCGTAGACGGCGCCGAGGTAGGTGCCGTACGAGACGCCCAGGTAGTTGAGCTTCTTCTCACCGAGCGCGGCGCGGATGACGTCCAGGTCGCGGGCGGTGTTGGGGGTGGTCATCTGCTGCAGGACGGCCTTGCCGCTGCGCTCGGCGCAGCCGTCCGCGTACTCGGCGGCGAGCTTGCGCTGGGCGCGCTTGTCCGCCTCGGAGCCGGGGACCGGGTCGGCCTTGGGCGCCTTCACGAACTCCTGCGGGTCGATGCAGGAGATGGGCGCGGAGTGGCCGACACCACGCGGGTCGAAGCCCACGAAGTCGTACGCCTTCGAGGTGTTCACCCAGAGCGGGTTCTTGTTGGTGACCCGGGTCGGGAAGCGCATGCCGGAGCCGCCGGGGCCGCCCGGGTTGTAGACGAGGGCGCCCTGGCGCTCCGCCGTCGTCCCGGTGGAACCGATGCGGTCGACGGCCAGCTTGAGCTGCTTGCCGTTCGGGTGGGCGTAGTCCAGCGGGACGCTGACCCAGCCGCACTGGATGGGCTTCACGAAGCCCCAGTCGGCCGGGCAGTCCTGCCAGTCGATCCCCGCCTTGGCGGCCCGGTCCGCGGCGACGGCGGCACCGCGCTGCTCGCGGCTCTGGCCATGGCTCCGGCTCTGACGTGAGTCGGCGGTGGCCGACGGGGCCGCCACGGCTCCGGCTATCAGGGTCGCCGTGACGAGCACGCCGGCCGAACCGAGCGCCGTCACCCGCTTCGTCGGTCTCTTGGACCTCAAGTGGGACCTCCCCGTACATCGTTGCGATTGGTACGGCGATCCTTTCGGCTGTGAGGTCCCTGAGAACAGGGGTGACCGGGCTTCTTTACTAATCCGATAAGCGGTGCGTGGCGCCCCGTTGAGCGGATATTCAGCCGAGCGACCTCAACGCGTCGTCCAGAACCCGCCGCAGCCGCAGCGCGTCCGGTGCCAGCGCGCTCACCAGAACAGCCGGTCCGGCCAGCGGATTCACCGCCGCGCACTCCCCCAGCAGCCGTGCCGCCGGCATCTCCTTCTCGAACTCCGGTCTCACGACCAGAAGTTGTCCGAGGGCGCGGTGTCCCCCGAGGACGGCCGGCCCGTCCCATCCGCCGGGCGCTCCGGGGCCGCACGACAGCTCCTGGTCCAGCAGGGTCCGTCCGCCGAGCCGCAGGGTGAGACGGCTGGTGAGCCGTCCCGGTTGCTCGCCGGCGCGACCGAGTACCTGCTCCTCCCGGAACACCAGACGCGCGCCGCGCTCCAGATCGATTCGCGAGGTGACGTACAGATCACTCCCGGCCGCGGAGATCAACTGCTCCGGGAGCCAGTGCAGTTCACCTCCATCGGCTACGCGCAGCCGCACGTCGTAGCGGGCTTCGCCCTTGGTCTGCCCGGGCAGGGCGATGGTCGCCGCGGCCGAACCGACGTGCAGGCGGGCCCCTTCGGCGACGGTCGCCTCCACCGCGAAACGGTCGTTGCCGAGCGGACCGCTCATCGCGCCGACGAGCATCACCCGCGCCTCGTCTCCGTGCGCCCGGGTGCGGCGCGGCGCGATCGGTCCCTCGCCGTCCAGTACGGGCAGCGAGGTGCCGCCCCGGCCGTCGGCGCGTGCCCCGATCCGTGCGGTGGCCCGCACGCCCGTTGTCGTCATGCCGTCCACGCGGTGAGCCGTTCACGCACCCAGTCCGCGACGGCCGTGACGCCGTCCTCCATCCTCAACGATTGCAATACCACAGGTAGTTCGGCTCGCTGTGCCTTGGCGTCGGCGGCCATCCGCCCCAGGTCGGACCCCACGTAGGGCGCGAGGTCGGTCTTGTTGACGACGAGCAGATCGGCGGTGGTGACCCCGGGGCCGCCCTTGCGCGGGATGTCGTCGCCGCCCGCCACGTCGATCACGAAGATCTGCGCGTCGACGAGCCCCCGGGAGAAGGTCGCCGTGAGGTTGTCCCCGCCGGACTCGACCAGGATCAGGTCCAGCGGCCCGGCCTCGTCCTCCAGGTCCTCCACCGCTTCGAGGTTCGCCGAGATGTCGTCCCGGATCGCGGTGTGCGGGCAGGCTCCCGTCTCGACGGCGGTGATCCGCTCGGGGGGCAGCACGGCCTCCCGCAGCAGGAACTCGGCGTCCTCGCGCGTGTAGATGTCGTTCGTCACGACCGCGAGCGACAACTCGTCGCGCAGGGCCCGGCAGAGCGCGGCGACGGTCGCGGTCTTGCCCGATCCCACGGGTCCGCCGAGCCCGATCCGCAGGGCGCGACGCGAGCCGTCGGGACGCCGTGCGTCGGCGCTCACTGCGGACGCCCCGTCGTGAGCGAGGCGGTGGTCGAGATGCATGGTTGCGGCTCCTTTTCCCGGCCAGGACCGGACACTTCGACTTTTCCAACCTACGGACTCACATCGGGCCCGTCCGGCGTAACACGACGATGACGAGCCCTCGGGTGCACGGGGCCCGGGGACGCAATCCCCGGAGCCGTGGCGACGACTCCCCACGCGGGCCCACTACGACGCGAACAGCCTTACGGCCCACGCGGCATGCGCCTCCGCACCGATCTCCAGGAGTGGAGCACCCCTCGCGGGCAACGCGTCGACCCCCTCGACCACCACACGTCGCGCCGCCTCGGCCGCCTGGTGGGCCACCCGGTCCAGCTCCGGCGCCAGCCTGGCCAGTACCGCCGTGGCGTCGAAGGGGTCCAGGCTGAGCAACCGCACGGTCGCCGTCGCCGGCCCGCTGACACTCTCGTACGCGGAGCAGTACGCCGCGTCCTCGGGCCCGAGTCCGGCACTCCGCGCCGCCACCCCGAGCACCACGGGCTGGTGCGCCCCCTTGGGGAACCCCGCTGCCAGCGCGTCGAGTTCCCCGGACGGCCAGGCCGCCCGCGCCGCCCGCATCAGCTGCCGCCCGAGCCGCCGCGCGGCCCCGCGCAGGGCGGGCGACGGCGTCCGGGCGTCCGCGGCCGAGTCCAGTGCCACCGGGTCGACCCCGAGCGCGGCCGAGGCGGCGAGGGCGGCCGACACGAGACCCGTCGTGTGCAACCGCCCCCGGCAGAAGTCCTCCAGGCTCGCCGCCCCGCTGATCCGTCCGGCCTTGACGGCCGCCTCGGCCCCGCCGGAGTGCGCGTGCCCTCCGGCGGGGAAGCGGCCGTCCGCCAGGACGAGAAGTGCGGCCCGGGACATCAGAAGAGGAAGTAACGCTGGGCCATGGGCAGTTCCGCGGCCGGTGCCGCCTCGACCAGCTCTCCGTCGATGTGCACGGCGAAGCTGTCGGGGTCGACCCCTACGTGCGGCCGGGCGTCGTTCTCCCGCATGTCGGCCTTGGTCACCGCCCGGGTGGAGTCGATCGCCATGAACCGCTTGCTCAGCGAGAGCCGTTCCGGCAGCCCGTCCTCGATCGCGAGCGGCGCCACGAAGTTGAAGGAGTTCGCGGCGGGCGCCCGCCCGATGGCGCCGAACATCGGCCGGGGCAGGATCGGTTGCGGCGTGGGGATGGACGCGTTGGCGTCGCCCATCTGCGCGTACGCGATCTGCCCTCCCTTGATGACCAGTTGGGGCTTGACGCCGAAGAACGCCGGTTCCCACAGCACGAGGTCGGCGAGCTTGCCGGTCTCGACGGAGCCGATCTCGCGGGCGAGTCCCTGCGCGAGCGCCGGGTTGATCGTGTATTTGGCGACATAGCGACGTACGCGGTGGTTGTCCGCGCGTCCGTCGCCCGGCAGGGCCCCGCGCCGCCGCTTCATCACATGGGCCGTCTGCCAGGTCCGCAGGATGACCTCGCCGACGCGGCCCATCGCCTGGGAGTCCGAGGAGATGATCGAGATCGCGCCGAGGTCGTGCAGGATGTCCTCGGCTCCGATGGTCGAGGGCCGGATGCGCGACTCGGCGAAGGCCAGGTCCTCGGGGACGGCCGCGTTGAGGTGGTGGCAGACCATCAGCATGTCGAGGTGTTCCTCGGCGGTGTTGACGGTGTACGGCCGGGTCGGGTTGGTGGAGCTGGGCAGCACGTGCGGTTCGGAGACCACCGTCATGATGTCCGGTGCGTGCCCGCCGCCGGCACCCTCGGTGTGGTACGCGTGGATGCCGCGCCCACCGATCGCTGCGAGCGTGTCGCCGACGAACCCGGCCTCGTTCAGGGTGTCCGTGTGGATGGCGACCTGGATGCCGGTGCGGTCGGCGACGGTCAGCGCGGCGTCGATGACGGCGGGCGTGGACCCCCAGTCCTCGTGCAGTTTCAGTCCGAGCGCGCCGCCACGGATCTGCGACAGCATCGCGTCGTGCGAGACGGTGTTGCCCTTGCCGAGCAGACCGAGGTTGAGCGGATACCCCTCCATCGACTCCAGCATCCGGGCCAGATGCCAGGGGCCGGGGGTGACGGTGGTGGCCTTGGAACCCTCGGCGGGACCGGTGCCGCCGCCCACCAGGGTCGTGATGCCGGAGGCGAGTGCCTCGTCGGCGATCTGGGGGCAGATCAAGTGGACGTGCGCGTCGATGGCGCCCGCCGTGACGATCCGTCCGTTGCCCGCGATGATCTCGGTCTCCGGACCGATGACGAGGTCGGGGTGGACACCGTCCATGGTGTCGGGGTTGCCGGCCTTGCCGATACCGGTGATCCGGCCGTCGCGGATGCCCAGGTCGGCCTTGACGATCCCCCAGTGGTCGATGATCACCACACCCGTGACGACCGTGTCCGGCGTGCCCTCCGCGCGGGTGGCGCGCGACTGGCCCATGGACTCGCGGATGACCTTGCCGCCGCCGAACACGGCCTCGTCACCGGCGCGCCCGGGGCCGCCGGAACGGTCCTCCTCGATCTCGACGAGCAGGTCGGTGTCGGCGAGCCGGATACGGTCGCCGGTGGTGGGGCCGAACAGGTCGGCGTACGCGCCGCGCGAGAGCTCAGGCATCGAGGGCACCTCCGGTCTCGCCGCGCAGGCCGGGCACGACACGGGCACCGGCGAGCGGTACGAGTTCGACGTCGACGGGGATCCCGGGCTCGAAGCGCACGGCGGTGCCCGCGGCGACGTTGAGCCGTTTCCCGCGCGCGCCGGCGCGGTCGAACTCCAGGCCGGGGTTGGCCTCGGCGAAGTGGTAGTGGGAGCCGACCTGGACGGGTCGGTCGGCGGCGTTGAGGACGGTCATCCGGGTGACCTCGCGGCCCTCGTTGAAGGCGACGGGTCCCTCGGCGAAGAGGATCTCTCCGGGAATCACGGTGCTCGCTCCCCCGTCAGACGATCGGGTCGTGGACGGTGACGAGTTTGGTGCCGTCCGGGAAGGTCGCCTCGACCTGGACGTCGTGGATCATTTCGGGGATGCCCTCCATGACGTCGTCGCGGGTGAGGATCTTGCGCCCGGAGGACATCAGTTCCGCCACGGTGCGGCCGTCCCTGGCTCCTTCGAGGATGTGCGACGTGATGAGGGCGACGGCCTCGGGGTGGTTCAGTCTCAGTCCGCGGGCCCGGCGCTTCTCGGCCACGTCGGCGGCCACGTGGATCAGCAGCCTCTCTTGCTCGTGCGGGGTCAGTTGCACGGCGTCCCACCTCACAGTCCTCGCTCCGGACCGTGCGGGGTCCGGTGGCCGCAGCCACCAAAACCCCTGGTGGCGTGGATGCGCACGCTAGTTGGCCGTCGTTTCGTGGACGTTAACCGGCCCGTGGTCCACACGTGCCGACGCGATGGGCGCCGCCGGGGCCGGCCAGGGGGCCGGTGACCGGTGGCCCCCGACGATCTTCACTCGCACCGCGCGCACCTCGGCGGAGCGGCGCGCCGGGTCACGGCGGACGCGGGTGCCCGGTCACGGCGGACGCGGGGCCGCTCGGCGTGCCGGCCGGCCCCGCGGCGAGCGGACGGACGCCCCAGGGCCGATGTGATCCGCCCTCGCCACCCCGGACACCCCCGTGAGGCGGACCGTATACGGCGCGCCCTCGGCCCACACGCGCGCACGGCGTACACCGAACCCTTCGCCGATCACGACATGTCCCCGGCTCCTCCGCCGCGTACGACATGCCCCGACGCCTTCGCCGCGTACGGGGTACTCCGCGCCTCTTCGCGGCGTGCGGATACCCCGGGCCCCTCCGCCGCGTACGGCACACCCCACACGCTTCTCCGCGTCCGGCGTTCTCCGGAAACGCGCCGCTCCGCACCGCATCGCACCGCGCCCGGCGTCCGGAGCTCGGCTGCCGACCCGCGTGCGTCCTCGACCGCCGTTCCGCTACGAGACGTTGGGTCCCTGGTGCTCCGCGGCGATACCGAAGCGCTGGCGCTCCCGCGGCGCGGACGCGACCTCGCGAACACTGGAGAGCGAGCTGACCACCTGCTCGTCGGCGAGCTCCCGGAGCTCTTCGAGCCGCTCCAGGTCGGCGGCGGAGACGAGGGCGACGAGAGGCTTCCCGTGTCGCGTCACGACGACACGCTCGCCCCCGTACACCACCCGGTTGATCAGATCGGCGAGCTCAGCCCTGGCTTGCGTCACCGGAATCTCGTAGGCCATGCCCACCAGCTTAGACCGGAGCCCCGACGCTCTCCCGAAACGGACGAAGACCCCCGGTACCGCGCGCAGCGACGGCACCCCACCTCCGACGGCGCCCGCCCCTACGCCCGGCGACGCGACTTCGGCGTCGCCCCCACATAGACGGAGCGCCCCACTCCCCTTCTCCGTGCTCTCCGTGCTCTCCGTGCTCTCCGTGCTCTCCGTGCTCTCCGTGCTCTCCGTGGGATTTTTCGCTGTGGGCCGATTTCCTCGACATGATCTGAACGTCCTGTACGTTTTTTACAGAGAGCGGCTCAGAGGGGAGCCGCCCGGAGGAGGCGCAGTCATGTACGAACCGTCCGCCCGCCATGTCCTGCCCGAGTTCACCGAGCGCACGACCACGGGACACCGGACCGTCGACCCGTACTCCAAGCTGCTCGACGAGCGCATCGTGTTCCTCGGGACAGCGATCGACGACACGTCGGCGAACGACGTGATGGCCCAGTTCATGTACCTCGAACACCAGGCGCCGGAGCGGGACATCTCGCTCTACGTCAACTCCCCGGGCGGCTCGTTCAGCGCGATGACGGCGATCTACGACACGATGCGATTCGTCACCTGCGACGTGGAGACCGTGTGCCTGGGGCAGGCCGTGTCGGTCGCCGCCGTACTGCTGGCCGGCGGCACTCCTGGAAAGCGGTTCGCCCTGCCGGGCGCCCGGGTGCTGATCCGTCAGCCCTCACTCGACGGGCCCGTACAGGGTCAGGCGAGCGATCTCGCGCTCCAGGCAGCGGAGTTGACGCGCACTCGGAAGCTGCTGGAGGACATGCTCGTACGGCACACGGGGCAAAATCCCGAACAAGTCGCCGCCGACATGGAGCGGGACACGATCCTGGACGCGCGGGCCGCGCTGGCGTACGGGCTGGTGGACGGGATCATCCCGAGCCGCAAGAACGCGCGCACCGCGCCCGGTGCGAGGAACGCCACACCCGACGCGAGGTGATCCGCCGATGGTGCCCGAACTGCCCCCGCTGCCCGCACTGACCCACGCCGAGGCCGAACTGATAGACCGCTACCTCGACGTGGTCGACCTGGTCGGCCGTATCAACCCGGGCCGCCCGGGAGACACCTATCGCGGTCTGCGCGCCGCCCAGGCACTCGTCGGCAAGGCGACCGCGCTGCGTGACGCCCTGGCCCTGATGCACCAGCGCGGCGAGAGCGAGGTGCACGCGCCGACCCTCGCGCAGGCCCTGCGCGTCCTGGACGGCGAGCGGCGGGCCGCCCGCGTCACCCTGCCCCCCGCATCCGGCAGTTGACGCGTCCGCACCCGGGCCGTCGCGCGATGCGCCCGGCCCGGGTTTCAAACGGACCAGTCGGCGTACCCCCTAACGGCGTAGACGCACGTCCTTTCGGGTGGCCCGAAAAGTTGCGCAACACGCGTAGCCAAAAGGCGCAATGAGATGTTCCGGTGCTGGTAAGAGCGTTGTCGACGTCCCCAACACCCCTCGAACAGAGGAGTGTCCACCCGAACGGGTGAGTGGTGAGTAACCCCACAAATCATCGGTTCCGCTCGGATTTTCCGACATCCATGCGTGAAGATCCCTCCGACGACAAGCCCCCGCCACACCGGCGGGGCGGTCCGGGCGGACGCCGAATCCTGCCGCCGCCCGGATGACCGGTCGACAGATGTGCATCGGCAGGAGTGGAGGACCCAGCAAGACGGGCCGCCGGAGAGAACCGGGCGGTCCTTGGGGTGAAGCCGCGTACGCGGCCGGGCTACTTCGCCAGCCCGAATCCGACAGGTCATCCTTCACAGGCGGTTGACGAAGGGTTGCGCATGACTGCGCTCAATCGTGTCCCGTCGCTGCTGACCCGGGCCGGTACGGCCTCGGCTCTGACCATCGCCGCCGTGGGCGGCAGCCTCGTGGTCCCGGGCGTCGCCGCCGACGCCGAGGCGGCCACACCTGCGACGAGGGCACTCCAGATCGCGGCATCCAAGAAGGGCGCCCCGTACCTGTACGGTGCCACCGGGCCGCGCCGGTTCGACTGCTCCGGACTCACGCTGTACTCGTACAAGAAGGCGGGCAAGAAGCTGCCTCGTACGGCCGCGGGGCAGTACAACAAGAGCCACCACATCTCCGCCTCGCACCGCAAGGCCGGTGACCTCGTGTTCTTCCACTCGGGCCGGAACGTGTACCACGTCGGCATCTACGCCGGAAAGGGAAAGATCTGGCACTCCCCGAAGAGCGGGGAGGTCGTGAAGCTCCAGAAGATCTGGACGAAGAGCGTCTGGTACGGCCGTGTGAGCTGACCCGGCCCGGGGGGCGGCGGTGCCGGGCCGCCGCCCCCCGGGCACGCGAACCGGAGGGCCCTCAGGCCGTCAGCGGCTCCAGGAGGAGCACCAGGCCCAGCACCGTGAGCGCGCTCCCGGTGACCCCCTCCACCGCGCGGGCGGCACGCGGCCCGCGCAGCCAGCGGCCGAGCCGGTCGACCAGCAGGGCGACCGCCGGGAACCACACCAGGGCGAGGGCCACCACGATCAGGGCCAGCACCAGGGTGCGGGGCATCGCGGGGCTGCCCGCGGGCACGAACTGCGGCAGCAGGCTCAGGAAGGTGATCGGCGCCTTCGGGTTGAGCGCGTTGGTGACGAATCCCTGCCGCAGCGGACTACTCCGGTCGCCCGGCACACCGGAGACCGCGCCGCCGGACACGATTCCGCCGGAAGCCGCGCCCCCGGGCACGGTCCGGCCGGAGACCGCGCCGCCGGACACGACGCCGCCGTACGGCGTCCCGCCGGGGACCGCCGAGCGCTCCCTCGCTCGCTCCCGGTCGCGCCGCCGCTCCGGGTCCCGGGCCCGCCGCCGTCGCAGGCCGTCCAGCGTCCGTACCCCGAGGTACAGGACGTAGACCCCACCGAGGAACTGCAGCGTCCGGAACAGCGCGGGCACGGCCGCGAGGACGGCGGCGACGCCGGCGACGGCCAGCGCCGTGTGCAGGAGAAGCCCGCCCGCCACCCCGAGCGCGCACGCCACCCCGGCGCGGCGGGAGACGAGAGCGTTGCGTACGACGACGGTGAAGTCGGCGCCGGGCATGGCGACCATTCCCGCGGCCACTGCGGTGAAGGCGATGAGCTGTGCGTCCATGGCCCCAGGCTGCCCGGGTGAGGCCTTAAGCGGGTATGTCGAATATCCTGGGTCTGCCTTAAGCAATCGTTTGGGCCCGGGCTCCGCCGCGGGGTCCCCGGACCTGGGGAGCCGCTCGATGTACGACCCGACACGGCTCGCGGCCCTGGTGGCGGTCGCCGAGGCGGGATCCATCACCCGGGCCGCCGAACGCCTCGGTTACAGCCCGCCCGCCCTCTCCCAGCAGCTCGCCAAGCTGGAACGGGAGGCCGGCGCCCTCCTGCTGGTGCGGTCCCATCGCGGGGCACGGCTCACGGAAGCGGGCGAGCTGCTCGTGGCGCGGGCCCGCCGGGTGCTCGACGAGATGGAGCGGGCCCGGCACGAACTGGCCCGGCTGACCGGTCTGTCGGGCGGAACCCTGCGGCTCGGCACCTTCCAGACGGCGGGCATCCATCTGCTGCCGCCGGTGCTCAGCGCCTTTCGCCGCGCCCATCCGGACGTGGAGCTCACCGTCGCGAACTACGAGCCCCCGGACGGTGTCTCGGCGGTCGCCGCGGGCGAGGTGGACCTCGCGCTGACCCACACCTACGAGCCCGCGGACCCGGCGCCGCTCCCCTCGTCGGTCCGCGCGGAGCCGGTCCTGGTCGAGGAGCTGGTGCTGGTGACCGCGCCGGGACACGTCCTCGCCGACGGTGCGGCCCGGCTGCCGCTCTCCGCGCTCGCCGGGCAGCCGCTGATCAGCATGGCCCCGGACCATCCGCCCCGGCAGGGCGTGGAGGCCGCGCTGGCCCGGGTCGGGGCGACTCCCGCCGTGCGGGTCGAGAGCCCCGGGTATGCCCTGGTGTGCGCGCTGGTCAGCGCGGGGCTCGGGGTCGCGGTCGTACCGGAGATGGTGGCCAGGACGGCGGTCACTCCGGTGGGGCTGCGGCTGCTGGAACCGGGAGATCTGCGCCGTACGATCTCCGTCGTCCACCGGACCGACCGGCAGGCACCCGCCGCCGAGGCCTTCCGGGCCCTGCTGCGCGGCGTGTTCGGGCGCGCCACGCGGTAGGCGAAGCGACAGGGGCACTCGGTGGGGCACGGCAACTGATCGTTTCCTCAGGGCTCTTGTGGACCCCCGGCCACCACCGGCTGGGCCGGCACCGTCCACGGCATCTCGATCAGGACCGTCTTGCCGCCCTCCCGGGTGGGGCGTACGAGGACCCTGCCGCCGCACTCGGCGGTCAGCCAACGGATGATCACCATCCCCCGCCCGTTGTCCTGTTGGACGGCGGCGGGCAGGCGTTTCGGGAAGCGCGGATGGCTGTCGGTGACGCCGATGCGCAGGTGTTCGTCCCGCTCCAGCCGGACGTCCACCGTGAAGGTGGGCGACTGGCCGAAGGTGTGCTGGACGGCGTTGGTGGCTAGTTCGGACACGATCAGCCGTACGGTGTCCGCGGCTTCGGCGTCGCACGGCAGGCCCCATTCGGCCAGCACGTCGATGACGAAGTTCCGGGCCGCGGAGACCGAGGCGGGATCGCTCGGCAGAGTGACGGATGCTTCCTGGTGATCTGCCATGACGACGTCGTCCCTTTCCCACGGGACCGGAGTCCGACACGGAGCGGATGGTTCGAGTACGGTCCCGGACTGGTGCTTCGCGCCAGACTGCCATCACCGGGCCGGTCACGGGCGCGATCCACCGAGATATGCATATATCTGTCGCTCGAAGCGGTGAACTCTGCGACGGCAGACCGTATTTGGGCGGCTCGGAAGGAGTAAGGAGTACGGCCATGCAGCACGGTCCCGCGGTACGCCGCCGCAAACTCGGTGCCGAACTGCGCGCGCTGCGCGCCGGTGTGAGCCTCACCAGCGGTGAGGCGGCCCGTCTCGTCGGCTGGCACCAGTCGAAGGTGAGCCGGATCGAGACGGGGATCAGCGGGGTGAAACCGGCCGACGTGGAGCGCTTGCTGGACGCGTACGGCGTCCGTGAACCCGGGTTACGGGAGCTGCTCCTCGGACTGGCCGGATCCGAGGGCAACGGGCGCCATCACTGGTGGCACGCCTATCGGGGGGTTCTGCCGCCCGCCTACCGGGACTTCATCAGCCTGGAGTCCCAGGCCAGCGGTATGCGCACGCTGGAGACATCCGTGGTGCCGGGGCTGCTCCAGACCCCCGAGTACGCCCGCGCGGTGACCCGGGCGGCCGTGGGCGGGCTCGAGGACCACAAGCTGGACGCGCTCGTCGAGGTGCGCCTCGCCCGGCAGGACGTGCTGCGTTCGGATCCGCCGCTGGAGCTGACCGCGGTCCTGGACGAGGCCGTGTTGCGTCGTGAGGTCGGCGGACCCGAGGTCATGGCACGGCAGCTGGCGCGGCTGCGGGAGGCCGCCGCCCTTCCCCAAGTGCGCCTTCAGGTACTGCCGTTCGCGGCGGGGGCGCACGCCGGAGTGACCGGGCCTTTCGTTATTTTCTCATTTCCGAACACAACTGATCTGGATGTGGTTGTTCTCGACCACTTGACGAGTAGCCTCTACCTCGAGCGGAAAGAAGACCTTCAGGCCTACACCGAAGCCTTCAACGCCCTTCGGTTCCACGCCCTTTCACCCGAGGACTCGTTGGACTACATCGCCGGGATACGTGACGGCGCGTAAGGAGGCACCCCCATGACCGCACTGCCTCGGTACGTACCTCTCAGTACTTCACTCCATGACGTGCGCTGGCTGCGCAGCAGCCGCAGTACGGGAATGAACAACTGCGTCGAGACCGCACGACCCGGCCCGGGACCCTGGGCCGGACTCGTCGCCGTGCGCGACTCCAAGAACACGGCGGGCCCCGCCCTGCTGTTCACCCCCGCCAGCTGGGAGGGGTTCATCGCCGGACTGGACTGACCGCCCTCTCGTTCACCGGTTCTCGGAGATCACCCGTACGGCCCGCTCGATCTGGGCGTCGGTGAGATCCGCGCGGGCGGTCAGCCGCAGCCGGGAGATTCCGTCGGGCACGGACGGGGGGCGGAAGCAGCCGACGGCGAGCCCCGCCTCCCGGCAGTCCGCCGCCCACCGCACGGCCCGCTCGGGGGACGGCGCGCGCACCGAGACCACGGCGGCGTCCGGCCGTACGGCCTCCAGGCCCTCGGCGGTCAGCCGGGTGTGCAGCGCCGTCGCCACCGCGCGGGCCCGGTCGGCGCGCGCCGGCTCGCGGCGCAGCAGCCTGAGCGCCGCGAGGGCCGCGCCCGCCGCCGCCGGTGCCAGCCCGGTGTCGAAGATGAAGGTGCGCGCCGCGTTGACCAGGTGGTCGATGACCGGCGCGGGTCCGAGGACGGCGCCGCCCTGGCTGCCGAACGACTTGGAGAGCGTGACGGTCACGACGACGTCCGGAGCGCCGGCGAGCCCTGCGGCGTGCGGAGCGCCCCGGCCGCCCCGGCCCAGCACCCCGAGTCCGTGCGCGTCGTCGACGAGCAGCGCCGCCCCGTGCGCGCGGCAGGCCGTGGCCAGTCCGGCCAGCGGTGCCGCGTCGCCGTCCACCGAGAAGACCGTGTCGGAGACGACGACGGCGGGGCCCTCGTGCGTCCCGAGCGCCTTGCGCACGGCGTCGGGGTCGGCGTGCGCGACGACCTGCGTGGCGCCGCGGGCGAGCCGGCAGCCGTCGATGAGCGAGGCGTGGTTGCCCGCGTCCGAGACGATGAGCGAGCCGTGCGGCGCGAGCGCGGTGACGGCGGCGAGATTGGCCGCGTACCCGGAGGAGAAGACGAGCGCGGCCTCGAAGCCGCAGAAGCCGGCGAGCTCGCGTTCGAGTTCGGCGTGAAGTTCGGTAGTGCCGGACACGAGCCGCGATCCGGTGGCGCCCGCTCCCCAGCGGTGGGCGGCGTCCGCCGCGGCGGCCGTGATCTCGGGGTGGTGGGCGAGACCGAGATAGTCGTTGCTCGCCAGATCGAGCAGGGCCGAGTCGGCGGGGCGCGGGCGCAGGGTACGGACGAGTCCGGCCTGTCGGCGCTGGTGCGCCTGCTCGTCGATCCATGCGAACGGCGATCCGGCCATGCTGGCGCCTCCGGGCCCTGGGGGTGGTGGTTTTGTAGGCAGTGCACAGACCCTAGCGGCACGGCCCGGCACCCAGGATGTGGCAATACCCACACGTCGAACCGAGTCTGTTGTGCGATCTCTCCTTGGCCGCACCCGCTCGGATACGTCAGGATCGGATCTCATGGACCTGCTGAACACGCTGGTGGACAAGGGGCTTCGGCGCGAGCTGCCGACCCGTGACGAGGCGCTGGCCGTGCTGGCCACGTCCGACGACGACGTGCTCGACGTGGTGGCCGCGGCCGGGAAAGTCCGCCGGCACTGGTTCGGCCGTCGAGTGAAACTCAACTATCTGGTCAACCTGAAGTCCGGGCTGTGCCCCGAGGACTGCTCGTACTGCTCGCAGCGGCTCGGCTCCAAGGCCGACATCCTCAAGTACACCTGGCTCAAGCCCGACCAGGCCTCGCAGGCCGCGGCGGCGGGGCTGGCCGGGGGCGCCAAGCGCGTCTGTCTGGTGGCCAGCGGCCGCGGTCCGACCGACCGCGACGTGGACCGCGTCTCCGACACCATCAAGGCGATCAAGGACCAGCACGAGGACGTCGAGGTGTGCGCCTGCCTCGGGCTCCTCTCCGACGGTCAGGCCGAACGGCTGCGCGAGGCGGGCGCGGACGCCTACAACCACAACCTCAACACGTCCGAGGGGACGTACGGGGACATCACGACCACGCACACGTACGCCGACCGGGTGGACACCGTGCAGAAGGCGCACGCGGCGGGTCTGTCCGCCTGCTCCGGTCTGATCGCCGGCATGGGCGAGAGCGACGAGGACCTCGTGGACGTCGTGTACGCGCTGCGCGAGCTCGACCCCGACTCCGTTCCGGTGAACTTCCTGATCCCCTTCGAGGGAACCCCGCTCGCCAAGGAGTGGAACCTGACACCGCAGCGGTGTCTGCGCATCCTGGCGATGGTCCGCTTCGTCTGCCCGGACGCCGAGGTCCGCATCGCGGGCGGCCGTGAGGTCCATCTGCGCACGATGCAGCCGCTGGCCCTCAACCTGGCCAACTCGATCTTCCTCGGTGACTACCTGACGAGCGAGGGCCAGGCAGGCAAGGCCGACCTGGAGATGATCGCGGACGCCGGGTTCGAGGTGGAGGGCGCCGGCGAGGTGACGCTGCCGGAGCACCGGGCGAACGCGGGCGGGGGCTGCGGCGCGCACGCGGACTCCGGGTGCGGGGCGCACGAAAGCGGTGCGTGCGGGTCGCACGAAGGCGGCGGCTGCGGGTCGCACGCGGGCGGCGGTGTGTGCGGTTCGGCTCCGGTCGAGGTGCCCGCCGAGGCGCGTACGGATCTGGTCGCCGTGCGCCGCCGGGGTGCCGGAACGGATCTCGCGCCCAATGCCTGACCTGTCCCTGCGGGAGCTGCTCGACCTGGACCGACGTCATGTCTGGCACCCGTACGGGCCGATGCCGGGCCGCCAGGAACCGCTCGTCGTGGAGTCGGCGAGCGGGGTGCGGCTGAGGATGGCGGACGGCTCGGGCGAACTGGTCGACGGGATGTCGTCCTGGTGGTCGGCCATCCACGGCTACAACCACCCGGTGCTGAACGACGCGGCGCACGGCCAGTTGGAGCGGATGAGCCATGTGATGTTCGGCGGGCTCACGCACGAGCCCGCCGTGCGGCTGGCCAAGCGCCTGGTCGACATCTCCCCCGAGGGACTGGAGCACGTCTTCCTCGCCGACTCCGGTTCGGTCTCGGTCGAGGTCGCCGTCAAGATGTGCCTCCAGCACTGGCGTTCGCTCGGCCGGCCGGCCAAGCAGCGGCTGCTGACCTGGCGCGGCGGCTATCACGGGGACACCTGGCAGCCGATGTCGGTGTGCGACCCCGAGGGCGGCATGCACGAACTGTGGCAGGGCGTGCTCCAGCGCCAGGTGTTCGCCGACGCGCCGCCGGCCGGGTACGAGGAGTCGTACGCCGCGCACCTGCGCGAGCTGATCGGGCGTCACGCGGACGAACTCGCCGCGGTGATCGTGGAGCCGGTGGTGCAGGGCGCGGGCGGGATGCGCTTCCACTCCCCCGCGTATCTACGGGTGCTGCGGGAGGCGTGCGACGCGCACGACGTGCTGCTGGTGTTCGACGAGATCGCCACCGGGTTCGGCCGTACGGGCACCTTGTTCGCGGCCGAGCACGCGGGCGTGACGCCGGACGTGATGTGCGTGGGCAAGGCGCTGACCGGTGGGTACCTGACCATGGCGGCGACGCTGTGCACGGCCCGGGTGGCCGAGGGCATCTCGCGCGGCGAGGTCCCGGTGCTCGCCCACGGCCCGACCTTCATGGGCAATCCGCTCGCCGCCGCGGTGGCCTGCGCCTCGATCGACCTGCTGCTCGGACAGGACTGGCAGACCGAGGTCAAGCGGATCGAGGCGGGACTGCGGGAGGGGCTGGCGGAGGCCTCCTCGATGCCGGGGGTCCGGGACGTCCGCGTGCTGGGCGCGATCGGTGTCGTCCAGCTCGACCACGAGGTGGACATGGCGGCGGCGACGGCCGCCGCCGTGCGCGAGGGCGTGTGGCTGCGGCCGTTCCGCGACCTCGTCTACACGATGCCGCCGTACGTCACCGGTGACGAGGACGTGGCACGGATCGCCCGCGCGGTCCGCGCGGCGGCGCGGGAGGGATGACATGGCTGTCCTGGTGATCACGGGGACGGGCACGGAGGTGGGCAAGACGGTCACGACGGCCGCGGTCGCCGCCGTCGCCGTGGCCGCCGGACGGTCGGTGGCCGTCCTCAAGCCCGCGCAGACGGGCGTGGGTCCGCACGAGCGGGGGGACGCCGACGAGGTGGCCCGGCTCGCGGGGGCGGTGACGACACTCGAACTCGGCCGCTACCCCGAGCCCTTGGCCCCCGCGACGGCCGCCAGGCGGGCCCGCCTGGCTCCGGTGCGGCCCCGCGAGGTGGCGGACGCGGCCGCGAAACTGGCCACCGAGCACGACCTCGTCCTGGTCGAGGGGGCGGGCGGCCTGCTCGTCCGCTTCGACGACGAGGGCGGCACGCTGGCGGACGCGGCGGCACTGTTGGACGCGCCGGTGCTGCTCGTCGTGGCGGCGGGCCTCGGCACCCTCAACACGACCGAGCTGACCGCGCGTGAGATCCGGCGCAGGGGGCTGGACCTGGCCGGGCTCGTCATCGGCAGCTGGCCCGAACCCGCCGACCTGGCGTCCCGTTGCAACCTGGCGGACCTGCCCGTGGTGGCCGAAGCGCCGCTGCTGGGCGCCCTGCCCGCGGGGGCCGGCGGCCGCCCGCCCGCCGCGTTCCGCGCCGGGGCACCCGGGTGGCTGGCACCGGGCCTGGGCGGCACCTGGGACGCGGACGCCTTCACCGGGTCCTGTTGAGGCGCTGCCGAGGGGTGTGACGGGCCTTCACGGGGGACAATCACGCCAGGTCCCGTTCCCCCGGGAGGTCTGTCATGGCGTTCAGGTCGGCCCGCTCCGGCAAGGTGCCACGGGATCCGGTGCACCATCCGCTGTTCGCCCGCTACTACGCCCGTGTCAGCGTGGCCGCCGAGACGCGGCTGGGCATGGGCGGCGTTCGCGACCGGCTGCTCTCGGGACTCTCCGGCCGGGTCATCGAGATCGGCGCGGGCAACGGTCTGAACTTCGCGCACTATCCGGGTGCCGTCTCGGAGGTCGTCGCGATCGAACCGGAGCGGCGGCTGCGCCGGTCGGCCGTGGAGGCCGCTCTGCGCGCGGAGGTCCCCGTCGATGTGGCGCCGGGTGTGGCGGAGGCGCTGCCGGTCAAGAGCGAGGCCTTCGACGCGGCGGTGGTCTCGCTGGTGCTGTGCAGCGTGCGCGATGTGCCGCGCGCCCTGGCGGAGCTCCGGCGCGTGCTGCGGCCCGGTGGCACGCTGCGGTTCTTCGAGCACGGCGCGGGCGGCGGACGGGTGATGAAGGCCGCCCAGCGCGGTCTGGACCGTACGGTGTGGCCGCGGCTCAACGGCGGCTGCCATCTGGCCCGTGACCCGGTCGCCGCGCTGCGCGACGCCGGCTTCGAACTCGGCCCGTACCGGCCGCTGCTGATGCCCGAGAAGGGGCCGCGGCTGCCCACGTCGTACTGTGTGCTGGGCTCCGCGCGCCGGCCCGGCGTCCGCGAGACCGGCACGTCGTAGAGGCCCGCGCGTCACAGAGGCACGCGCGTCGTCGAGGCCCGCGCGGCATGGAGACCGGCAGGTCGCGGAGGCCGGCGCGCGACGGAGGCCGGAGCGTCACGGAGGCCCGCGCGTCACAGGGGCCGCGCGTCACAGGCTCCACTGGCGCAGCTCCCGCGCGATGTCGTGCACGGTCGCCTCACCGCCCTTCACCAGGCGGGCGAGTTCGCGCACCTGCTCGGGTGAGGTGACGACCTTGAGGCCGCTGGCGACGAGATAGGCGTACGCGACGGCCGAGGCGAACATCGCGTTGGAGCGTTCGAGCGCCGGGACGTGCAGCAGGAGCTGGAGCAGTGCGGCGGCGCGGTCGTGCGGACTGTCGTAGACGGGAATGCCGAATATCTCCGCCTCGTGCCGACTGACGGCGGCGACGAGGGCTCCCCAGTCGGTGACCTGGGGGTCTCCGGGCGTCTTCTGTTCGGCGATCATGAGAAGCCAGGCAAGGTCGACTCTGAGACTGCTCAAGGGATCAACGACGACCTTCGCGGGAGCCTTGGCGGGTGACTTCGCGGGAGCCTTCGCGGTCCGCGCCGAATTCCTCGGCGAAGACGGATTCGTACTGCTTCATGAAGTCGGAGGCGGCGTCGACGAAGGTGTGGCCCATCTCGCCGGTGTCCTGTCTGACCAGCTCCTCGATGTAGCGGTTCACGCTCATGCCGCGCGCGAGGGCCCGCTCCCGGGCGGCTCGGGCCGTGCCCTCGTCCACCCGCACGTTCAGTTGAGTCTTCGCCATACTTCGAAGCTAGCGCCGAAGTGCTAGCACCCGCAAGGGCCGGAAGGCGGCCGACCCAATAATCCGGAGGGACACCCCCTGTGGGCGGGATCACATTACGCTCGGGCGGGACACGAATGCCGGGACGTCGATCGCCCAGGAGGCGGCTTTGCCCACATCAGCTGCGGAGCACGCCGTCGGCCACGGAGACGCCGACGGGATCGCGGCCCGCGCCCACGGACTGACGAAGGCGTACGGCTCGGGCGAGACGGCCGTCCTCGCCCTCGACTCGGTCGACGTGGCCATCGCGCGCGGCCGCTTCACCGCGGTCATGGGCCCTTCGGGCTCGGGGAAGTCGACGTTGATGCACTGCCTGGCGGGGCTCGACACCGTTTCGGCCGGGCAGGTGTGGCTCGGCGGCACCGAGATCACGGGACTCAAGGACCGCGAGCTGACCCGGTTGCGCCGGGACCGGATCGGGTTCATGTTCCAGTCGTTCAACCTGATACCGACGCTCAACGCGGCCGAGAACATCACGCTGCCGATGGACATCGCGGGTCAGCGGCCCGACCGGAAGTGGCTGGACCAGGTCATCGACACGCTCGGGCTGCGCGACCGGCTCAAGCACCGTCCCGCACAGCTCTCCGGTGGCCAGCAGCAGCGCGTCGCCTGCGCGCGGGCGCTCGCCTCCCGCCCCGAACTGATCTTCGCGGACGAGCCGACCGGCAACCTCGACTCCCGTGCGGGTCTGGAGGTCCTCGCCTTCCTGCGCGACGCGGTCGACGAGCTCGGCCAGACCGTCGTCATGGTCACGCACGATCCCGGTGCGGCCGCCCACTCCGACCTGGTGCTCTTCCTCGCGGACGGGCGGATCGTGGACGAGATGGAGCGGCCGACGGCCGAAGCGGTGCTGGAGCGCATGAAGCGCTTCGACACGGTCCGGGCGAACTCCGAGGGCTCCGCACCTCCCGGGGGGAGCACACCCCCCGAGGGCTCCGCACCCCTCGACGGCTCCGCACCCTCCGAGGCGAGCGCACCCCCCGAGGCGAGCGCACCTCCGGGGAGGGACTCCCACCCGCCGAAGGCCGACGCCGGCGCCGGCACGGTTCCGCCCCAGGCGGGCGCCGACCGCGTCGCGCTCCCCGGAGCGGACTCCGCGGCGGACCCCGGCACCGTGACGGCCGACGGCGGCGCGGGCCACGCGCCCCAGGACAAGGACTGAGGCGGCCGTGCTCAAGGCGACTCTGCGCAGTTTCCTCGCCCACAAGGGGCGGCTGCTCCTCTCCGCGCTGGCCGTCGTGCTGTCCGTGGCGTTCGTCGCCGGCAGCCTGATCTTCTCGGACACGGTCACCCGTACCTTCGACCGGCTCTTCGCCTCCACCTCGGCGGACGTGACCGTGTCCCCCAAGAACGATCTCGACTCACAGATACCGACCGGCGCCACCCCGACCCTGCCCGCCTCGCTCGCGGACCGGCTGGCGAAGGTGGACGGCGTCGCGGCCGCCCATGTCGACGCGGCCGTCGAGAACCTCACCATCGTCGACCGCGAGAACGAGTCGGTCGGGCCCACCTCGGGCGCACCGACCATCGCCACCAACTGGCAGCCCAGCGAGCGCAGTCCGGTGAAACTGACCTCCGGTCACGCTCCGCACGGAGCCGGCGAGGCACTGCTCGACGCGGATACCGCCGACCGCAAGCACATCCGCGTCGGCGACACCCTCACCGTGCAGGCGCAGCCCGGCACGTTCGAGGTCCGGATCGTCGGCATCGCCACCTTCACCACCACCAACCCCGGTGCCGCACTGCTGTTCCTCGACACCCCGACCGCGCAGACCAGGCTGCTGGGTGGCACCGCCGCCGCCACGAGCATCTCGCTGGACGCGGCGCCGGGGGTCGACGACGCCGTGCTCAAGCAACGCGTGGCCGCCGAACTCGGCACGAAGACGTACGACTTGAAGACGGCCGACGAGCAGGCCGAGGACGCCGCCGCACAGCTCGGCGGCTTCCTGGACGTCATCAAGTACGTGATGCTCGGCTTCGCCGGGATCGCCGTGCTCGTCGGCGTCTTCCTCATCGTCAACACCTTCTCGATGCTCATCGCCCAACGCACGCGGGAACTCGGCCTGTTGCGTGCGCTGGGCGCGGACCGGCGGCAGGTGCGACGGTCCGTGCTGACCGAGGCGCTGCTGCTCGGACTGGTCGGCTCGACGCTCGGTCTGGCCGCGGGCATCGGGCTCGCCCTCGGACTGATCAAGCTGATGACCGCGTTCGGGATGAATCTCAAGTCGACCGAGATGGTGATCGGTTGGGGGACCCCCGTCGCGTCGTACGTCGTCGGGGTCGGCGTCACGTTCGTGGCGGCGTACCTCCCCGCCCGGCGCGCGGCCGGCGTCTCCCCGATGGCGGCTCTCGCGGACGCCGAGGTCGCCGGGCTGGGAAGGCCGTTGCGGGTCAGGGGCGTCGTCGGCGCGGTCGTGGGGCTGGCGGGCGTCGCCGCGCTCGGCGGGTGCGTCGCGGCGTCGAAGACCTCGACGGCCGGCTCGCTGCTGGGACTCGGGGTCGTCCTCACCCTCGTGGCGACGGTGATCGCGGGCCCGCTCCTGGTCCGACCGGTGATCAAGGTCCTGGGCGGGGCCTTCCCCGCCCTGTTCGGATCGGTCGGCCGGATGAGCCAGCGCAACGCCCTGCGCAATCCCCGGCGTACCGGTGCCACCGCCTCCGCCCTGATGGTGGGCCTGGCCCTGGTCGGCGGGATGTCCGTGGCGAGCGCCTCCATGAGCAAGTCCTTCGACCAGCAGATCGACAAGACGCTGGGCGCCGACTTCGTCATCCAGAACAGCAACTTCGTGCCGTTCTCCCGGGAGGTCACCGACAAGGTGCGGGGCACGGACGGCGTCGCCCTCGTCGTCCGCCAGCGCTTCACACCGGTCGCGGTGCGGCTGCCGGACGGCAAGCGGATCGAGACGACCGCCGCGGGTTACGATCCGCGGCTCGACGACGTCGCCCACCTCACGTACGCCGAGGGGGACACCGCGGCGGCGCTCGGAGTGGGGCATCTCGCCATGGACGCGAAGTTCGCGCGGGAGCACGGCGTGCGCCTGGGCGGTACGGTCCCCGTCGAGTTCCCCGCCGGGCGCCACGCCGATCTGACGGTCACCGCGCTCACCGACCAGGAGTCCGCCGAGGGGTTCGGCATGCAGGGCGGGCTGTACGTCGGTTTCGCCACGATCGAGAAGTACGTGCCGGGCGGACAGGACTCCACGCTGTACGTGAACGCGACGTCGGGCACGGGCGCCGACCAGCTGCGCTCGCGGCTGGAGAAGACGCTCGAGCCGTATCCGCAGGTACAGGTGCGCGACCAGGGCGACTACAAGAAGCTGGTCCACGACCAGATCGCGGTCCTGCTCTATCTCGTCTACGCCCTGCTCGGACTCGCGATCGTCATCGCGGTGCTCGGCGTGGTCAACACCCTGGCCCTGTCGGTCGTCGAGCGCACCCGGGAGATCGGACTGCTGCGCGCCATCGGTCTCGGCCGCCGCCAGCTGCGCCGGATGATCCGTCTGGAGTCGGTGGTGATCGCCGTGTTCGGCGCGATCCTCGGTCTCGTCCTGGGACTGGTCTGGGGCGTCTGTGTCCAGCAGGTGCTCGCGCTCCAGGGTCTGACGGCGTTCGCCGTTCCCTGGGGGACCATCGTCGCGGTGGTGGTGGGTTCGGCCGTGGTGGGCATCGTCGCGGCGCTGCTCCCGGCACTGCGCGCGTCGCGGATGAACGTACTGGCGGCGATCGCGCACGAGTGATGCCCGCGGTTCCGCCCGTCCCCGCGAGGACGGGTCGCCCGGGACCTCCCGCCCCACGGTGCTGGAGCCGGCCACGAGGGAGGTGTTCGCGCCTGTCGTGGACGCGTCGCGCGGACCGTGGAGCCGGTGCCGCCCGGATCAGGGCGTCCCAGATCGTGGAATTCCGGGTCGCCGCGCGGAGCGCGTGATGGGATCGGCGCATGACCGACCTGCTGATCCGGGCCGCGACGCCCGAGGACCTCGACACGGTGCTGGCCTTCTGGAGGACCGCCGCCGAGGGCACCAGCATCAGTGACGACCGGGACGGCGTGGAGCGACTGGTCGCCCGTGATCCCGAGGCGCTGATCCTGGCCGTGCGTGAGGGGGAGCTCGTGGGGACGGTGATCGCGGGCTTCGACGGCTGGCGCTGCCATCTGTACCGGCTGGCGGTCCATCCCGGCCGACGGCGTCTCGGCGTCGGGTCGGCGCTGCTCGCCGCCGCCGAGGAGCGGTTCGTACGGCTCGGGGGGCGGCGCGGGGACGCGATGGTGCTGCGACGGAACGAGACCGCGCAGCATGCGTGGCGGGCGGCCGGGTACGTGCCCGAGGAGGCATGGCGACGGTGGGTGAAGCCGCTCACCGGTTAGGTCCCCCACCCCACCAGAGGCGGGCCTTTACTCATCCTTTACCATGGGGGGATCTGCAGATCACCGCACACGTCCCCCGTGGCCCAGCCGGTCCCATTGATGCGGCCGGCTCAGTCGGCTCAGTGAAAGGTGTGAGCGTCCGCCCATGGGCGAGCCTCCCGGTACCCGACCTCGCGGTACCCGACATCGCGCGATCCCCCCGGCCCTGGCCGATCATGGGACGGAGGTGACCCGATGACCGAAGTGCTCCTCCTCCTGGTGGCGGTACTGCTCTCCCTGGCCTGTGGCGTCTTCGTCGCGGCGGAGTTCTCGCTGACCACGGTCGAGCGCAGTGAGCTGGAGCGTGCCGTCGAACGCGGCGAGCGCGGCGCTTCGGGCGCCCTCAAGGCCGTACGGAACCTCACCTTCCAGCTGTCCGGCGCCCAGCTCGGCATCACCGTCACCAACCTGGTCGTCGGCATGCTCTCCGAGTCGTCGATCGCCAAGCTCATCGCCGGGCCCCTGGAGTCGGCCGGGATCTCCCCGTCCGCGTCGATGTCGGTGGCCCTGGTGCTCGGTACGGCGCTGTCGACCCTCTTCCTGATGGTCGTCGGCGAGCTGGTGCCCAAGAACTGGGCGATCTCCGCACCGCTGGCCATGGCCAGGCGGGTGGCGACGCCGCAGCGCTGGTTCAGTGCCGCGTTCCGTCCGTTCATCTCGCACCTCAACAACACCGCGAACCGTGTCGTACGCCGTTTCGGTCTCGAACCCGCCGAGGAGCTGGCCTCCGCGCGCGGACCCCAGGAGCTGGTCGCCCTCGCCCGGCACTCCGCCAAGCAGGGCGCTCTGGAGGCCGACACCGCGGAGCTGTTCGTGCGCACGCTGAACCTCGCCGACCTGTCCGCGGAGAACGTGATGACCCCGCGCGTCCAGGTCATCGCGCTGGACATCCAGGCGACCTGCGAGGACGTGGCGAACGCGACGCGGGCGACCGGCCTGTCCCGCTTCCCGGTGCACCGTGGCAGTCTCGACGCCGTGGTCGGCGTCGCGCACATCAAGGACGTACTGGCGCTGTCCGCCGAACGCAGGGCCCGCACCCCGGTCTCCCAGATCATGCGCGAGCCCCTGTTCGTACCGGAGTCCCTGACCGTCGACCGGCTGCTGGACCGGCTCTCCGGCAAGCGCACCATGGCCGTGGTCATCGACGAGTACGGCGGCACGGCCGGGGTCGCCACCCTGGAGGACATCGTCGAGGAGGTCGTCGGTGAGGTCCGCGACGAGCACGACCCCCACGAGACCCCCGACCTGGCCCCGGCCGACTCCGACAGCGAGGGGCGCAGCCTCTACTCGGCCGACGGCGCCGCCCGTACGGACCAGCTGGCCCGGCTCGGGCTGCGGGTCCCGGACGGCCCGTACGAGACGCTGGCCGGCTTCCTCGCGACCGAGCTCGGCCGCATTCCGGCCGTCGGGGACGACGTCGAGGTCGCCGGGTGGCGGCTCCAGGTGGTGGACGCCTCGGGGCGGCGGGCCGCACGGGTACTGCTGCACGCACCGCTGGACGGGCACGAGGAGGGGACGCGATGACCGCCGTACAACTGCTGATCGGCCTGGCCACGCTGGTCGTGAACGCCTTCTTCGTGGGCGCCGAGTTCGCGCTGATCTCGGTGCGCCGCAGTCAGATCGAACCCCACGCCGACCGGGGCGACCGCAGGGCGCGCAGTGTGCTGTGGGGTCTGGAGCACGTGTCCGCGCTGCTGGCGGCCGCGCAGCTGGGCATCACCCTGTGCACGCTGGTCCTCGGCATCGTGGCCGAACCCGCGATCGCGCACCTGCTGGAGCCGGTGTTCCACGCCGTGGGCGTCTCGCAGGGCGCGGGCCACGCGGTCTCGTTCGTGATCGCGCTCACCCTGGCGACGTATCTGCACATGCTGTTCGGCGAGATGGTCCCGAAGAACATCGCGCTCGCCGAGCCCGTGCGCACCGCACTGCTGCTCGGGCCGCCGCTGGTCGGGCTCTCCCGCGCGTTGCGGCCGGTGATCTTCACCGTCAACGCGTTCGCCAACGGCCTGCTCAAGCTGCTGCGGGTCGAGACGAAGGACGAGGTCGCCGCGGCCTTCTCCGACGACGAACTGGCCCGGCTCGTCAAGGACTCCGGAGCGGCCGGGCTCATCGACGACCGCGCCCAGGAGCGGCTGCACGACGTCCTGGAGCTCGGCCGCCGCCCCGTACGCGATGTCGTCCTCCCGCTGGAGGGCGTCGTGTACGCGAGCGTGGGCGTCACCCCCGAGGGGCTGGAGCGGCTGTCCGCCGAGTCCGGGTTCTCGCGCTTCCCGGTGGTGGACGAGGCGCGTCGCATCGTCGGCTATCTGCACGTCAAGGACGCGCTGGACGCGATGCCGCGCGACCTGCCGTTCCGGGTGCAGGACATGCGGCCCATCGCGCGGGTCCGGGAGAGCACCCCGCTGGACGACGTGCTCACCGCGATGCGGCGCAGCCGGACGCATCTCGCGGCGGTCATGGGCAGCGACGGACGCCTCGCGGGGCTGGTGACGATGGAGGACGTCCTGCGGGAGCTGTTCGACCAGGTGGTGTGACGCACCGGTGTGTCGCGCCCGGGGCGGCCGGTACGCCGGTACGCCGGTACGCCGGTAGGGCGCCCGGAGGCCCGACCGACCGACGAGTATGCGCGCGGGTTACCATCTTTTCCGCCATGCAGACGAATGCCACGTACACCAGTCTTGTCGCGGTCGGCGACTCCTTCACCGAGGGCATGTCGGACCTGTTGCCCGACGGTTCGTACCGCGGCTGGGCCGACATCCTGGCCGGCCGGATGGCCGCACTGACCCCCGACTTCCGCTACGCCAACCTCGCGGTGCGCGGCAAGCTCATCGGGCAGATCGTGGCCGAGCAGGTGGACGTGGCGGCCGCGATGCGCCCCGACGTGATCACCCTGGTCGGCGGCCTCAACGACACCCTGCGTCCCAAGGTCGACATGGGCCGGGTCCGCGGGCTGCTCGAGGAGGCCGTGGAGCGTCTCGCCCCCGCCTGCGAGCAGCTCGTCCTGATGCGCAGCCCGGGCCGCAACGGTCCGGTGCTCGAACGGTTCCGGCCGCGTATGGAGGAGCTCTTCGGCGTCGTCGACGATCTGGCGAAGCGGCACGACGCGCTGGTGGTCGACCTGTACGGGGCGCCGTCGCTCTCCGATCCCCGGATGTGGGACGTGGACCGGCTGCACCTGACGCCCGACGGCCACCGCCGGGTCGCGGAGGCCGTCTGGCAGAAGCTCGGCCTCTCGCCCGAGGACCCCGAGTGGCATGCGCCGGTGCCGCCCACGGCACCGCCCGGCTGGACGGCCCGCCGCACCGCCGACGTCCGCTTCGCCAAGCAGCACCTGCTGCCCTGGATAGGCCGACGGCTCACAGGCCGCTCGTCGGGTGACGGCCGCCCGGCCAAACGCCCGGAGCTGCTGCCGTACGAGGGCCCGCTGGGGTAGCCCGGAGACATACCGACGCCGCCGGCGTACCAAGGCCGCTCCTCGCCCAGGTGACCGCCCTGGGCGGCAGGATCCTGGCGTGCCGGTGCTCCCCCGAGCTGTGCCACGACGACGTCCTCGCCGAGCCGGCCGGCACCCGGCGCCCCCGCACGGCCCGCGACGCCTTGTAGGTTCCGCCGACAAACCCCCCGGCGCTGGCCTGCACGAATCGCCAGTAGACTCCCTACACGTGACTGCCGCGCCCGCAAAGCCCCGTATCCCCAACGTCCTCGCCGGACGCTACGCCTCCGCCGAGCTCGCCACGCTCTGGTCCCCCGAGCAGAAGGTGAGGCTGGAGCGTCAGCTCTGGCTCGCCGTGCTGCGGGCGCAGAAGGACCTCGGGATCGAGGTGCCGGACGCCGCCATCGCCGACTACGAGCGTGTCCTCGACCAGGTCGACCTGGCCTCGATCGCCGAGCGCGAGAAGGTCACCCGGCACGACGTGAAGGCGCGGATCGAGGAGTTCAACGACCTCGCCGGGCACGAGCACGTGCACAAGGGCATGACGTCCCGGGACCTCACCGAGAACGTCGAGCAGTTGCAGATCCGGCTCTCGCTCGAGCTGACGCGGGACCGCACGGTGGCCGTACTGACGCGGCTCGGCAAGCTCGCGGGTGAGTACGCCGAGCTGGTCATGGCGGGCCGCTCGCACAACGTCGCGGCGCAGGCGACCACGCTCGGCAAGCGTTTCGCGACCGCCGCCGACGAGCTGCTCGTCGCGTACGGCCGGGTCGAGGAGCTGCTCGGCCGCTACCCGCTGCGCGGCGTCAAGGGCCCGGTCGGCACGGCGCAGGACATGCTGGACCTGCTGGACGGGGACGCGGCGAAGCTCGCCGACCTGGAGCGGCGCGTCGCCGGGCACCTCGGTTTCTCGCAGGCCTTCACCTCCGTGGGTCAGGTCTACCCGCGCTCGCTGGACTACGAGGTCGTCACCGCGCTGGTGCAGCTGGCGGCCGCCCCGTCGTCGCTGGCCAAGACGATCCGGCTGATGGCCGGGCACGAGCTGGTCACCGAGGGCTTCAAGCCGGGCCAGGTCGGCTCGTCCGCCATGCCCCACAAGATGAACACCCGCTCCTGCGAGCGCGTCAACGGCCTGATGGTCATCCTGCGGGGCTACGCCTCGATGACCGGTGAGCTGGCGGGCGACCAGTGGAACGAGGGCGACGTCTCCTGCTCGGTGGTGCGCCGGGTCGCGCTGCCCGACGCGTTCTTCGCGCTGGACGGACTGCTGGAGACCTTCCTGACCGTCCTCGACGAGTTCGGCGCGTTCCCGGCGGTCGTGGCCCGCGAACTCGACCGCTACCTGCCGTTCCTCGCGACCACCAAGGTCCTGATGGGCGCGGTGCGGGCCGGCGTCGGCCGTGAGGTCGCCCACGAGGCGATCAAGGAGAACGCGGTCGCCTCCGCCCTCGCGATGCGCGAGCAGGGCGCCGAGCGCAACGAGCTGCTGGACAAGCTCGCCGCGGACGAGCGCATCCCGCTCGACCGTGCCCAGCTCGACGCGCTGATGGCCGACAAGCTGTCCTTCACGGGCGCCGCCGCCGACCAGGTCGCCGTCGTCGTCGCCCGCGTGGAGGAGATCGCGAAGCGGCACCCGGAGGCCGCGGGTTACACCCCGGGGGCGATCCTCTGACGCGGCTGACTCCCGCGGATCTGGAGGCCGCCCGCGACCGGCTCGTGCCGGATGTCGTCGCGGACGGCCTCCGCGTCCTGTTCTGCGGTATCAACCCCGGTCTGATGACGGCCGCCACGGGCCATCACTTCGCCCGGCCCGGCAACCGGTTCTGGCCGGTGCTCCACCTGTCGGGCTTCACCCCCCGCCTGCTGAAGCCCTCGGAACAGGACGAACTGCTGTCCTACGGGCTCGGCATCACGAACGTGGTGGCCCGGGCGACGGCGCGGGCCGACGAGCTGACCCCGGACGAGTACCGGGAGGGCGGCCGGCTGCTCGGCGCGAAGGTGGAACGGCTGCGGCCGAGCTGGCTCGCGGTGGTGGGGGTAACCGCGTACAGGTCAGCCTTCGGCGAACGCGGGGCGGCGATCGGCCCGCAGGAACGGCGGATCGGGTCCAGCCGGGTGTGGGTGCTGCCCAATCCCAGCGGGCTCAACGCGCACTGGACGGCCGCGACGATGGCGGAGGAGTTCGGACGCCTGCGGTCGGCCGCCGCCGGGGACCTGAGGAACTAGCTCCCGGGGACACGCGTCCCCGCGGTGCCGGTTCCCGGGCTCACGCCTCCCGGCGGCGTCGACTCCCGGGCTCACGCCTCCCGGCGGCGTCGGCTCCCAGGCTCACGCGTCCCGGCGGCGCACACTCCACGCGCCCGCGAGCAGGGCGGCCGCGGCCCACAGCGCGGTCACCCCGAGTCCGGCCCAGGGCCCCGGGCCGCCGTCCGCCGATTCGTGCAGCACCGCCTGTCCCGCCTTGTCCGGCAGGAAGTCCGCCACGGTGCCCGAGGCTCCCCCGACGACGAAGGACACGATCAGGAGGAACGGGACGAGGATGCTCAGGGTGGCGACTCCGCTGCGCAGAACGGCCGCGAGTCCCACCGCGAACAGGGCCATCAGGGTCAGATAGACCGCACAGCCGACGACACCGCGCAGCTCCTCCCCCCGGCTCAGTCCGTTCGCCCTGGCGCCCAGCACCGAGGTGCCCACGGCCAGGCTCGCGCCTCCCGTGACCAGACCGGTCACACATACCGGTCCCGCGACGGCCACCGCCTTGGCGAGGAACCACCGCGCGCGGTCGGGGACCGCGGCGAGCGAGACACGCAGGGCGCCGCCCCGGAACTCGGCCGAGACCGCCTGGGCGCCGAAGGCGACCGCCGCGATCTGCCCGAAGCAGACGCCGAAGAACGCCGAGAACAGCGGGTCGGAATCCTGGCCGCCCGAGTCGTCGAGACCGGCGAGCGCGGAGAAGGCCGTCGTGGCGAGGAGGACGGCTACCAGTCCCCCGACGAGCGACCGCACTGTACGGATTTTGATCCACTCGGCGCGGAGCGCGGGTACGAACGTCATGGTCGGGCCTCCTGCGGCCGCGTCGGGGCCGGCGTGCCGGCGAACTCGGTCTCGTTCGTCGTCAGATCCAGGTATGCCTCCTCCAACGTCGCTTCCTCCGCCGCGAGTTCGAGGATCGGCAGGTTCACGGCCGCCGCGAGGCGACCGATGTCCTCCACGCGGGCGCCGAGGGCGGTCCAGCGTCCGTCCTCACCCCGGACGGACTCGATGCCGTGCCGGGCGAGCAGGTCGCCCAGCACGGCGGCCCCTTCCGTGGTGCGCACCCGCACCCGGGGCCGCACCCGCGCGTCGATGAACTCGCGCAGGGACGTGTCGGCGAGAAGCCGGCCGCGGCCGAGGACGACGAGGTGGTCGGCGAAGGACGCGGTCTCGTTCATGAGGTGGCTGGAGACGAGGACCGTGCGGCCCTCCCGGGCCAGCTCGCGCATCAACTCCCGGATCCAGATGATCCCTTCGGGGTCGAGTCCGTTCGACGGTTCGTCGAGCAGCACCACGGGCGGGTCGCCGAGCAGCGCGGCGGCGATGCCCAGTCGCTGGCGCATGCCGAGGGAGTACGTCTTCACCCGGTGCCGCGCGACCGACGCGAGTCCCGCCTGATCGAGCACCTCGTCCACACGGCGTCCGGGGAGGCGGTTGCTCGCGGCGAGCGCGCGCAGATGGTCGCGGGCGGTCCGTGATCCGTGCGCGGCCCGCGCGTCGAGCAGCGCGCCCACGCTGCGCAACGGCCGGTGGAGGGTGGCGTAGGCACGGCCTCCGATGCGGGCGCTGCCGGAGGTGGGCCGGTCCAGGCCCAGTAGCAGCCGCATGGTGGTGGACTTCCCGGCGCCGTTGGGGCCGAGGAATCCGGTGACGCGGCCCGGGAGAACACGGAAGGTGAGGTGGTCCACGGCGCGCCTGCCGCCGTACTCCTTGGTCAGGTCTTGGACGTCGATGCTGGTCATGGGACCAGCGTGGCCGTCACCGACCGGCGGGCGCCTCCCCCGCGGGTGGAGATCGTCTCCCCCGCCCGGGGGACGTCGGCCGCCGGTGCCGCCTGGCACGATGGCGCGATGGCCCGCCTTCTGCGCCCGCTGTTCCGGGGGACGACGTACACGCGCCTGCTGCATCTGTGGGTACCCATGCTGTTCGTCAGCGTGTGGCTGTTCATCGACATGTCGAAGCCCTGGGTGCCCGCGGCGCTGCTGGTCCCCCTGGGGCTGGTCCCCGCCGTGCGGCGCGGCGAGGGGGTGCAGGCGCGCCACATGCTGGCGCGGGACAGTGAGGACACCGCGATCTCGGTCACGCCCTCGGCCACGTGGCGGGAAAGATGGCGCACCGTGCTCTGGCTGGAGGCGCGGATGGTGATGGGCGCGGCGGCCTGTGTGCTCACCGTCTGGCTGCCGATGACCTCCGTCGACGTGCTCAGGTCGGCGTGGAGTCCGGTCGACGGCCCGGTCGTGTCGGTGTCCCGCCCGCACGCGGCGTACGCGCTCCTCGCCCCGCTGCCGCTGCTCGCCCTCTACGCCGGCGTCGTCGGCCTCGGCGAGCTGACCACGGCCGTCGCACGCCGCCTTCTGGGCCCCTCCCCCGCCGAGCGGCTCACCGCCCTGGAGGAGCGCACCGAGCAGCTTCTGGAGCGCACGCGAATCGCCCGTGAGCTGCACGACTCGATCGGTCACGCGCTGACGGTGGCGGTGGTGCAGGCGGGCGCCGCGCGGGCGGCCGGCGACGCCGCGTTCACCGACCGGGCGCTCGGCGCCATCGAGGACACCGGCCGGGCCGCCCTGGAGGATCTGGAACGGGTGCTCGGTGTACTGCGCGAGCCGGGGCGCCCGGCGAGCGGCAGACCGACGCTGACCGAGGCCGACCGGCTCCTGGACTCGGCGCGCGCCTCGGGGGCGGAGGTCGACGCCGAGGTGACGGGCCCGCTGGAGACCGTGCCGGGGCCGGTGTCCCGCGAGGGGTACCGCATCCTCCAGGAGTCCCTCACCAACGTGCTGCGGCACGCGGGCGGTGTGCCGGTGCGGGTGCGCATCGCGGTCGACGGCCGCAGCCTCGGCCTGGAGGTCCGCAGTCCGCTGAACGGAAGGACACCGGGGTCCGGCCGGGGCAGCGGTCTGCGCGGGATACGGGAGCGGGCGGCGCTGCTCGGCGGACGGGCGCGAACCGGACCCGACGAGGGCGACTGGCAGGTGCGGGTGGACCTGCCGCTGCGCTGATCCGTGCCGGTCGGCACCCCCGCGTCCGCGCCGGCCGGCACCGGCCGGCCCGTTCCGTCGACGCCCGCTGGTCCGTCCCGGTCGGCGTCGGCGTCGGCGGGTCCATGCGGTCCACGTCCGCCGGTCCGTACCGCCGGCACCGGCCGCGCACGGTGGGCGGGAACCGGTGTCGGACCCGGGCCCCTGACGGTCCGTTGGGCGTGATCTACGCTGGCGGGATGCCGGTCACCGTGCTCCTCGTCGACGACGAACCCCTCGTACGGGCCGGGCTGCGCGCCGTCCTGGAGTCGCAGCCGGACATCGAGGTCGTCGGGGAGGCGGCCGACGGCGCCGCGGTGATCCCGCTGGTTCGGCGGTTGCGGCCGGACGTGGTCGCCATGGACGTCCGTATGCCCCTCATGGACGGCATCGAGGCCACCCGCGCGGTGCTGCGGACCGTCGCCGATCCACCGAAGATCCTCGTGGTGACGACGTTCGAGAACGACGAGTACGTCTACGAGGCGCTGCGCGCGGGTGCCGACGGGTTCCTGCTGAAGCGGGCAAGGCCGGCCGAGATCGTGCACGCCGTGCGGCTGGTCGCCGAGGGCGAGTCGCTGCTCTTCCCCGCTTCCGTACGGCAGTTGGCCGCCGCGTACGGGAGCGACGCGGGCAGTCCCGCGGCGCGGGCGGTCATGGAGCGGGCCGCGCTGACCGAGCGGGAGGCGGACGTGCTGCGGCTGATGGCGCGTGGGCTGTCGAACGCGGAGATGGCGGCGCGGCTGGTGGTCGGCACGGAGACGGTGAAGTCGCACGTCAGCGCCGTACTGGCGAAACTGGGCGCCCGGGACCGCACTCAGGCGGTGATCGCGGCGTACGAGTCGGGCTTCGTGGCCCCCGGCTGAGAACGACCCGCCGGTGACGAAGGGGGTCCCCGGCCCTCGCCGGAGCGCGCCGCGCCGAGTACGATCCGGCCAACACGCGCGCTAGCTGGGAGGACGGACGTTGGGGCGGTTGACCGGCGGGGACCCTTCTCTGCTGCGAAGGATCAATTCCGCGGTGGTGCTGCACGCGCTGCGGGCCACTGACTGCGCGACCCTCACCGAGGTCACCCGGGTGACCGGGCTCTCGCGGCCGACGGTCGAGGGCGTCGTCGAAGGGCTGATCGAGGCCGGGCTCGTGGTCGAGAAGGCGGCCGAGGAGGGCGCCGCACGGCGTCAGGGCCGCCCGGCACGCCGGTTCAGGTTCCGGGCCGAGGCGGGACATCTGCTGGGTCTGGAGATCGGACCGCACCGGGTCGCCGTGCTCCTGGCCGATCTGGACGGGCGGGTACTGGGCGCGCTCTCCAAGGAGGTGGACGAGGCGGCGCCGGCGGACGAGCGACTCGACCGGCTGCGCACAGCGGTCGCCGAGTTGCTGCGCCGGGCCGGGGTCGCCCGCAGTTCCCTGCGCGCGGTGGGCGTCGGAAGCCCCGGGATCGTCGAGGCGGACGGCACCGTTCGGCTGGGCACGGCGCTGCCGGAGTGGACGGGGCTGCGGCTGGGCGAGCGGCTGAGCCGTTCCTTCAAGTGCCCGGTGCTGGTGGAGAACGACGCCAACGCGGCGGCGGTCGCCGAGCACTGGAAGGGCTCGGCCACCGAGTCGGACGACGTGGTGTTCGTGCTGGCCGGGCTGAGCCCCGGCGCGGGGTCGCTGATCGGCGGACGGCTGCACCGGGGATACGGGGGCGCCGCCGGGGAGATCGGGGCGCTGCATCTGCTGGGCAGCGAGGCGACTCCCGAGACGCTCCTGTCGACCACGGACGAGCCGTTGCACCCGCTCGACGAGCAGGCCGTCGCCGAGGTCTTCGCACTCGCCAAGGGCGGCGACCAGCGGGCCGGCGCGGCGGTCGAACGCTTCATCCAGCGGCTCGTGCACGACGTGGCGGCCCTGGCCCTCGCCCTCGATCCCGAACTCGTCGTGATCGGCGGCTGGGCGGCCGGCCTGGACGGCGTACTGGAGCCGCTGCGACGCGAGTTGGCCCGCTACTGTCTGCGTCCGCCCAAGGTGACGCTCTCCCTCCTGGGCGAGGCCGCCATCGCGACGGGTGCCCTGCGGCTGGCCCTCGACCATGTGGAGGAACAGCTGTTCGCGGTGGAGGGAACCGTGACGGCGCGCCGCTGAACGACCGGACTCCCCGCCGGGACCGTCACCGTGAGCGGACGACCGCCCGCCGCCGGCCGTCCGCCGAGAACCGGCCGCCGAGAAACGCGCGTCGGCAACCGCACACCGGCCCGCATCCCAGGACCGGACGCCGGACGCCGACGAGTACGCCTCGGGAACCGCGCGCCGGACGCCGACCGGCACGCGCCGGGAACCGCGCGCCGACATCCGCACGACCACGACGAAACCCGCAGGCCCGAAACACCGCACCGCACCGCAGCCCGAGCCCGAAACACCGCACCGCACCACACCGCAGTCCGCCGCACCGCAGCCCGCCGCGCCGAAGAACGGCAGGCCAGGCCTGGTGGGCGAAAGCCGTCGCGCCCCCGGTGTACTCCGGGGGCGCGACGGTCAGAACTCGGCGGCAGCCCCGCCGTACGGCTCCCGCTCACCCGCGACGCTGATCGCGGCGAGCCCCGGGACTTCAGGAAGCCCGGCGCTCCGGGTCGTGGTGGATCTCCACGCCCCCGGAATCCCCGAAGGTCAGCCGGCAGGTGTCGGCGCGGTACGTGGCCACGGAGACCGCCGCGGTGCGCCCTCGCGCGTAGAACCGGGTCGTGACGACGAGGACGGGCGCTCCGGGCAGCCGGTCCAGCTCCTTGGCGTCGTCCGCGCCGGCCGAGCCGAGTTCGACGGCGCGGTCCTGGCCGTCCAGTTCGAGGCGCTGCAGTTCGCGGAGCACGGCACGCGCGCGTGCCGCCCCCACCGGCGCGTCTATCGCCGAGAGGTCGGGCACCGAGCCCGCCGGGACGTAGAGCAGCTCGGCGGCGACGGGCTGGCCGTGCGTACCCCGGGAGCGGCGGATGGTGTGCACCGCGACGTCATGGCCGGTCCGCAGGGCGTCGGCCACCGCGGCGGGCGGAACCGCCGTCGCGCAGTCCGTGGGCTGCCAGGCGTCGCCGACCGCGCCCGGCCACACGTGCTGCTCGGATCCGACGGCCACGCCCACGCGCGGCGGGGCCACGGTGGTGCCCACTCCGCGGCGCCGTTGCAGACGTCCTTCGAGCTCGAGCTGTTCGAGTGCCTGGCGCAGGGTGGCCCTGGCGACCCCGAACCTGGCCGCGAGATCGCGCTCGTTGGGCAGGATCTCGCCCACCGAGAACTCCGAGTCCAGTGCCTCGCTGAGCACCGTCCTGAGATGCCAGTACTTCGGCTCCGGCACCGTTTCCAACTGCGTGGTCCCCACCCTGTCCTCCGCAATCGCCGTGGCCCGGCGGCGTTTAGCGCCCTTGTTTAATAAAGGTTCCTGCACTATCCCTGCGACCATAAAGCCGCCCTCACCCTTGGTCAAGACCAATCCTCGATCCCTTACGCATTGCATAGGCGGGGTGCGGCGGAGCGTTCACGGACCGTTCGCGCGGGGCGATGTTCGTGACATGACGACGAAAGCCCCCGTCCTCGGAACGGGGGCTTTCGGCTGATAAGGGGGCCGGTGCGGCTACTGGTTGCCCAGGGACACCAGCTTCTCCGGGTTGCGCACGATGTAGACGCACTGGATCCGGCCGTCCACGACGTCCAGTTGAAAGACGCTGTCGGGCTCGTCGCCGGACAGGATCAGCATCGCCGCGCCGCCGTTGAGCTCCAGGAGGCGGAACGAGAGGTCGGTGACGTTCTTCCGCGCGACTCCGAGGAGGAAGCGGCCCACCTTGTCGGCCGTTTCGATGACCCGCAGCGGCGCCTTGGACAGGCCACCGCTGTCGCCGATCAGCCGGACGTCCGGGGCCAGCAGGGACATGAGCCCCTCCAGGTCCCCCTCCGACGCCGCGGCGAGGAACCGTTCGGTCAGATCACGGCGTTCGGCCGGGTCGACCTCGTAGCGCGGGCGCCTCTCCCCGACGTGCTTGCGGGCCCGTCCCGCGAGCTGGCGCACCGCCGGCTCGCCGCGGTCCAGGACGGCGGCGATCTCCGCGTACGGGAACCCGAAGGCCTCCCTGAGCACGAACACCGCGCGTTCCAGGGGGGACAGCGACTCCAGGACGACGAGGACGGCGAGGGAGACGGAGTCGGCGAGCACGGCCCGCTCGGCGGTGTCCTCGACCGTGCCCTCGAAGTTCCCCGGGTTCCGGGGGTTGCCGAGGTTCCCGAAGTCGGTGGCGTACGGTTCGGGGAGCCACGGGCCCACGTAGGCCTCGTTGCGCGACTTGACCTGGCGCAGCCGGTCGATGGCGAGCCGGGTGGTGACCCGCACCAGGTAGCCGCGCGGTTCGCGGATCTCGCTCCGGTCCACGCCCGACCAGCGGAGCCAGGCCTCCTGGACCACGTCCTCCGCGTCGGCCACCCGCCCCAGCATGCGGTAGGCGACGCCCATGAGGACGGAGCGGTGTTCTTCGAAGACCTCGGTCGCGATGTCGGTGGTCACGCCTCCATCCCAGCCGACGCTCCCCGTCCTGTCCAGGCGGCACGGCTCCCCCCGAGCGGAGCGGCGGGAGTCCGATCCGTCGACACGCGAGGGGAGTTGACGTGGGTGTGGGCGGTGCGGGCGCGGTGCGACGGCGGGCACGCGCGCGTGTCGCCCGGTTCCCGGCGACCGGGGGCTACCCGTCGGTAGCGGTTGCTGACAAGCTGTCTACGGAGTTGGTTCCGACAGCGTGCCACCAGACGAGGAGCAGCATCATGTCCGCCACGGTCTCCTTCAGCCTCCCCTCCGCGCACGGCCCGAAGACCGTGACCATGTCCTACGCGCGCGTGGGCACCGGAGAACCGCTGCTCCTGCTGCACGGCATCGGTCACCACCGGCAGGCCTGGGACCCGGTCGTCCACATCCTGGCGGCCGAGCGCGAGGTGATAGCCGTCGACCTGCCCGGGTTCGGCGCGTCGCCCGCGCTGCCCGACGGGCTCACCCACGATCTCGGCACGGTGGTACCCGCGCTCGGCGCGCTGTGCGAGGCGCTGGAACTCGACCGGCCGCACGTGGCGGGCAACTCGCTGGGCGGGCTCCTGGCCCTGGAGCTGGGCCGCGAGAAGCTCGTACGGTCCGTCACCGCGCTGTCCCCCGCCGGTTTCTGGACGACGGCCGAGCGGCGGTACGCCTTCGGGGTGCTGCTGGCGATGCGGCAGGGCGCGCGCCGCCTGCCTCTTCCCGCGGTCGAACGCCTCTCGCGCACGGCGGCCGGTCGGGCCGCCCTGACCAGCACCATCTACGCCCGGCCCGGCCGCCGTTCACCCGAGGCCGTCGTCGCCGAGACCCTTGCGCTGGCCCACGCCGAGGGATTCACCGAGACGCTGCGGGCCGGCATCTCCGTCCGGTTCACGGACGACGTCCCGGGGCTGCCCGTCACCGTGGCCTGGGGCGCCCGGGACCGGCTGCTGCTGCGCCGTCAGGGCGTCCGTGCCAAGCAGATCATTCCCCGGGCCCGGCTGGTGCGGCTGCCCGGCTGCGGGCACGTCCCGATGAACGACGACCCCGCGCTCGTCGCCCGCGTCATTCTCGACGGCAGCCGCTGAACAGGGCGCGCCCGCGGCCCGGGCGCGCTTCCCGGCGCGGCGGCACCGTGCTCCGGAACCGAGGGCGACTCCCGTACCGACGAGCGCGCTGCCGACGGCCTGCGCGGCGCCGTAGGACCCCGTGCCGACGAGCGGGGCGGTGCAGGCCGCCGCGACCGGGATGAGGCCGGAGAAGAGCGTGGCGCGCTCCGCGCCGATGCGCTGCATGCCCATGTACCAGGCCACGAAGCCGACGACCGTGACCACCACCGCCTGCCACAGCAGCGCGGTGGCCTCGGCGGCGTCCGGCACCCGCAGCCATCCACGACCGCCGGTGAGGATGCCGGCCGCCGCCGACTCGAGGGCGGCGATCCCGCACACGGTGGCCGACAGGAGACGTGGGCCCAGGGGGCGCAGCACCGGCACGGCGAGGACCGCGAAGCCCACCTCGCCGGCCAGCGCGCACACGGAGCACGCGATGCCCACGCCGTCGGTACGGCCCCAGCCCTGGACGGTGCAGGCGCCCAGCGCGACGAGCATCGCCCCGCGCAGGACCCGGCGCCGCGGACGGCGCCCCTCGGTGAGCGGGACGATCACGGCCACGACGACCGGGGCGCAGCCCACGAAGACCCCTGGGACCGCCGGTTCCGCCGTGCGTTCCGCGGCGAGCACGGCGAGGTTGAAGCCGACCATGCCCACGGCCGCGAGCAGCGCCAGCCGCGCCCACCGGCGGGGCGCGAGCCGGCGCAGCGGTGCCGTGCCGTCGCGGCCGACCAGGGGCAGCAGCAGCGCGCAGGCGAGTCCGTATCGCAGGAACTGGCCGCCCGCGTACGGGTAGTGGCCCAGGACGCTGTTCGCCGTGAAGGAGGCTCCGACGAGAACACAGGCGAGGGCGGCGAGCAGCGACCCCTTGGTGGTGGCGTTCATGCCGGTGACGCTACGAAGGGTCGCGGCCCGGCTTAAGGTCCACTTCGATGACGTCATCGAGGACCACTCACGGCGGGCCGGCCGACGGCGCCTCAGGTGTCCGCGCCCCGAGCGGCCCCGGTCCGGCGGGTCCCGCACCGTGGACGGCCGCCTGGGAACTGCTGCTGCCGACCGCCTCGGCGCCGACGCGCGCGCGAGGCCGAACGCTTCAGGCCGCGCTGCGGGAGGCGGTCCGTACGGGCCGGCTGGCGCCGGGCACCCGGCTGCCGTCCACCCGCGAACTGGCCGTCGATCTCGGTGTGTCGCGGGGGCTGGTCACGGAGGCGTACGAGCAGTTGACCGCGGAGGGGTACCTGCGCAGCGGGCGGGGCGCGGGGACCTGGGTCGGCGACGCCGTCCGAGCGGGCCGTCCGGGCGCCCGCGATCTCGCCCCGCGGCCCACCGGGGGCGGCGCCGACTTCCTTCCCGGGACACCGGACCTGTCCCTGTTCCCGCGTGCCGCCTGGGCCGCCACCCAGCGCGCGGTGCTCGCCGAACTGCCGCACCACGCACTGGGTTACCCCGATCCGCGTGGTCTGCCCCGGCTGCGCACGGCCATGGCGGAACTGCTCGTGCGACGCCGTGGCGTGGTCGCCGACCCGGAGCGCGTCGTCGTGGTCTCCGGGGTCGCGCAGGCGATGACGCTGCTCGGATTCGTCCTCCACGCGCGCGGGATGCGCGCCGTCGGTGTCGAGGACCCCGGCAGCCCCGAGCACGGTGCCCTGTACGCCTCGGCCGCGGTCGGCACCGTGGCGCTTCCCCTGGACGGGGAGGGGCTGGCCATGGGACCGCTGCGGGCGTCGGGCGTACGAGCCGTGGTGACGACGCCCGCCCATCAGTTCCCGTCGGGAATCGCGTACTCGGCGCGGCGCCGCGCCGAACTCCTCGACTGGGCACGGTCGGTGGAGGGGCTGGTGATCGAGGACGACTACGACGGGGACTTCCGCTACGACCGGGCTCCCGTGGGGGCACTTCAGGGCCTCGATCCCGAGCGTGTCGCCTACACGGGGTCGGTCAGCAAGTCGCTCGCGCCCGGCCTGCGGCTCGGCTGGCTGCTCGCACCGGCGTCGCTCGCCGGGGAGGTCGTCGCGCGCAAGCGCACCATGGATCTGGGCAACCCCGTCGTCGATCAGGCGCTCCTGGCCCGTTTCGTGGAGCGGGGCGACTACGACCGGCAGCTGCGCCGGTGCCGGCGCGCCTACCGGGAACGGCGGGACGCCCTCGTCTCCGCCCTCGCCGAGCGCTTTCCCGGTACGGAGGTGTCCGGGATCGCGGCGGGTCTGCACGTCATCGCCGCGCTGCCGAAACGGTACGGGCCGGTGGACGACTTCCTGGCCCGGGCGACCGCGGCCGGGGTGGCGGTGCGTCCGCTGTTGGACTACGAACAGGCGGTGCGGACGGGTGGCGTTCGTCTGGTCCTCGGTTACGCGCACCTGTCCCCCGCGCGGATCCGGGAAGGGGTGAGGCTGCTGGCGGAGGCGGTACGGGGTGGGGCCGCCGGGTGAGCGGGCACGCGGCGACGCAGTTGAACGCGCGGGCCGACGCGTGTGCGACGTAGGTGGCGTTCGCGGACTCCGTTGTCCGCAGGGCCAGTTGTTCACCCGCGGTTTGCGTACGCGCTGCGGCGCACCAGTAGTTGTGGCCTTGCACACCGACCGGATCCGTCCCTGGAGGCGCATTCATGTCACACCGTCCGCAAGGCCCCCTCCCGCTCCCCGGCCGCCGCGGCGTGCTGCGCGGCACGCTGGCCGCCTCGGCCGCGCTGGCGCTGCCCACCGCGCTCGGCGCCGCCCCGGCGCTGGCCCTGTCCGGACGGCCGAGGGCCGGCTGGGGCGTCCAGGCCGGCGACGTGAGCGCGGACTCCGGTCTGGTCTGGGTCCGTTCCGACCGTCCGGCCCGGATGATCGTCGAGACGTCCGCCACCGAATCGTTCCGCAACCCGCGCAGGTGGCACGGTCCGCTGCTCGGCGCGGACACCGACTTCACCGGGACGACACGGCTGCGCGGACTGCCCTCCGGCGAGCAGATCCACTACCGCGTCCTGCTCGCCGACGCCGACGACCCCCGGCGTACCGGCGAGCCGGTGACGGGCACCTTCCGGACCGCGCCCGCGAAGCGGCGCCGGGACGTGCGGTTCGTCTGGTCCGGTGACCTGGCCGGACAGGGCTGGGGCATCAACGAGTCGATCGGCGGCTACCGGATCTTCGACGCCATGGCGAAGGTGGATCCGGACTTCTTCCTGTGCAGCGGCGACAACATCTACGCCGACGGCACGATCGCGGCCACCGCACCGCTTCCGGACGGCAGCGTCTACCGGAACGTCACCACCGAGGAGAAGTCGCACGTCGCGGTGACCCTCGCCGACTACCGGGGCAACTTCCGCTATAACCTGCTGGATTCGGCGCTGCGCCGCTTCAACGCCCAGGTGCCGAACGTCATCCAGTGGGACGACCACGAGGTCCGCAACAACTGGTATCCCGGAGAGGTCATCGGAGCCGGCACGCCCTACCCGGCCGGCACGGCGCTGGACGACCTGGCGGTCCGTTCCCGGCGTGCCTTCTCCGAGTACTTCCCGATCTCCTCGATCAGCGGGCGCCCGGACGGCAGGATCTACCGGACCGTCCACCACGGACCGCTCCTGGACGTGTTCGTGCTGGACATGCGTACCTACCGGAACGCCAACTCGGCCGACGACCAGACCACCGACCCACAGGGCATCCTCGGGCGAGAACAACTGGAATGGCTCAAGCGCGAGCTGGCCGCGTCGCGCGCGGTGTGGAAGGTGATCGCCAACGACATGCCGCTCGGCCTTGTCGTGCCCGACGCCAACGAGGGCAGGCCGAACTTCGAGGCCGTCGCACAGGGCGACCCGGGCGCTCCGCTCGGCCGCGAACTGCAGATCGCGGAACTGCTGCGCTTCGTCAAGCACCGCAGGATCACCGGAACGGTGTGGCTGACCGCCGACGTGCACCACACCTCGGCGCAGCACTACCACCCGTCGCGCGCCGCGTTCAAGGACTTCGAGCCCTTCTGGGAGTTCGTCTCCGGACCGCTCAACGCGGGCGCCTTCCCGGCGAGCGCCCTCGACGGCACCTTCGGACCGGACCGGGTCTTCGTCAAGGCGCCCACGGCCTCCAACGTCTCGCCGGCCGAGGGTTACCAGTTCTTCGGCGAGGTCGACATCAACGGCGACAGCGGGGAGTTGACGGTGCGTCTGCGGGAACAGGACGGCAGCGTGCTGTTCACACAGGTGCTCCAGCCGGGCCGTGTGGGTCAGTAGCTCCACGGGCCCTTCCGACTCCCGTACCCTCGACGTGTCGGGTCGCGCACCGGAGTCATCCCCCGGTGCGCGCCCGCGTGGCCGCGCGCGCCACCGCTGCCCGCTCGGCCGGGTGGCCAGCCCTTCCCCCACCCCGCCCGGCCCGTCGCCGCACCGGCCGACCGAGCGGTTCCGCGGAGTCGGCCCGGACACCCTCGCGACGGGCGAGTTCGCAGGTCGGAGACGGTTGTCCGGGGTCGCCCCCACGGTTTTTCCATGACGCGATCCCCGCAGGCCGTGGCTTGCGTCCGACCCTGCGTGGTGGAGTCCGTGCCGGGCGGCGGGCGCCCGGGGTTCGAGACCTCGCGGGGCGCGACGCCGACCGGGAGCAAGGACCATCAGCGTTTCCTTACGGGCTGCCTGACGGCGCATCAGGCCGGGGCGCGTACGGACGCCACGCCCTCGCGGGGGCTCGGGGATCTGCCGGCCGTCGCCGCGGAGTCCGCCGAGCGGTCCGGGGCGCGTGGTGATCTCGTCCATCTCGCGCAGACGGCCGGCCGACGCGGCTCGTCCAAAGTGGTGACACAGGCTCGTCGCCTCCGGACGGCACTGGCCCCGTGGCCGGACGCCTGACCAGGCGCGTAACTCAAGTGCTCCGAAGGAGGCAAAACAACCGCAAAAAGAACTACAAAAGGGATAGAAGGACACTTTACCGATCAGTCACAGACCGTTCGTGATCACGCAACACCACTCCTTCACAGTGGCTCCATGACTCCAGACATGTCTGATGTGACCCGTGCGAGGCACGGTCGTCCTGTGCACCACTGGCGGCGGGACGTCGTGGAACTCGCCGCGCTGTTCACGGCCGTCACGGTCGCGGACGCCGTCGCCAACCTGATCGGGCACGGCCCCGACGGGGCCGCCCTGCTGGTGATCTCGGCCGCCGTCCTGGTCGCCACGGCCGGATTCCACACATGGTGGGCACGCCGCCACGGTCACGCGCCGCCGCCGGACCATACCGGTGCCCGGACGATCGCCGACGGGCGGCGGTCCGGGCGGCGCGGTCAGCCCGGGAAGACCGAAAGGACCACGGAGGCCGGGGAGGCAGAGGAGACCGAGGACGCCGGGGCGGCACCGGAGACCGCCGCCGGGGCGACGGTGCTGTGGCGGATGCGGACCACGGTCAAGGACGAGCCGGGTTCACTGGCGGCACTCTGCACGGCGCTGGCGCACCGGCGGGTCGACATCCTCAGCCTGCAGACACACCCGCTCGCGGAAGGGACCGTGGACGAGTTCCTGCTGCGCGCTCCCGCGCAGCTGGCCGCGTCCGAGATCACCCGCGCGCTCTCCCTGGCGGGCGGCACCGGCACCTGGATCGAACGGGCCGACGCCCACGATCTGGTGGACGCGCCCACCCGCGTCCTGGGACTGGCCACGCGAACCGCTCTGGACGCGGCGGAACTTCCGCTGGCCCTCCGGCAGTTGCTCGGTCGCTGCACCATCCGTTCGCTGCCGGCCAGGTCTCCCGGATCGGGCCGGGCGGTAGAAGGAGCGCCGGTCGAAGGAGCGCTGGAAGACACGGTGATGCGGCTGCGCGCACCGGAGGGTGGGGTGATCACGGTGGAGCGGCCGTACCTGCCGTTCACGCCGACCGAGTTCGCGCGGGCGCGGGCGCTGGTCGAGCTGGACGCGCGCCTGGGTCCGCGCATCCCCCGGGGCCAGGACATGCTGACGTTGCCGGAGGGCAACGAGATCACCGTCCGCCGCGTCGACGTCTCCGATCTGGAGGCCGCGAAGGCGATGCACGAGCGCTGCTCGTCACGCACACTGAACATGCGGTACCACGGGCCGGTCAAAGACGCCGACCGCTATCTGAACCACCTGCTCAGCCCGCGCTTCGGCCGTACTCTCGCCGTCCGGACACCGTCGGGGCGCATGGTCGGGCTCGGCCACCTCCTCTGGGACGGTGACGAGACCGAGATCGCACTGCTCGTCGAGGACGACTGGCAGCGGCGCGGCATCGGTGCCGAACTGCTCGGCCGTCTGGTGGCGATGGCGGTCGAGGCGGGGTGCGACAGCGTGTACGCCGTCACGCAGGCCTCCAACACCGGGATGGTCGCCGCGATGCGGGGTCTGGAGCTGCCCCTCGACTACCAGATCGAGGAGGGCACCCTCGTGATCACGGCCCGCCTGGACACGACACCGGGGACGTCCGCGCTTCCGTACGTCCAGGAGCAGGAGCAGGAGCAGGGCCGGCACGGGGCGCCGCGCGGCGAGCGGATCACTCGGGACTAGCCCGCGGCGCACAACTCCCGTCGCCCGCGCGCAGGGTGGAACTCGCGGCGTCCGGTCGTGCTCTCGGAGTGCCCGGCGGAAACCCGCGTACCGGACGTACCCGGGTTTCCGCCTCGCCGTACCCGGGTCTCCGCCCGGTGCCGCGACAGGGTGCGCCAGATGCCGCCCGCCCGGGGAGACCCGCGCAACACGCCCTGATGCCAAGGACGTTCACACCGCGCCGCGGGAGGCCCCGGGCAGCTTGCCAGGGGCCTCCCCCGTCACCCGGTGGCCGAACCCGCGTGTTGCTGTCGCTCCCGCGGGCTGCGGCCCCCTTCCTGCACCGCGCGTACCTCCGTCGCGTGTCCCAGCGCGCCGTCCAGGTCGGCCCACAGGTCCTCCACGTCCTCGAGCCCCACCGACAGGCGCAGCAGGCGGTCGCTCACGCCCGCGCCGCGACGGTCGCCCTCGGCCACGATCCGGTGGCTGATGGACGCCGGATGCTGGATCAGGCTGTCGACGCTGCCCAGGCTGACCGCAGGGGTGATCAGGCGGACTCCGGCGATGACCTCGTGCGGGTCGCCGTGCACCTCGAAGGCGATCATGGCGCCGCCGATCCGCGGGTAGTGGACGCGGGCGACGCGTGGGTCGGCGGCGAGCCGGCCGGCGAGTTCGGCGGCGCTCGCGGACGCGGCCCGGACCCGTACCGGCAGGGTCGACAGTCCTCGCAGCAGCAGATACCCGGCCAGCGGATGCAGGACGCCACCGGTGGCGAACCGCACCTGGCGCAGCCGCCCGGCGAACTCCTCGTCGCAGGCGACCACTCCGGCCATGACGTCCCCGTGGCCGCCCAGGTACTTGGTGGCGCTGTGCAGGACCAGGCGCGCGCCCTGCTCCGCGGGGCGTTGCAGCACCGGCGTGGCGAAGGTGTTGTCGGCGAGCAGCGGTACGGAGCCGCAGGCGTGCGCGACGGCGCGCAGGTCTATCTCGGCGAGCGTCGGGTTGGCCGGGGACTCGACCATGACCAGGCCGGTGTCCGGGCGCAGGGCGTCCTCGATGCCCGCGGGGTCGACCCAGGTCACCTCGGAGCCGAGCAGCCCGGCGGTGAGCAGGTGGTCGCTGCATCCGTACAGGGGGCGCACGGCGACGACGTGGCGCAGGCCCATCGCGTTGCGTACGAGCAGGACGGCGCTCAAGGCGGCCATGCCGCTGGCGAACGCGACCGCGCTCTCGGTCCCTTCGAGCCGGGCGAGGGCGGTCTCGAAACGCGCGACGGTCGGGTTGCCGAGGCGGCCGTACACGGGCGGACCCACCGGTTCCGCACCGTCGGCCGCGAACGCGTCGATGCGGGCGGCTTCGCCCCGGCTGTCGTACGAGGGGTAGGTGGTCGACAGGTCTATCGGTGCGGCGTGCAGCCCGTCGCGGGCGAGATCCTCCCGACCCGCGTGCACGGCCTCGGTGGCCAGCGCACGGGTACGGGGACGGGAACCGCCCCGGGGGTCGGGGATTCCGGTGCCGACGAGCCCGGTACCGGCGGTACCGGCGTCGGGCCCGTTGTCGATGTGGGTCACCCCGGTACCGGTACGGGTGTCGCCGCCGGGACCGGGACCGCCGCCGGAACCGATACCGGTGTCGCGCGTGCCGCGTATGTCCGCGTCCATGTCATCTCCGCCGAAGTCCATGCACAGCAGCCTGAACACCGAACGGGGTCGTGGCGCCGGAACCCGTGTTACGTTCGGGGCATGGCCGATTCTGTCGTACTCGATCCGGTGGATCTTCATCTGCTGCGACTGCTGCAGAACGACGCCCGGACGACGTACCGCGATCTCGCCGCGCAGGTCGGAGTCGCGCCGTCGACCTGCCTGGACCGGGTGACACGGCTGCGCCGCGCCGGAGTCATTCTCGGCCATCAGCTGCGGCTCGATCCGGCGAAGCTCGGCCGGGGCCTGGAGGCGCTGTTGTCCGTGCAGGTCAGACCGCACCGCAGGGAGCTGGTGGGTCCGTTCGTGGACCGGATCAGGGCGCTGCCGGAGTCCCGGACGGTCTTCCATCTCACGGGCCCCGACGACTACCTCGTACAGGTCGCGGTCGCGGACATGGCCGACCTGCAGCGGCTGGTCCTCGACGAGTTCACCTCCCAGCGTGAAGTGGCCCGCGTGGAGACCCGGTTGATCTTCCAGCAGTGGGACTGCGGTCCGCTCCTGCCACCTGCCGGGCCGGGGGCGACGCCCACAGCGAAATCGGGCTGATGCGGACCAAAAGCCCGTCGTGACGGGCTGACGTGACGGCTGTTCCCGTATGAGGATGTCGGCATGTCAGAGACGAAGAACCCGCTGCCCCGCGAGGTCGCCGACGCGTACGTCGACGACCTCATCGCCCTCGACCCGGTCCTCGGTACGTACCTCGGTGTGAAGGAGAGCGCCGGCCGGCTGCCGGATCCCTCGCCCGCGGGACAGAAGGCCCTCGCGGAACTCGCGCGGGCGACCCTCGCCCGCCTCGGCGAGGCGGAACGGCGGCCGGGCGCGGACACCGACAGCGAGCGCCGCTGCGCGCGCCTGCTGCGCGAGCGGCTGACCGCCGAACTGGCCGTGCACGACGCCGAGGAGGGGCTGCGGGCCGTCGGCAACATGCACACCGCCGCACACGCCGTCCGGCAGGTGTTCAGCATCGCGCCGACCGGGACGGACGAGGACTGGGCGGCGATCGCCGAGCGGCTGCGCGCCGTGCCGACCGCGCTGGCCGGGTACCGCGAGTCCCTGGCCCTCGGCCTGGAACGCAAGCTCTACGCGGGTCCACGTCCCACCGCGACCTTCGTCGACCAGCTCACCGAGTGGTCCACGCCGGACGAGCACGGCCGCCCCTGGTTCGAGGACTTCGTGTCCGCGGGCCCCGACTCCCTGCGCGACGAACTGGACACCGCCGCCCGGACGGCCACCCGGGCCCTGGCCGAGCTGCGCGACTGGATGCGCGACGTGTACGCGCCCACCATCCAGGGCGCGCCGAACACCGTGGGCCGGGAGCGGTACGCGCGCTGGGCGCGTTACTTCAACGGAACGGACCTCGATCTCGACGAGGCCTACGCGTACGGCTGGGCCGAGTACCACCGGTTGCTCGCCGAGATGCGGACCGAGGCCGAGAAGATCCTGCCGGGTGCCGAGACGCCCTGGGTGGCGCTCGCGCACCTGGACGAGCACGGCCGGCACATCGAGGGGGTCGACGAGGTCCAGGCGTGGCTGCAGGGGCTGATGGACCAGGCGATCGACGCGCTGGACGGCACCCACTTCGAACTCGCGGATCCGGTACGGAAGGTGGAGTCCCGGATCGCGCCGCCGGGCGGGGCCGCGGCTCCCTACTACACCGCGCCGTCGTCGGACTTCTCCCGGCCCGGCCAGACCTGGCTGCCCACGATGGGGCAGACCAGGTTCCCCGTCTACGACCTCGTCTCGACCTGGTACCACGAGGGCGTTCCCGGGCACCACCTCCAGCTCGCGCAGTGGGTGCACGTCGTCGAGGACCTGTCCCGCTACCAGGCGACCGTGGGCATCGTGAGCGCCAACTGCGAGGGCTGGGCGCTGTACGCGGAGCGGCTGATGGACGAGCTGGGCTTCCTCGCGGACGCGGAACAGCGCCTGGGCTACCTGGACGCGCAGATGATGCGTGCGGCCCGGGTGATCGTCGACATCGGTATGCACCTGGAGCTGGAGATCCCGGCGGACTCGCCCTTCCACCCCGGCGAGCACTGGACACCCGAACTCGCCGAGGAGTTCTTCGGCGCGCACAGCAGCCGGCCCGCGGACTTCGTCGAGAGCGAGCTGACCCGCTATCTCTCGATCCCCGGTCAGGCAATCGGCTACAAGCTCGGTGAGCGGGCCTGGCTGCAGGGCCGCGCGAACGCGCAGCGGCGCCACGGGGCCGGCTTCGACGCGAAGGCGTGGCACATGGCGGCCCTGTCGCAGGGCTCGTTGGGTCTCGACGACCTGGTGGACGAGTTGTCCCGGCTCTGACCGCCACGACGGCCGCCGGGCACGGGCGCACGGTCCGGTCCCGGCGACCCGGGGCCACCGCCGGGGCCCGGCCGCCGTCAGCGATCGTCCCACGGGGTGTCCGGAGCACGGCAGCCGGCGCCCTCCCCGGGCCGCTCCCCACGCCGCTCTGCCGCCGCCCCGCGCCACGGCCCTACGGGGCTGATCCGGCCCCTCACTCAGCAGCCGCAGTCCTCCGCGTCCACGGGCGCTGTCAACGGGTCGGGCCCGCGCCGCTCACGCCCCTCCCAGGTCTCGAACTCGAAGCCCTCACGCACCCAGTACTCGAACCCGCCCAGCATCTCCTTGACCTGGAAGCCGAGTTCGGCGAGGGCGAGGGCGGCGCGGGTCGCGCCGTTGCAGCCCGGTCCCCAGCAGTAGGTGACGACCGGCACGGACTTGTCGAGGACCCGCTCGGCCTGCTCGGCGACGAGGGCGGTCGGCAGGTGGACCGCGCCGGGCACGTGCCCCTGGTCCCACGACCGGGTGGAACGCGAGTCGAGGACGACGAATCCGGGGTCCCCGCCGGCCGCGAGGGCGGAGGCCACGTCGGACACGTCGGCGTGGAACGCGAGGCTCGCGCCGAAGTGGGCGGCGGCCGCGGCCGGAGGGGCCGGGGCGACACGCAGCACGGCGTTCGTCACGGCCGACGGGCCCCTCGTCGTCGATGTCATGGGCGCCGTGGCCGCGGCGGACGTCATGGACCCCATCGGTGTCTCGGACGCGGCGGGCGTCATGGACACCACCGGTGCCACGGACGTCTCGGCTGTCGCGGATGTCTCGGTACGCGCCGTCATGTTCGGCCTCTCCTCCCGCCCCGCGGATCCGCTGCCGTGCCCTGTCGCACGGCACCTCCGGTGCTCTCTCCGCTCCGGCCGCACGGGACTTCCTGGCCAAGAACCTACGTCCGGTGATCCCGCCCCTGAAGTGGTGATCCACGGCTTCCCGTTTGATCCGCCGGGGAATTCCCTGCTATCTCTCGCTCATGACCACGTATTCCCCGGACGCCACCGACTGGCGCATCCTCGACGTCCTCCAGAGGGACGGAAGGGCCAGTTTCGCCGAGCTGGCCCGCGCCGTCTCGATGTCCGCGAGCGCGGTCACCGAGCGGGTGCGGCGGCTGGAGGAGGCGGGCGTCATCCAGGGGTACGCGGCCGTCGTGGCCCCGGAGAACATCGGCCTGCCGATCCTCGCCTTCGTCCGCCTGCGCTACCCGAACGGCAACTACAAGCCGTTCCACGATCTCGTCGACGCGACGCCCCAGATACTGGAGGCCCACCACGTCACCGGCGACGACTGCTTCGTCATCAAGGTCGCCGCCCGCTCGATGAGTCACCTGGAGGAGATCTCGGGCAGGATCGGCACGCTGGGCTCGGTGACGACGAGCGTCGTCTACTCCTCGCCGCTCCCCCGACGCCCGCTGGGGCACTGAGCACACACAGGGCACCCGGCACCGGCACCGGCACCGGCACCGGCACAACCGAACAGGCACGGCGGGCCCGACCCGGAGCACCCGCCGGAGGACCGGCATCTCAGTCCTGGACGCCCCGCTGCCGTACGACCGATCCCGTCCTCCCCTTCACGACCTCAAGCTGGGCGTGGACACGGCGCCGCAGGTCGGCGACATGGCTGACGATGCCGACACTGCGGTCACGCTCCCGCAGCGAGTCGAGGACATCGAGGACCTCGTCGAGGGTCTGGTCGTCGAGGCTGCCGAAGCCCTCGTCGATGAAGAGCGTGTCGAGCCGCACCCCGCCCGCCTCGTCCGTGACGACGTCCGCGAGGCCGAGGGCCAGCGCCAGCGACGCGAAGAACGTCTCGCCCCCGGAGAGGGTCGCCGTGTCCCGCTCCCGGCCGGTCCACGCGTCCACGACGTGCAGCCCGAGCCCGCTGCGTCCACGGCCCGCGCGGTCGTCGGAGTGGACGAGGGTGTAGCGCCCGGAGGACATCCGCCGCAGGCGTGCGGTCGCGGCGGCGGCGACCTGTTCCAGGCGGGCGGCGAGGACGTACGACTCCAGGCGCATCCTGCGTTCGTTCTCCGCCGAGGTGCCCGCCGCCAGCCCCGCCATGCGCGCCACCCGGTCGTGCTCCTCGCGCAGTGGTCCGAGGCGGCGCACGGACGTGGTCGCGCGCGCGGACAGCCGGTCCAGTTCGGCGCAGCGACGGGCGGCCGCGTCCTGGGCGGAGGCGGCGTCCCGCAGTCGCCGCGCGGCGGTCTCGGCGGACTGTTCGGCCGCCCGCGGATCGGCGGCCGGCCGCTGGGCCGCGGCGGCCGTGTCGGCTTCGGCGAGCACGGCGCGGACCGCCGCCTCCTCCGACTGCCAGGCGTCGAGGCGGCGTTGGAGGTCGCGGTGGGCCGCGTCGTCGAGCAGCGCGTCGGCCGCGGCCTGCGGTGTGGAGAACCCGGCGCGGAAGGCCGCGTCGGCCAGTCGTGCGTCGGCGTCCTTGAGCCGCTGCGCGGCGTCCTCGGCCGCGCGGACGGCGTCCGCGGCCCGAGTGAGCAGGGCCGCCCGCCGCTCCAGCTGCGCGGCGCGCGCGGCGACGCTCTCGGCGGCGCCCCGGGCCCGCGTCAACTCCTCTTCCAGCAGGGTCCTTTCGCGGTCGAGGGTGTCGCGGTGGGACAGCCGGGCCGCGGCGCGCAGTTCGGCCTTCTGCCGGGCGGCGACCCGCCGTCCGTGTTCGAGTTCGGCGTGGGCGAGACGCTCGCGGGCGGTGTGCAGTCCGGAGGCGGCGGCGCGGGCCCCACCGTACTCACGCTCCAGTTCCGCCTCCTGCTCGGCGAGCCGGTCGGTCGGTGTGTCGCCCGCTTCGGCGGAAGCGGCGGCGAGCGCCTCGCGTACGACGCCGAGCCGGCGCTCGTCCTCGGTCGCCTTCTCGCCGGCGCGCTGGTGGACGGCGAGGGCCTGCTCCTCGGCCTCCCGGCCGACGTGTCCGGCGATCTTCCGTGCGGGGGCCGGGTGTTCGGTCGCTCCGCAGACGGCGCAGGGGTCCCCGTCGACGAGTCCGGCGGCGAGTTCCGCGGCGATGCCCTTGAGCCGCTGTTCCTTCAGGTCGAGCCAGTGGGCGCGGGTGTCCGTCGCGTGGGCGCGGGAGGCGAGAGCGCGCTCGTGGGCGTCGTCCGTGTCCTTGGCGAACCGGTCGCGCTCGCGGGCGGCCCGCAGCCTCGCCCGGGCGGGGTCGCGCCGCACGGCCAGCTGCTCGGCGCGGGTGGCGGCCTCCTGTGCCGTCTCGATGCACGCCTGATGGGCGGCACGGGTGGTCTCCCAGGTGCCGAGCCAGCTCTCGGCGTCCTGGAGGACGTCCTCGTCGGCGCGCTCCTGGCGGTCCAGGCCGGCGCGCTCCTCGGTGAGTTCGCCGAGCCTCGCCTCGGCGCGGCGGGCCGAGGCGAGGCCCCCCAGTTCCTCGGCCGCCCGGCGCGCGGCGGCCGCCAGCCCGGGTGCGCCGGCGTCGGCGAAGGACGCCGGGAGGGCGGCGCGCGCGTGCGCCTCGGCCGTGGACGCGCGCCGGTGCTCGGCCTCGCCCACGTCGCGCAGGTCCAGTGCGGGGGCGACCGCCTCGGCCTTGCGGCCCCGCTCCATGCGTGTCCGTGCCTCCTGGTGGGAGTCCGAGCGCTCCTCCAGCCGCGTGGCGCGTTCCCGCGCCTCGGTGAACCTGCGCTGCAGCCGGGCCACTTCCCGTACGTCGTCGAGTACGCGGTCGGCGGCGGCCTGCGCGGACTCGGCGGCCGAGACGGCGCTGTGCGCGAGGGTCAGCCGCTCGCGGGCCGTGCCGCGGGCGACGGCGGCCCAGGCCAGGACGGTCTCGGCGAGGCCGGGGTCGCCGGGCGCGAGGTCGGGCAGTGCCATCTCGGCGATGTCCCCGGCGGCCTGCTGCATGCGGTGGGCGTCGGCGAGCAGCGCGGCGTCCCCGTCGCGTACCTCGGTCTCGGCGGCCCGCCGGCGCTCGGTGAGGCGTTTCTCGACCTCGGCGAAGCGGTGGGTGTCGAAGAGACGGCCGAGGAGCTTGCCGCGAGCCTCGGCGTCGGCCCGCAGAAAACGGGCGAAGTCGCCCTGGGGCAGCAGGACGACCTGGCAGAACTGCTCACGGCTCATGCCGAGCAGCTGGGTGATCTCCTCGCCGACCTCCTGGTGGGAGCGGCTGAGGTCCTTCCAGGCGCCCGCCGGCCCCTCGTACTCGCGCAGCCGGCTCTGGGCCTTTTCGGTGGTCGTGCCCGTGCCGCGTTTCTTCGGGCGGGCCCAGGGGGGCTGCCGGGTGATCTCCAGTCTGCGTCCGGCGACGGTGAGTTCGAGGCGGACCTCGGTGCGGGTGGCGGGGGCCGCGTGGTCGCTGCGCAGGGTGAGTCCCTGGCCGCTCTGGCGGGCGCCCGGGACCGCTCCGTACAGCGCGTAGCAGACGGCGTCCAGGACGGACGTCTTGCCGGCGCCCGTCGGTCCGTGCAGCAGGAAGAGGCCGGCGGCCGACAGCTCGTCGAAGTCGACCTTCTGGGTGGTCCCGAAGGGCCCGAAGGCGGTGATGTCCAGACAGTGCAGCCTCATCGGCCCCCCTTGCTGTCGTCGAAACGGTCTCCGCCGACGCGGTCCCCGCCGAAGCCGTCCGGGCCCGTGGGGGCGGCGGTGAGGTGGGCGGTACCGGCGTCGGGCGCGCTCGGTGGCGGCGGTGTCGCCGGGCTCACCGGGCGACCTCCCGTACGGCCTCGTCGGCGTGGACGGCGTCGAACGCGTCCCGCAGCACGGCCTGTTCCCGGGGGTCGGGGCCCGTGCCGCGCACATGGGCCACGAAGTCCTCGGCGATCTGCTGTTCGCTGCGGCCCGCCAGTCGGCGCGCGTACGAGACGTCCGGGTCCTCGGGAGCCCGCTCGGGGTCGAAGACCAGGCTGAGGGTGTGCGGGAACCGCTCGGTCAGCCGGGCCATCGGTTCGGCGGGGCGCGCCGGATCGGTGAGGGTGGCCTCGACCCACGCCTCCTCGTGACGGGCGAGCTCCGGGTCGGCGAGCAGGTCCTCCAGCCGCCCCCGGACGCGGGCGAGTGCCCGGGGTACGGGGCAGTCGACCCGCTCGGCGTCGAGCGAGCCGTCCGGGCCCAGGTCCACCAGCCACATGCTCTTGCGGTGGTCCGCCTCGGAGAACGAGTAGGGCAGCGGGGACCCGGAGTAGCGGACCCGCTCGGTGATGGTCTGGCTGCCGTGCAGATGGCCCAGGGCCACGTAGTCCACTCCGTCGAAGACCCCGGCGGGGACCGCGGCGACACCGCCGACGGTGATGTCGCGCTCGCTGTCGCTGGCCGCGCCTCCGGTGACGAAGGCGTGGGCGAGGACGACGGAGCGGGTGCCCGGCGGGCGTGTGGCGAGGTCGGCGCGGACCCGGTCCATGGCGGCGGCGAGCACGGTCTCGTGTCCGGCCCTGTCCACCCCGAACTCGTCCTTCACCAGGGCCGGTTCGAGGTACGGCAGGCCGTAGAGGGCGACGTCGCCGTGGGCGTCGGCGAGGACCACGGGCGTGCCGGAGGCCGAGGGTTCGGTCCGCAGGTGGATGCCGGCCCGCCCGATCAGCCCGGCCCCGACGCCGAGCCGGCGCGCCGAGTCGTGGTTCCCGGAGATCATCACCGTGGGCACGCCGAGGTCGGCCAGCCGGTGCAGCGCGTCGTCGAAGAGCTCGACGGCGGCCAGCGGCGGGACCGCCCGGTCGTACACGTCCCCGGACACGACCACCGCGTCGACGCCGCGCTCACGCACGGTCGTGACGAGATGGCCGATGAACTCGGCCTGGGCACCGAGCATCGTCACCCGGTGGAAAGCCCGGCCGAGGTGCCAGTCGGACGTGTGCAGAAGCCTCATGATCCCCGAGAGTAACGGGCGGGTCGGACATCACGGGCGGCTACTCCCGTATCGGCCCGTGCTGCCCGCCTACGCGTCCCCGTACGCCTCTCCGCCCAGTTCGAACCCGGCCGTCCCGGCGGTCGCGTCCGCGAGCCAGGCCCGGAACGCGGCCACCTCGGCGTCCGGCAGTCCGATCTCGATGGTGACCGCCTCGCCGTAGCGCACGTCGCGCACCTCGCGCCCGGTGGCGCGCAGATCGTTCTGCACCTTGCCCGCGCGCTGGTGGTCCACGGTGACCGTGGCCAGCCGGAAGCGTCTGCGCGTCAGGGTGCCGAGCGCGTCCAGCGCCTCGCCCACCGAGCCGCCGTACGCCCTGATCAGTCCGCCCGCGCCGAGCTTGACCCCGCCGTAGTAACGGGTGACGACGGCGACGACGTACCGCATGTCGCGGCGCAGCAGCATCTGGAGCATGGGGACGCCCGCGGTGCCGCCTGGTTCGCCGTCGTCGCTCGCCCGCTGGACGGCGGCGTCGGCTCCGATGACGTACGCGTAGCAGTTGTGGGTGGCGTCCGCGTGCTGCCTGCGGACGCCCGCGACGAAGTCCTGGGCTTCCTGCTCGGTGGCGGCCGGGGCGAGGGCGCAGAGGAAGCGGGAGCGGTTGATCTCGGTCTCGTGCACACCCGCGCGGGCCACTGTGCGGTACTCGTCCTGCATCCGGCCAGCGTATGCGCTGCACGCGCGCGTGCCGGACGGCGGAGCCCGCGGCCCCGGGCCTCGCGGCGCGGTCGCCCCGGCGCGGGCCCTCGCGAAGCCGTGGTGGATACTCGCTCCTCGTTGCCCGAAGCCGGACCGCCGGCCCGACCGATCACAGGAGATCGCAGCATGACCGGCACCGAGCTGGACAACGCGAATCCGGCCGGCCCCGCGGATCCCGGGCCCTCCGGCACCGCGCCCCGCTGGCGGGCGTGGCTCCTGGAGGGGCTCAGTGAGCAGTCGGCCCGGCACCCGGGCCCGCACGCCACCCCGGACACCGAGCACCAGGGCCACACATGGTGGCGGGTGATGTGTCTCACCGGCGTCGACTACTTCTCCACCCTCGGCTACCAGCCGGGCATCGCCGCCCTCGCCGCCGGTCTGCTCTCCCCGCTCGCCACACTCGTCCTGATCGCGCTGACCCTGCTCGGCGCGCTGCCCGTCTACCGTCGCGTCGCCAAGGAGAGCCCGCACGGCGAGGGCTCGATCGCGATGCTGGAACGGCTGCTTCCCTGGTGGGCGGGGAAGGTGTTCGTCCTGGTGCTGCTCGGTTTCGCGGCCACCGACTTCCTGATCACGATCACCCTGTCCGCGGCGGACGCCTCCGCGCACGTCGTGGAGAACCCGTTCGCACCGCACTGGACGCACGGCGCGAACGTGTGGATCACCCTTCTCCTGGTGGCCGCGCTGGGCGCGGTCTTCCTGAAGGGCTTCAAGGAGGCCATGGGCATCGCCGTGGCGCTCGTGGCCACGTATCTCACGCTCAACGTCGTCGTCCTGGTCACCGCCGCCTGGCAGGTGCTGAGCCACCCGCACAAGGTCGGCGACTGGACCGACGCGATGACGGCGGAGCACTCCTCGCCGCTCGCGATGATCGGGGTGGCGCTCCTGGTCTTCCCCAAGCTGGCGCTCGGCATGTCCGGCTTCGAGACCGGCGTGGCGGTGATGCCGCAGGTCAAGGGCGATCCCACGGACACGTACGCGAAGCCGGCGGGCCGGATCCGCGAGACCCGCCGACTGCTCACCACGGCCGCCGTGATCATGAGCTGTTTCCTGCTGCTGTCCAGCCTGGCGACGACGATCCTGATCCCGCAGGGCGAGTTCGAGAGCGGCGGCTCGGCGAACGGCCGCGCGCTCGCCTTCCTCGCGCACCAGTACCTGGGCGAGGGCTTCGGAACGGTCTACGACGTGTCGACCATCGCGATCCTGTGGTTCGCCGGGGCCTCGGCGCTCGCCGGCCTCCTCAACCTCGTCCCGCGCTATCTGCCCCGCTACGGCATGGCTCCCGAGTGGACCCGCGCCGTCCGTCCCCTGGTGCTCGTCTTCATGGCGGCCGCGGTGCTCATCACCCTGTGGTTCGACGCGAACGTCGACGACCAGAGCGGCGCGTACGCGACCGGTGTGCTGGTCCTGATGCTCTCCGCGTCGTTCGCCTCGGCGGTCGCCGTGCACCAGCGCGGCCACCGCGCCGCCGCGATCGGCTTCGGCGCGATCACCGCGGTGTTCGGCTACACGCTGGTCACCAACGTCATCGAACGTCCCGACGGCATCAAGATCGCACTGATCTTCATCCTGGCGATCCTGTCCACCTCGTTCGCGTCCCGTGTGCGCCGCGCCTTCGAACTCCGGGCCGCCGAGGTCACGTTCGACGAGGCCGCGGCCCGGTTCGTCGACGAGGCGGCGGCGAGCGGACCGCTGCTGCTGATAGCGAACGAACCGCACGAGCACAGCACGCGGGAGTACCGCGCCAAGGAGTACAGCCAGCGCGAGCAGACGCACATACCGGACGGCCGTCCCGTGCTGTTCCTGGAGATCTTCGTGACCGACTCCTCGGACTTCACGGCCGACGTCGCGGTGCACGGCGACGAGAAGCACGGGGTGCGCAGGCTGCGCGTCGAGGGCGCCACCGTGCCCAACACCATCGCGGCCGTCATGATGCGGCTGCGCGACCGCACCGGCCAGGTCCCGCACGCCTACTTCAACTGGACCGAGGGCAACCCGCTGAGCCACCTGGTCCGTTTCCTGGTCTTCGGCGACGGCGAGGTCGCCCCCGTCACCCGCGAGGTGCTCCGCCGCGCCGAGCCCGACCCGGAACGGCGGCCGCGCGTCCACGTCGGCTGATCCTCAGGGCTTCTTCCTGCCTCGCGGCACGGTCACGCACGTCAGCAGGGCCACACCCGGGGTCAGCGCGTCCCAGGAACCTCCGTGCCAGGCCAGCACGGCCATGGCGCAGGTCGGGAACTTCGTCCGTACGTCGTCGAGCGCGTCGTCGAGACTGTCACCGGCCAGTTCGAGGACCAGTTCCTGAAGCCCCGGGTTGTGCCCGATCAGCAGCAACGTCATCATCTGGTCGGGTACTTCGCGCACGGCCGCGAGCAACTCCGGTACGCCGGCGCCGTACAGCCGCCGGTCGAACCGCGCGAGCGGCGGGGTGCCCCACTGCTGCGCCGCCAACTCCCATGTCTGACGGGCCCGTACGGCGGTGGAGCACAGGGCGAGGTCGGGCAGGCAGTCGGCGTCCGCGAGGGCACGCCCGGCCGCGGGGGCGTCACGGCGGCCGCGCGGGGCGAGGGGCCGGTCGTGGTCGTCCACGCCGGTGGGCCAGGCGGACTTGGCGTGTCTGAGCACGACGAGTCTGCGCAGGGGACCCGCTCCGGCGCGTGCGATCACCACTGCGTCCCGATGTCACGGGTGAGTTCGAGTCCGAGCAGCCGGTCCGCGTAGGCGTACGTCTCGAAGCGGGCGCCGTCCGGGATGTCCCCGGCGTGCTCGACACGCCGCAGGGCCTCCAGCACGGCGGGTACGTCGAGGTCGTCCTCCCACGCGGCGCGCAACTCCTGGCGTACGTGCTCGGGAACGGGCCTGGACGGCCGGGTGGCCCAGCCGGCGACGGCCTTGCGCCAGCGCCCGAGCGTCTCGCTGGCACCGTCGAGGTCGGCGGCGGCGAGGTCGAGGGGCTGCCGGCGCGGGGTCGCGAGCAGGATCATCCGCAGCAGCGAGTGATCGGCGCTGCCGCGCACCGGGGCGACCTCGACGCGGACGCCGTCGGGATCCGCCGTGAACAGTCCCGGGATCACGGGGTCCTCGTCGACGGAGTTCTGATCGACGGAGTTCTGATCGACGGGGACCGGGTCCGTGGGGGCCTGGCCCATCGATGCCGGGGCCATGGATGCCGCGCCCATAGAGGTCGCATCCATGGTCGTCGCATCCATAGCGGTTGTCTCGCCGCCGGCCGCCTCCCCCGGGACCGTCTCCCCCGAGGCCGCGGGTCCGAAGGCCGCAGGTCCGGAGCCCGCAGGTCCGGAGCCCTCGGGTCCGGGGTCCTCGGGTCCGGGGTCCTCGGGGGCGCCGCCCGCGGACACGAGCACGTGCAGGGCCGGCCCCGCGCCACCCCGCTCCCCCTCGGCCCGGCGGATGCCGAGCGCGTCCGCGCGCGCCCTGAGCCCCGCGGGCGGGTCGGCCACCGTGACGACAGGGGTTCCGCCGAGTTCCAGGGCCCTGGCGAGCACGTCGGCGACCAGCAGCACTCTCAGTGCGGACAGGTCGTCACGCTCCACGTGCGCCTCGACGCGGGTCAGGCCCCTGCGGGCACGGACGGCGTCGACGGTCTCGCCCGTTCGGGCGTCGGTGATACGCAGCACGAGGTGAGCGTAGGCGGCCCGGGGGCCGGGCGCAGGAAGGCGGCCACCATTCCGGACAGTCGGCCCGCCGACCGCCGGGCCGATCGGGAGGACGGCGGTGGACGACGGAGGGCGGCCGTGGGCGACGGTGGACGGCGGTGCCACCGGCCTGCCGGTCACGCGTGACCGCCGGCCGGCAGGGCGTCGGGTCAGGCGTCGAGGTCGTCGGCGAAGTGCCGGTACCCGTGCCGGTCCCGGTGGATGGTCCACAGGGCGTCCGCCAGGGCGTCGGGGTCCTTCCTCGGGTGCCCGGGGACGATCGCGCCGGGGATGACGAACTGGGCGACGTGGATGCCGTCGGGGGCGAGCGCCTCGTGCAGCAGATGGCCGTAGGCGCTCTCGGCGGCGAAGGCGATGGACGTTCCGGCGCGCTCGGTGTGCGGAATCGCGGCGGTGCCGCCGTTGACGAGGAGCACGGTCCCCCGGCCGAGTTCCCGCATGCCGGGCAGCACGTGACGCACGGCGACGACGGGACCGTACACCGAGAACTCGATCGGGCCCACGAGGTCGGCGGCGTCGGTCTCCAGGACGGGTCGCATGAAGTCCCGGTGCGGGACCGGGCTGTACTGCAGGACCTCGATGGGCCCCAGTGTCGCGGTGGCGGCGTCGAGAGCCGCCCCCAGGGCGGCCGGGTCGCGGACGTCGGCGGCGAATCCGCTCGCCGTCAGCCCCTCGCCGGCCAGCTCGGCCGCGAACGCGCGCGTCCGGTCCGCGTCGCGCGAGATGAGGGCGACGTCGAATCCCGCGCGGCCGAACCGCCGCGCGACCGCGGCTCCGAGGCCGGGTCCGGCTCCGACGATGGCGATGGTGGTCATGGTCTTCCTCGGGTGGTTTCGGGGCGGGCGTACGAATCCGGGCGAGCGTACAAGTCGCAGGAGGTGCCGGAGCATGTGCCGGAGGAGGTGCGTGAATCCGAGCAGGGGTACGAAGCGGAGCCGGCGTTCCGGCTGCGCCCGCCCCGTCCGCGGAGGGCGGCTGGACCGCGGCCCGCGTCGGCTTCCACGGGGGCACCCTCACCGAGCTTCCCGCCTGCCGTCCCCACCCGCATCCCGGCAGACCGCCCCGTCCGGGGAAGAGTGTTCGGGGCGTGACACGGCCCCTCACTCTCCGGCCCCGCAGGTCACAGGGCTGCCACACTGGTGCCCATGGCACGCGAGCGGCAGAACGGCAGCGGCGGCGGCACGGATCTGGGGAGCTTCCTGCGCGCCCGCCGCGCCCATGTGTCCCCGGAGGAGGCCGGGCTCAGGATCGGCCCCGCCCTGCGCCGCGCGCCCGGACTGCGCCGCGAGGAGCTGGCCATGCTCGCCGGGGTGAGCATCGAGTACTACACGCGGCTGGAGCGCGGCCGGGAGAACCGTCCCGGCCCCGCGGTCGTGGACGCCCTCGCCGGTGCCCTCCGGCTGGACGCGCAGGAGCACGAGCATCTGCGTGACCTCGTCGCGCGCGCCGCCGGCGGCGCGCGCGAGGCACCGGCGACACCCACCCGGTCCGTGCGGCCCGGCGTCAGGCTGCTCCTGGAGAACCTGCGGCCCAACCCGGCACACGTGGTCAGCCGTACATCGGACGTGCTCGCCTGCAACCCGGGCGGGATGCGACTCCTGGCCGGCCTGGACGAGTGGCCCGTGCGCAGGCGCAACGTGGCGCGCTACGTCTTCCTGTACCCGGACGCGCCCTCGCTGTTCGACGACTGGGACGAGCAGGTCCGCGCCTGCGTCGGCCGGATGCGCGCGCTCGCCGGCACCGACCCGGACGCCCCCGACCTGGCCGAACTGGTCGACGAACTCCTCCTGAAGAGCCCCGATTTCGCCCGCCTGTGGGACCACTACGACGTACGGCTGCGCTCCCACGGCCACAGGACGTTCCACCATCCGGAGGTCGGCGACCTGACCCTCGGCTACCAGTCCATGCACCTCGACGACACCGCCGGCCACCGGCTGGTCGCCTACTACGCCGAGCGCGGCACGCCCGGGTACGACGCGATGACCCTGCTGGACGCGGCGGCGGACCGCGCCTGATTCCCCGGCGCTGCCCGGTACCCCGCCCTCACGGCCGGGCCCCCGCGCGCTCCCCGGCGGGCCGGGGGAATCACCGTGCGCCGTCCGCTGTTCTCCCGCTGGACAGCGAGGACATTCGACGGCAGGCACCCCAGGAGGACGACCGTGTACGGCGACCAGGCGACCATCCGCAGGATCCTGAACGAACTCGGCGACACCTGGGCGATCGTCGGCCTCTCGTCGAACGAGGGGCGCGCGGCGTACGGAGTCGCCGACGTCCTGCGGCGTCACGGCAAGCGGATCGTCCCCGTGCACCCGAAGGCCGAGACCGTCCACGGCGAGAAGGGCTATCCCTCGCTCGACGCGATCCCGTTCGACGTCGATGTCGTCGACGTCTTCGTCAACAGCGACCTCGCCGGGACCGTGGCCGACGAGGCCGTCGCGATCGGGGCCGAGGCCGTCTGGTTCCAGCTCGGCGTCGTCGACGAGGCCGCGTACGACCGTACCCGCGCCGCCGGGCTCGACATGGTCATGGACCGCTGCCCCGCCATAGAGATCCCCCGCCTCGGCTGACCGGCCCCGCCGTCCCGGACCCTTCCGGCAAACCCGGTTGACGACGCGCGCGGCGGCCGGGTTTGCTGCTGCGGTGCCCACTCTTCTCTTCCGGCGGCCGGTCGACGAACCCGCCCTCGAAGCCTGGCGTCACGTCCACAACGTGATCGTCCCTCCCGCCGCCATGTCGCTCGACGAGGTCCGGGAGCGGGCCGGCCGCAACCTCCTGGAGGTCGTCCACCTCGGTGACGTGCTGGTGGGCTGCACGACCGTGCGCCCGCCGAAGGAGGACACCTCGACGGCCACGGTGATCGCCCGGGTGCTGCCCGAGCACCGCGGCCGGGGATTCGGCGAGGAGTTGTACGAGCGCGGACTGGAGCAGGCGCGGGCGCTGGGCGCCGCGGTGATCGAGACGGTCGTCCTCGCCTCGAACGAGGACGGGCTGCGCTTCGCCCTGAAGCACGGGTTCGCCGAGACCGAGCGCTACGTGCTGCCGGGCGACACCGCGGAGTGGATCGACCTGCGGCTGGCCTGATCCCGCCGGGTCACCCGGCAGGACCCTCGCTCGTCACCGCTCCCGGTCGAGGAAGGCCACGACGGTCTCCGTGAAGAACCGCGGGTCGTCGAGCCACGGGAAGTGCCCGGCACCCGGCTGGACGACCAGTCCCGCCCCGGGGATCAGCTCCGCGACGCCGGCGGCCACCCGCGGCAGCGGTCCGCCGTCCAGCGCGCCCACGAGCAGCAGGACCCGTGCGTCCAGCGCGGCGACGGCGGCGCGGGCCGCGCCGGGCCGGAAGGCACCGGCGGACGCGTACAGATCCGCGGCCTCCTCATTGGTCTGTCCGACCTCGCCCGCGGCGTGCGCCCGCGCGGTCGCGTCCCAGCGGCCGTAGAAGAAGGGGGCGACGGCGTCCCAGTCGGCGTCGGCGGACGAGCCGGCCCAGATCCTTTCGAAGGCCTCGTACGCCTCCTCGAACCACGGTTCCGACCGGCGCGTCAGGGCCGCCTCCCGGCGGTGCTCCGGGGTGAAGTCGACGCCGAGCGCCCGCGCACGGGCGGTCACCAGGGTGAGGCTGCGCACACGGTGCGGATGCGCGGCCGCGTGCAGCAGGGCGAGGTCGCCGGCCGCCGAGTGGGCGAGGACATCGACGCGGTCGAGCCCCAGGTGTGCGCGGAAGGCCTCGACGTCACCGACCTGCCGGTCGCAGCGGTACGTCGCCGGGTCGGCCGGAGCGGCGGAGTCGCCGGTTCCGCGCAGATCGAGCAGGTGGAGGCGGCGGTGCCGTGCCAGTCCGCCGAGTTCACCGAGGTAGGCGGAGGCCCGCATGGGGCCGCCGGGCAGACAGAGCAGCGGCTCGCCCTCCCCCACGGCGTGGTGGGCGAGCGTGGTTCCGTCGGGGGCGGAGAAGGTCGGCATGACGTCATCCTCCTGAGCGTGCGCCGACCAGGGCAAGCGGTCGACCCGCGACGGGCCGGTCAGCCGATCCCGAGCCCCTCGATCACCACGGCGTTCGGCAGCTCCCCGAACGCCTTGCCCGGCACCAGCAGTTTTCCGCGCCGCCGGCCGCTGCCGACCAGGACGTACGGCAGTTCGACGACCGCGGAGTCCACCAGCAGGGGCCAGCCACCGGGCAGCCCGACTGGGGTGATGCCGCCGTACTCCATGCCGGTTTCACCGGTCGCCATGTCCATCGACGCGAACGAGGCCTTGCGGGCGCCGAGTCGGCGGCGGACGACACCGTTGACGTCGACCCGGGTGGTGGAGAGGACCAGGCACGCGGCGAGCGTGGTCTCCGCGCCCCTCTTGCCCGCGACGACCACGCAGTTGGCGGACTGTTCGAGCAGTTCCTTGCCGTAGTGCTCGACGAAGGTCGCGGTGTCGGCCCGATCGGGGTCCGTGTCGACGTACACGATCTGCTCGGCGGGGACGGTGCCCCGCCAGGCGCGTACGGCGTCGGCGACCGGGCCGACGAGTTCGCCGAGGCACTCGGGAGCGGGCGTGGCGTGGTCGAAGTGTCCGATGGGGGCGCGCATGCCCGCACGGTAACAGCCGCTCGGGGGTGCCCGGCCGGCGGTCTCAGTGCACGAGCGGGACCGATACCGCCATGACCATCTCCACGGGTACGTCGCCGTCATTGCCGTACCGGTGCGGGGTGTTGGCCTCGAAGGAGGCGCTCGCTCCCGCCGGTACGCGGTGGGCCACGCCGTCCACGGTGAGGGTCAGATCGCCCGCCGTGACATGGACGAGCTCCACGGTGCCCGTGGGGTGCGGGTCGGAGGGGCTGCCCTCGCCCGGCATCAGGCGCCAGTCCCACATCTCCAGCGGGCCGGGCGCCTCGGTGCCCGCGAGCAGCCGGTTGTAGCTGCCCGCGTCGGTGTGCCACAGCCGTACGGCCTGCTCGGCCGGGACGATACGGACCTTGGGGCCCTGTTCGTAGTCGAGAAGCGTGGTGATGCTGACGCCGAGCGCGTCGCCGATCTTGACGACGGTTCCGAGGCTGGGGTTGGTCCTGGCCTGCTCGATCTGGATGAGCATGCCACGGCTGACTCCGGCGCGGGCGGCGAGTGCTTCCAGGGTGAAGCCGCGCTCGGTGCGCCAGCGCTTCACGTTGCGCCCCAGGGACTGGGTCAGCAGGTCGAGATCCGACACATTCCGTCCAATATCATGAATGACAGAGTTCAATAGAGTGAACTATGGTGTGGTGCACCCGATCGTTCACCGAACTGTACTGCGAGGCGACTCATGACAGCGCTCTTCGCCCTGGCCACCAGCCTCCTGTGGGGCCTGGCCGACTTCGGCGGAGGCCTGCTGACCCGGCGGACGCCCGCCCTCACCGTGGTCGTCGTCTCCCAGGCGGTCGCCGCGGCCGTCCTCGGCGTGATCGTGGTCGCGACCGGCGCCTGGGGCGAGGCGGGACCGCGCCTGTGGTTCGCGGTCGCGGCCGGCCTGGTGGGACCGGTCGCACTCTTCTCGTTCTACAAGGCCCTCGCCCTGGGGCCGATGGGTGTGGTCTCGCCGCTCGGCTCCCTGGGGGTCGCTGTCCCGCTCACCGTCGGACTCGTCCTCGGCGAGCGTCCCGGGCCGCTGCAGTTCGCGGGCATCGCGGTCGCCGTCGCCGGTGTGGTCCTCGCGGGCGGCCCGCAGTTCAGGGGCGCCCCCGTGCAGCGGCAGGCGATCCTGCTGACGCTGCTCGCCGCGCTGGGCTTCGGCACGGTGTTCGTCCTGATCGCGGAGGCGTCCTCGTCGGTCACGGGGCTGTTCCTCGCCCTGTTCGTGCAGCGCGTGACCAACGTGGTCGCCGGCGGCACCGCGTTGTGGGCCTCGGTGCGGCGCGGCTCCGCGGGGCTCCCCGGCGACGGCTTCCCCTGGCGGGCGCTCCCGTCGTTCGCCTTCGTCGGGCTCGCCGACGTGGCGGCCAACGGCACGTACTCCGTCGCCGCCCACCTCGGCCCGGTGACGGTGGCCGCCGTGCTCGCCTCGCTCTACCCGGTGGTCACGGCCCTGGCCGCCCGCGGCTTCCTCAGCGAACGGCTGCGCGGCGTCCAGGCGGCGGGCGCGGGCCTGGCACTGATCGGCACGGTCATGCTCGCGACGGGTTGAGCCGGGACGGTCACGCTCACCACGGGTCGACCCGGTGACGCTCGCGACGAACCGACCCGGTGACGGTCACGACGGTTGAGCCGCGACCGTCACGCTCACGACGGTTCGGGGCCGGGTCAGGACTCGGCGCGTACGTCCCCGGCGGCCTCCCCGGCCGCGAGGTCCAGCTCCGCGAGCCGTGCGACGGCCGCCTCGTCCAGTCCCGACAGCGCGAGCAGTTGCTCCGGCGTGACACCGTCGGGGATCGGCACCGGCGCCGGCGTCCGCAGCGGCGGCTGCCATCCGGCCGCCGCATCCCAGCGCCGCACGACCCGGGCGGGAGCGCCCGCCACGACCGCGTGGTCGGGGACCGTGCCGCGTACCACCGCACCGGCCGCCACCACGACGTTCCGCCCGATCCGTGCTCCGGGCAGGATCACCGCCCCGGTGCCGATCCAGCAGCCGGGACCGATCTCCACCGGCTCCATCCGCGGCCACTGCTTGCCGATGGGCTCGTGCGGATCGTCGTACGAGTGGTTGGTGGACGTCACGTACACGTACGGCCCGAAGTAGCAGTCGCTGCCGATGGTGACCGTCGTGTCGGCGATGACATGGCTGCCGCGGCCGAGCACCACACCGTCACCCAGGCGCAGGATCGGGTCGGGGCCGAGGTCGAGGTCGGGCATCAGCCCCGCGGTGAGGGTGACCTGTTCGCCGACGATGCAGTGGTCGCCGAGGTGGATCCACGGTTCACCGAACACGGTGCCGAGCGGGAAGGCGAGTCTGGTACCTGTTCCGATCGCCCCGAAGCGCAGCCGCCCCGGGTGTTCGGCCGTGACCGAGGCCGTGCGCTGCACCCAGGCCCAGCCCGCGTGGACGGCGTTCTGCACGAGACGGCGCCGCCATGACGAGAACGCGTTCCTGTTGCTGGGCACTCGCTCACGGTACTCAGGGGCGGGAGGGGCCAGCAGAGATCACGGCTGTGATCTTCGCCCCACCGGGTCGGGGATCATGGCATACGGTGCCGGTGTACCGACGACGAGGAGGCGGCGATGACGCAGCAGGCGCTGATCATGGGGATCGGCGGCAAGGATCCGCGGGTGGACCCGGAGGCGTTCACGGCGCGCACGGCGGTGGTCATCGGGGACGTCACCCTGCGGGCGGGCGCGAGTGTCTGGTACGGCGCGGTGCTGCGGGCGGACTGCGGGCCGATCGTCATAGGCGCCGACAGCAACGTCCAGGACAACTGCACCCTGCACGTCGATCCCGGCTTTCCCGTCACCGTGGGCGAGCGTGTCTCGATCGGGCACAACGCCGTACTGCACGGGGCCACCGTCGAGGACGACTGCCTGATCGGGATGGGGGCCACGGTCCTCAACGGCGCGGTGATCGGCGCCGGTTCGCTGGTCGCGGCCCAGGCCCTGGTCCCGCAGGGGATGCGGGTCCCGCCCGGCTCACTGGTGGCGGGCGTGCCCGCGAAGGTCAAGCGCCCGTTGACGGAGGAGGAGCGCGAGGGCCTCACGCTCAACGGCACCTTCTACGTCGAGCTCGCCAAGGCCCACAAGGACGCGTCGGAGAACTCCGGGAGCTGAGAGGCACCCCTCCGGGGGCGCGGGGACCCGCGTGACCGGTCGCGGCCGGCCCGCCCGTCCCGGTGACAGGACCTATTCGGCGGCGGCGACCGGCTCCGGCCGCGCCTCGTCCATCTCGGCGGACACCCGCTTCGCCCGGCGCCTGACGACCAGCATCGAGGCGAGCCCGATGAGCACCGCCACCACCAGCCCGACCCACGAGAACCGCTTCAGCCAGGACTCCGCGACGACACCGACGTAGTAGATGACGGCGGTGGTGCCCCCGGCCCAGATGATCCCGCCGAGCACGTTGGCGATGAGGAACTTCCAGTAGGGCATCTTCAGCACACCGGCGAGCGGTCCCGCGAAGATGCGCAGCAGGGCGATGAAGCGGCCGAAGAAGACGGCCCACATGCCCCACTTCTGGAACGACCGCTCGGCCGTCGCGACGTGTCCCGGACCGAAGTGCCGTGGGAACTTCCTACCGAGCCAGGCCAGCAGTGGTCGTCCGCCCTTGCGGCCGATCGCGTAGCCGATGGAGTCGCCGACGATCGCGCCGACACTGGCGCACGCCCCGAGGATGACGGGGTTGATCCCCGAGTGCTGGGAGGACAGCAGCGCCGCCGAGACCAGGATGATCTCGCCGGGCAGGGGTATACCCAGGCTCTCCAGGCCGATGACCAGGGCCACCAGCGCGTAGATGCTGACCGCGGGCACCGTCTCGAGCCAATCCTGGACGTGCAACGCCGGTTCCTCCCGTTACGTCATTCCCGGCATGCGCTCGCACGAGCGCATGCCGGGAAGCCTACCGCTCGGCCGGGCGCGGCGGAGTCCGGTGAGGGGCACCGGTGGCCGCCCCCACGGGCAGGGGGCGCGCTACCACTGGTAGGGGAGGTATTTCCCGTCGAGAGTGACGACGACCCGGTCACCGGCGGGGTCGGGCACGCGCCGCACGTCGAGGCGGAAGTTGATCGCGCTCATGATGCCGTCGCCGCACTGCTCGTGGATCAGCTCCTTGATCGTCGGACCGTAGACCTGCACGACCTCGTAGAGCCGGTAGATCGTGGGGTCCACGGGGACCGCGGCGTCCAGGGCACCTCGGGTCGGCTGGAGCTGGAAGGCGAGGACGGCGTCGTCGCCGAGTTCGAGGAGCGCCGCGGCCGTCGTCGCCTCCTCCTCGCGCATGGGGTGCTGCCCCAGCAGCGCGGCTGTCGTCCACGCGAGGGGCTTGCCGACCGCTTCGGCGAGCTGGGCCCATGTGACCCCTGTCCTGACCTTGGCACGACGGACGGCTTCGGCGGCTTCGCTCTTGCTGAGCATGCACATCTCCGTTCCTGGAGAACGACGTCGACAACGTCGGCCCAGCCTAGGAGAACGCTCATTCTCCGACAATGGCGCGGGGTGTCCGCCGACACCGCGGGGTCGCGAGCGGACGCGTCGCGCCCGGCGGAACGGCGAACGGCGAACGGCGAACGGCGAACGGCGAACGGCGAACGGCGAACGGCGAACGGCGAACGGCGAACGGCGAACGGCGAACGGGGGGAGGACAGCACGGCAGCACGGGCAGCACGGCAGGACGACGGACGACGGACGACGGGCGTCAGAACGTCAGACGGCGGAACGGCGGACGGACCCGCCGCCCGGCCCGGTACCGGAGGGGGCCGTCCGCCATGGCGGGTGGTCCGCTCAGCCGTTCGGCCGGAGGGTCCACACAACGGTCATCTCCCCGGTCACAGCGCCGTCCGCGCGCTGGATGGCGATGGCGACGGGGAACTCGGGCCGCCGCCCCGCGTCGAGTTCGGCCACGACGTCGGCGGCCGGCCGGCCGAGGGTGGCGGTGGCGGTGACCGGTCCCATCGCCAGCTTCCTGTAGGCGATCTCGGCGCTCACCGCGAGCGGCACGGCACGCGAGAGCTGCTCCCCGAAGGCGGCGAGGACGATCGCCCCGCTCGCCGACTCGCCCAGCGTGAACATCGCTCCGGCGTGCGGGCCGCCGACGTGGTTGTGGTAGTCGCTCTGGTCCGGGAGCCTCACCACGGCCTTCTCCGGCGTGGTCTCCACGAAATCGAGATTGAGGGTCCGGGCCATCGGCACCGTGGCGGCGAGCATCTCGCCGATCGTCATCTGGTCTGCACTCATGGTCGAATGTTACCCATGAGTAGAAAATCTTGACCAGCACCCGGGCATGTGAAGAAATCGAAAAAATCCGGACTCGATCCCTGACCGGTACATGGCTGAAGAAGAGCGGTGACCCAAACGTGGCACAGCCGCTACTAGGGTTACCGGCCATGTGGCCAGGACAGCAGCCGCCCGGGGGCGAGCAGAACCCGCAGAACCAGAATCCGCAGCAGCCCAACCCCTACCAGCAGCCGGGGTACCAACAGCCGAATCCGTATCAGCAGCCCGGATACCAGCAGCCCAATCCCTACGGGCAGCCGCAGTGGGGGACCGTACCGGAGTCGCCCGGGGTGCCCGGACCGGCCGGCGGGCCAGGGGCCGGGAACGGGGGCGGCGGCAACAAGACCAAGATCACCGCCATCGTCGCGGCCTCGGCCGTCGTGATCGCGGCGGGCGTCACCGGTTTCCTCGTCCTGGGCGGCAAGGGCAAGGACGACAACGCGGGCGGCGATCCGTCCACGTCCCCGAAGACGTCCGTCTCGAAGTCGGCGAGCGCGAGCGGGAACGACGACAACCCGCGCGGCACCGACGACGAGAAGCCGACCGTCGCGGGCTGGAAGGTCGTGGTCAACCCCAAGTGGGGCACCGCGTTCGACGTACCGGCCGACTGGAACGTCCGCACGCCCGGCACCTTCATCGGCTTCGAGGACGAGAAGAAGGGCGACGGTTCCGCGGTCATCGGCATGTCCGCGCCCGCCTTCCTCAAGGAGAAGTGGTGCACGTCCGACGACGACAAGGACGGTCGTACGGACGACACGGCGCTGGCCGCCGCCGGCACCAAGGGACAGAGCGGCGCCAAGAACACCGGCGACGTCGCGCGCAACGACTCGGCCTGGTGGGTCTTCGGCGGCTACACCGACCAGAAGGACGCCTCGAAGAAGCTGCTCAGGATCGGCAAGCCCACGGCGTACACGACGGCTTCCGGGATCACGGGCAGCGTCGCCACGACGTATTCGAGCGGCGTCCCGAAGAAGGGCAAGTGCGACTCGGACGGCAAGGCGACCACGTTCGCCTTCAAGAACTCGGCGGGCGACTTCGTGTCCTGGACGCTCTACGGCGCGAAGGGGGTCGGCGAGGAGGTGCCCGACGCCACGGTGCGGAAGATATTGAGCACCGTCCGGCTCCACGGTGAGCCGACCGGATCGTGAGCACCGCGCGGTGAACCGAGGGGTCGTGAGTGACCCCCGGGTTCCCTGAGCAGCCGTCCGGACGCCCGAGCTGTGTCCGGACGGCGTGCTCCGGGTTTGGCAAGACGGGCACCGGGCGGCGAAAGTGTGCCGGTGACCTCTGCCGCCGACTCCCTTCGACACCCGCGCCGTCCCTCCTGGGCGGGCCGGAACTACACCCTGCTGACCGCCGCCGCGGTCGTGACCAACCTGGGCAGCCAGGGCGCGCTGATCGCCTCGGCGTTCGCGGTGCTCGAAACGGGCGGCGACGGGGGTGACGTCGGCCTCGTGGCGGCGGCGCGGACACTGCCGCTGGTCCTCTTCCTGCTGATCGGCGGCGCGGTGGCGGACCGGCTGCCGCGCCATCGGGTGATGGTCGCGGCCAACGCCCTCAACTGCGTCTCCCAGGCGGCGTTCGCGCTTCTGGTGCTGTCCGGCGAACCGCGGCTGTGGCAGATGCTGCTGCTGTCCGCGCTCGGCGGCACCGGGCAGGCGTTCTTCAGCCCGGCCGCCGAGGGCATGCTGATGTCCTCGGTCGACGGAGAGCAGGCGAGTCGCGCGTTCGCCATGTTCCGGATGGCGATGCAGGGTGCGGGACTGGGCGGGGCGGCGCTCGGCGGGGCGATGGTGGCGGTGATCGGTCCCGGCTGGGTGCTCGCGGTGGACGCCGTGGCGTTCGCCCTCGCCGGGGCACTGCGCTCGTTCCTCGACGTGAGCCACATACCGCCGCGCCGGCCCGGCGACGGGCTGCTCTCCGACCTCCGCGAGGGCTGGCGGGAGTTCGTCGGACGGCCCTGGCTGTGGACGGTCGTCGCGCAGTTCTCCGTGGTCGTCGCGGTGGTGGGCGCCGCGGACGCGGTCTACGGCCCGCTCGTCGCCCGGGACAGTCTCGGCGGTCCCGGGCCCTGGGGCCTGGCCCTCGGCGCGTTCGGTGCGGGCACGGTCGGCGGCGCGCTGCTGATGACCCGCTGGAAGCCACGCCGGCTGCTGCTCGCGGGCACCCTCTGTGTCTTCCCGCTCGCCGCGCCGGCCGCCGCGCTCGCGGTGCCGGTGCAGGTGGTGCCGCTGTGCGCCGTGATGTTCGTCAGCGGGGCGGCGATAGAGGTGTTCGGCGTCTCCTGGATGACCGCGCTGCACCAGGAGATCCCCGAGGACAAGCTCTCCCGCGTCTCGGCGTACGACTGGTTCGGGTCGATCGCGATGGTCCCGCTGGCCACGGCCCTGGCGGGCCCGGCGGAACAGGCCTTCGGCCGGACGTCGGCCCTGTGGGGCTGTTCGGTCCTGGTCGTGGTGGTCACGGCGGCGGTGCTGTTCGTACCGGATGTACGGAACCTGACCCGGCGGACCAGGCCGGTCGCGCAGGGATCGCCGCCGGTGGACGTGGAGCGCGCGTCAGCCGATGCCGAAGGCGCCGCCGGGCGGCTCGGGTGAGGGGACCGCGTCCTCGTCGCGGACGGGTGCGGCGGCGCCGATGAACCGGCGCAGCGCGGGGCCGTGTTCCACCCGCGCCGGGAACGCGTCGGAGGCCGTGCGGCGGGCCAGGGTCGCCGTGTCGAACGGATGCTGGGAGGCCACCAGCACCGCGTTGCCGAAACGCCGCCCGCGCAGCACGCCCGGTTCGGCGATCACCGCGAGTTCCTCGAACACCGCCGAGAACGTGGCGAGTTGGGAGCGCAGAAAGGTGAAGGGGGCGGAGTCCGCCAGGTTGGCCAGGTAGACGCCGTCGGTACGCAGGACGCGCGCGGCGGCCCGGGCGTACGCCGTGGACGTCAGGTGCGCGGGGACGCGCGAGCCGCCGAAGACATCCGCGATCACGATGTCGGCGGAGGCGGGCGCGGCGGATTCGAGCCACTCCCGGGCGTCCGCGCCGTGCACGGTGATCCCGGCGTCGTCGGCCACCGGCAGGTGTTCGCCGATCAGGGCCAGCAGGCCCCGGTCGGCCTCGACCACGTCCTGACGTGCGCCCGGCCTGGTCGCGGCCACGTAGCGGGGCAGCGTCAGGGCGCCCCCGCCGAGGTGCAGCACGTCCGGTGCGCGTCCTGGCGCGACGACCGTGTCCAGCACGTGCCCGAGCCGTCGCGCGTACTCGAACTCCAGATGCGTGGGTTCGTCCAGGTCCACGTACGACTGCGGTGCCCCGTCGACCGTCAACAGCCAGGCCCGCTTCCGGTCGACGTCCGGCATCAGCTTGGCGGTCCCGTGATCCACGGCCCGCATCACGGGTATCGGCTCGTCCACCCGTCCATTGTGCCGCCCCGGCGTGCGCCCACGGCCCGGTGCCCGGCCACGGCCGACGCCACACGACGGCGCGCCCCCGGGACCCGGCCCCCGTCCCGGCCCCACGGCACATCCGGGCGCCCCGCCGACCGACCCGCGACCGGGCCGCCTGCCGGTGGACCGGCCGGTCCCCCCACGGCGGACGGCCTGTCGATGCGGCACCGAGCAGACCCGGGCCGCCGACCGACCTCCTGCCGATCCCCTCGTCGGACCATCCACGACCGACCGCGCGCCGGTCCACCCCCGACCCAACTGCGGCACGCGCGCGGGCACAGGCTGCGACACCGGCAGCGGCAGCGGCAGCGGCAGCGGCAGCGGCAGCGGCAGCGCCCGGGTGCCCGCCCTTTCAGGCGGGCACCCGTACCCCCGTACCGCCCCCGGCCGTCAGTCGACCGAGGTCACCGTCCCCGCGCCGACCGTCCGGCCGCCCTCGCGGATCGCGAATCCCAGGCCCGGCTCCAGCGGCACCTCGCGTCCCAGCTCCACCCTCATCGTGACGGTGTCGCCGGGCCGGGCGACCGCCCGCTCGCCGAGGTCGACGTCGCCGACCACGTCCGCGGTACGGATGTAGAACTGCGGCCGGTACCCGGTGGCGACCGGCGTCGTCCGTCCGCCCTCGCCCGACGACAGGACGTACACCCGCGCCGAGAAACGCCGGCTGGGCACGACGCTGCCGGGCGCGGCGACGATGTGCCCGCGCCGTACGGCGTCCCGGGGCACGCCGCGCAGCAGCAGCGCCACGTTGTCCCCGGCCTGCGCCTCCGCCATGGGCTTGCCGAAGGTCTCCAGTCCCGTGACCACCGTGTCGACGGCGGCGCCGAGCACTTCGACGCGGTCGCCGACCCGGATCGTGCCGCGCTCGACGGCTCCCGTGACGACGATCCCGCGCCCGGTGATGGTGAGCACGTTCTCGACCGGCAGCAGGAACGGCGCGTCGACGTACCGCTCGGGCATCGGCACATAGGTGTCCACCGCGTCGAGCAGCGCGTCGATCGCCGCGGTCCAGCGGGGGTCGCCCTCCAGCGCCCTGAGGCCGGACACCCGGACGACGGGGACGGACTCGCCTCCGTATCCGTGCGCGGAGAGCAGTTCGCGGACCTCCAGCTCCACGAGGTCGGTGAGCACGGTGTCCTCGCCGTCGTCGACGGCGTCGGCCTTGTTCAGGGCGACGACGATGTGGTCGACGCCCACCTGCCGGGCGAGCAGCACGTGCTCGGCGGTCTGCGGCATGATCCCGTCGAGCGCGGAGACGACGAGGATCGCCCCGTCGAGCTGCGCCGCGCCGGTGACCATGTTCTTGACGTAGTCGGCGTGACCCGGCATGTCGACATGCGCGTAGTGGCGGGTGTCGGTCTCGTACTCGACGTGCGCGATGTTGATGGTGATGCCGCGCGCGGCCTCCTCCGGGGCGCGGTCGATGCGGTCGAAGGGCACGAACGTGCCGGAACCGCGCTCGGCGAGAACCTTGGTGATGGCGGCGGTCAGGGTGGTCTTGCCGTGGTCGACATGACCCATGGTGCCGATGTTCAGGTGCGGCTTGGTCCGCACGTAAGCCGTCTTGGGCATGGCTGTACCTCGAAGCCTCTTCGTGTCAGCGGAGCTGAGTGAGGGCCCCGGCGCTCACGGCCGGGACGGGGACCCCGAGGATCTGCCGACCCTCCCCCTGCGGGGTCCGCCGGACAATCCGGGAAGGGTCAGCTTCGGGCGCCGTCGACGGCTGCCACGATGATCGGGACGGCAGCCTTCGGGGCATCCGCGACCGCGGATGCTGCGAAGTGGAAGGCGTGCCGGAACATGAGGCGATCATCGCCGACATGTCCGGCCACGTCGAATGGTTTTTCACGCCACCGGGTCGCGCGGTGGCACGTGGTGCTGCCGGTACGTCAGGGACGTACGGCCCAGGGGCCCATGTGATCGTGACGGGTCACCGGCCGGTCCGCCGGGGAGAGTTGCCTCACACGGCCGTACGGCCGACCGGCGGCGAGGCGGGGGAGCCGGCGCGCGGCCGGCCGGCCTGCCGCGCCGCGTGACGGTGGTGCGGTACGCGTCCGCCGGGGCCGCGGTCCCGGGAAGGGCCGGGCGCAACGACGCGCGGCGATCGGGCGTGGTCGGACCGGGGAAGGGACGACGTCGTTCATGTACGGCCCCTCGGCCACGGCGCGTTGCGGATCGGCTGCCGCGACGCCGGTGACGGCGCCCCGCGCCGGCACCCTGTCTTCGAGGGCGCCGTCCGACATGTCGAACCGGGCGGCCGGTGTTCAGGAAGCTGTGACGCCCTTGGCACGAACCATACGGCGATCACACACACGGGTCGGTTACTGTCGCCGAATGCTCGATGCCACCACCCGCTCTGGGGGCACCGTCACGGCCGTCCCCACGGCCCCCGCCACGGAGCTCTCACTCACCGCGGAGCTCTCCCCCGCCGCGGAGCTCGCCGTCGCCACTCGCACGGGCCTCGCCGCCCGGTGCACGAGAGTCCTGCTCTCGCCCTGGTCCCGGCTCTCCCTGTTGCTGGTGCTGCTCGCGGCGTCCGCGTCGAGCGTGCTCCTCTTCGAACCGCAGCGGCTGCTGTCGGACGGCTGGCCACCGCAGCTCAGCGGTGCCGCGGCCGCCGTGGTCTTCGGGGTGGCGTACGGGCTGTGCACGGTGGCGTTCGTGCCCCGGCCGCTGCTCAATCTCGCCGCCGGCGCCCTGTTCGGCTCCCAGCTCGGCCTCGCCACCGCCCTCGCGGGTACGGTGCTCGGCGCCGGGATCGCCTTCGGGCTCGGCCGGATCCTCGGGCAGGACGCGCTGCGCCCGCTGCTGCGCGCCCGCTGGCTGAAGGCGGCCGACGGGCAGCTCAGCCGGCACGGCTTCCGCACGATGATGATGGCCCGCCTGTTCCCCGGAGTGCCGTTCTGGGCGGCGAACTACTGTGCCGCCGTCTCGCGCATGGGCTGGCTGCCGTTCCTCCTGGCCACGGCCCTGGGTTCGATCCCGAACACCGCCGCGTACGCCGTCGCCGGCGCCCGCGCCTCGGCACCGACGTCGCCCGCGTTCCTGATCGCGATGGGCTTCATCGCGCTGCCGGCGCTGGCCGGTGCCGTCGTGGCCTGGCGCAAGCGCCACCACCTCCGCGGAAACTGACACCACACGACCCGGGGTGACCGGGGACGCCGCCGGATGCCGCCGGATGCCGGGACGTGCCCGGACACGTCCCGACACCCCGGAACGGAACCCTGGACCCGCACGAGCACCACCCGGCACCTCGGGCTCCGGAACCCGCACGAGCACCACCCGGCACCACGGGCTCCGGAACCCGCACGAGCACCACCGAACACCACGGAACGGAACCCAGGACCCGTACCCGCCGGGCGCGCCACCCATCCGCGCCACACCGGACTACACCGGACTACACCGAACTACACCGAACTACACCGCTTCCAGGATCATCGCGTTGGCGAGCCCGCCCGCCTCACACATCGTCTGGAGTCCGTAGCGGGCTCCGCGGGCGCGCAGGGCGTGCACGAGGGTGGTCGTCAGCCGGGTGCCGCTCGCGCCGAGCGGGTGGCCGAGCGCGATCGCCCCGCCGTGCACGTTGACCCGGGAGAGGTCGGCGCCCGTCTCCTGCTGCCAGGCCAGGACGACGCTCGCGAAGGCCTCGTTGACCTCGAAGAGGTCGATGTCACCGAGTGAGAGCCCGGCCCTGCGGAGCACCTTCTCGGTGGCCGGGATGACGCCCGTGAGCATCAGCAGGGGGTCGGAGCCGGTGACGGCGAAGCTGTGCAGACGCGCCAGCGGGCGCAGGCCGAGGCGGGCCGCGGTCTCGCTCGACATGATGAGCACGGCCGACGCGCCGTCGTTGATGGGGCTCGCGTTGCCCGCCGTGACGGACCAGTCGATCTGCGGGAAGCGCTCGGCGAAGGCCGGGTGGTAGTAGGCGGGCTTGAGCCCGGCGAGGGTCTCCGTGGTACTGGCGGGGCGGACGCTCTCGTCGCGTGCCACCCCCTGGAGAGGCGCGACCTCGGCGTCGAAGCGGCCCTCGTCCCAGGCCGCGGCAGCCTTCTGGTGCGAACCCACCGCGTACGTGTCCAACTGCTCGCGCGACAGGCCCCACTTCGCGTTGATCAGTTCGGCACTGATGCCCTGCGGCACCAGGCCCTCGGGGTAGCGCTCGGCGATCCCGGGGCCGAACGGGCCCTCGGTACCGAGGACGTTCGACCCCATCGGCACACGGCTCATGGACTCCACACCACAGGCCACCGCGATGTCGTACGCCCCCGACATGACGCCCTGCGCCGCGAAGTGCACGGCCTGCTGGGAGGAGCCGCACTGACGGTCCACGGTGGTCGCGGGCACCGTCTCCGGGAAGCCGGCCGAGAGCACCGCGTACCGGGTGAGGTTCGCGGCCTGTTCCCCGACCTGGGTGACCGTGCCGCCGATGACGTCGTCGATCAGCGCCGGGTCGACCCCGGAGCGCTCGACGAGGGCGCGCAGGGTGTGCGCGAGGAGCTCCACCGGATGGACATGGGCGAGAGAACCGTTCGGTTTGCCCTTGCCGACGGGCGTACGGACGGCTTCGACGATCACGGCGTCACGCATGGCTGCTCTCCGAACTCATGGAGTTTGCTTTCCAAACTTGCTAAGTGACTCCACGGTAACCCAGTGGGTTGGACTTTCCAACCCACCCTTTAGACTGGAGCCATGAAGGACCCCCGCCCCTGCTCGATCGCCGGGACCCTGGCGCTCGTCGGCGAGAAGTACTCCCTGCTGGTCATGCGGGAGGTGTCGCTCGGCGTCACCCGCTTCGACCAGCTCGCCCGCAACATCGGCGCCCCGCGCGATGTGCTCACCGCGCGCCTGAAGCGACTCGTCGACATCGGCGTACTGGAGAAGGCCGAGTACAGCGACCGGCCGAAGCGCTACGAGTACCGGGCCACCCGGGCCGGGCGGGAGCTGCAGCCGGTGCTGCTGACGCTGATGGAGTGGGGCGACCGCCATCTCCAGGAGGACGGCTTCCGCCCGATGGTGATGGAGCACACGTGCGGCCACGAGCTGGTCCCACGGCTGGTCTGCGCGGAGTGCCGCCAGGAGGTCGGGCACGGCGACCTGTCGGCCCACCCGCAGTCCCCCGGCTGGACGGTGACGGGACCCGCGGTGGCGTGGACACAGGACCCGGTGGAGTAAAGACGGCCGGATCGCGCCGGTCCCGGACGATCCGTTCCCGCTCCCCCTCGGGCGCGTCACCCGGGACTGGGCGCGGTGACCGGTCGACACCCCGGCCCCCTGGACCGGCCGGACCGCCTCCCGGGGCACTCCCACGTTCGTACGACCAATCGAACAGTTCCTCTAGTTAAGGCAAACCCCCATGGCCGGAACGTCCCGGCGGGGCGCTACGCTGCCTCCAACAGCCGTGATCAGCGCGCTCCGCGAACCGCGACACGGCGTGCCCGTCGGCCCGTCCTCGATCAGCGCTTGGACCACCTCACTTCATGTCTTGGTTTGAATCCCTCATCCTCGGACTCGTCCAGGGGCTGACCGAGTTCCTCCCCGTCTCCTCCAGCGCGCATCTGCGCCTGACCGCGGCGTTCTCCGGCTGGCACGACCCCGGCGCCGCCTTCACCGCGATCACGCAGCTCGGCACGGAGGCCGCGGTGCTGATCTACTTCCGCAAGGACGTGGGGCGGATCCTCGTGGCGTGGTTCCGCTCCCTCACGAGCAAGGCGATGCGCCAGGACCACGACGCCCAGATGGGCTGGCTCGTCATCGTCGGCTCCATACCGATCGGCGTGCTCGGGGTGACGCTCAAGGACCAGATCGAGGGTCCTTTCCGCGATCTGCGGGTCACCGCGACCATGCTGATCGTGATCGGCGTGGTCATCGGTGTCGCGGACCGGCTCGCGGCACGCGACGAGTCGGGCGGCAAGCACCGTGCCCCCAAGCAGCGCAAGACCATCGAGAGCCTCAACACCAAGGACGGCCTGCTCTTCGGCCTCTGCCAGGCGATGGCCCTGGTCCCCGGCGTCTCCCGGTCCGGCGCGACCATCAGCGGCGGCCTCTTCATGGGCTACACCCGCGAGGCGGCGGCCCGTTACTCCTTCCTCCTCGCCATGCCGGCCGTGCTCGCCTCGGGAACCTTCGAGGTGAAGGACGCCACCGAGAGCGGTCATGTCTCCTGGGGGCCGACCATCTTCGCGACGGTCATCGCGTTCGTCGTCGGGTACGCCGTGATCGCGTGGTTCATGAAGTTCATCTCCCACAAGAGCTTCATGCCGTTCGTCTGGTACCGGATCGCGCTCGGCATCGTCATCATCGCCCTGGTCGGCGCGGACGTCCTCAGCCCTCACGCGGCGGAATCCGCGGGCTGAGGCGGCCGTTCCACGGGTTCCGCGGGCGTCCCGCGCGGCGGTACCACGTACCGCGTCCCGCTTCGAGCCGCGCTATCGCGCCGGTCGGCGGAGCGTTTCGAAAGACCGGTTCTCCCACTCGTTCTCCCACTCGTCCCCCGTCGAGGACGGAGAAGCGTGCGCCGACGCCGGGGTGGTGCCGCGATCCGGTCCGGCCGCTCCCGTACGACGCCGCCCGGACCCGGAGGACAGAAGCCGTGACGAACCGCATACGGCACGCGTAGCCGACCGGTAGCGCAGTGTCAGTCCATGCCCCTAGGCTGGTGCGCATGTCCCCCGACTTCACGTTCTCTGGTTCCGTGCGGTCCGCTGCCGCGTTGAACGAGCAGATCCGCGCCCTGTGGATGCGCTCGGGCGGCTCCCTGTCCGCCCAGGAGCGCGCGGAGTACGAGCTGTTGGTCGTGAAATGGGCGGAAGCGATCCGCGGAGAGGTCATCGAGGCGGCCTGACCCGCCTCGCCCCGCGGGACGGCGCTCCAGCCGGTGCGCGGCGGCGGATACCGTAACCGCCCAGGGAGTACACCGAGGTCAGCCGTCAGGCCCCGCGGACGGTCCCCCCGCGCTCGCGCCCCTCCGGTTGCTTCCGTGGAACGCGTCGAGACCGGTACGCACGGAGACCGACCGCCGCCGGAATCGCCCCGCGAACCCCGCACCACCACGCGCCCGCCGCAGGCTCACCGGCCTCCCCGCGCCCACACCACCTCGCGCGCCGCGCCCGCCACCGGCTCAGCGGCCTCCCGACACCCGCAGCACGGCCCCCGTGGCGTACGACGCGTCGGGCGACATCAACCACGAGACGGCGGCGGCGACTTCCTCCGCCCGGCCGACGCGGCGCAGCGGAATCGAGGAGGCGGCGCGCTCGGCGCGGCCCGGGTCGCCCATCGCCGCGTGCATCTCGGTGTCGATCATGCCGGGCGCGACCGCGTTGACCCGGATGCCGTCCGGGCCGAGTTCCTTCGCGAGGCCCAGCGTCAGGGCGTCGACCGCGGCCTTCGTGGCCGCGTAGTGGACGAACTCGCCAGGGCTGCCGAGCGTCGCCGCGGCCGAGGACACGTTCACGATGACACCGCTCCCCCAGGCCGCCATGGACCGGGCGGCCCGCCGCGAACACAGCAGCGTGCCCAGCAGGTTGACGTCCACCACGTGCCGCAGGTCGGCGGGGTCGGTGTCCGCGAGCCGCCCGAGCGGACCCGTCACACCGGCGTTGTTCACCAGCCCGGTGACGGGCCCGAGACGGTCCGCCGCCGTGTCGAAGAGCCGCTCCACGTCGTCCGCGTCCGAGGTGTCCACCCGTACCGTGACACAGCGCGCACCCGCGGCGCGGACGGCTGCCGCGGTCGAGTCCGCGGCAGCGCCGTCACGCACGTAGCCCACCACCACGTCGTGTCCGTCCGCCGCCAGGCGGGCGCACATCGCGGCGCCGATCCCCCGACTGCCGCCCGTGACCACAGTGACCGGGCGTGTCATGCGTGTCTCCTTCTGACGGGCGACTCCCACATTACGCCCGCCCTCGATCATGGCTCCGGCCTCCGTACCCCTCCACGACCCCGGCCGTACACCCCTCGGACGATCGGAACGACGGACGGGTTACCATATGAGCGCCTCCTAGCTCGAAAGATAGACTGTGACTGTCAACGACGACTCGTTCACCAACTGGAAGACCCGCGAGGAGATCGCGGAGTCGATGATCCCGATCATCGGGAAGCTGCACCGGGAGCGGGACGTCACGGTCCTCCTCCACAGCCGCTCCTTGGTGAACAAGTCGGTGGTCAGCCTTCTCAAGACCCACCGGTTCGCCCGGCAGATCGCCGGTGCGGAGCTCTCCGTCACCGAGACACTGCCGTTCCTCCAGGCGCTGACCACGCTCGATCTCGGGCCGTCCCAGATCGACCTCGGCATGCTCGCCGCGACGTACCGGACCGACGATCTCGGGCTCTCCGTACAGGAGTTCACCGCCAGGGCCGTCGCCGGCGCCACGGGCGCGGACAAGATCGAGCGCCGCGCGCCGCGCGACGTCGTCCTCTACGGTTTCGGCCGCATCGGCCGGCTCGTCGCCCGCCTGCTCATCGAGAAGGCCGGCTCCGGCAACGGCCTGCGGCTGCGCGCCGTAGTCGTCCGCCAGGGCGGGGACCAGGACATCGTCAAGCGCGCCTCGTTGCTGCGCCGCGACTCCATCCACGGCCAGTTCCAGGGCACGATCACCGTCGACGAGGCGAACAGCACGATCATCGCCAACGGCAACGAGATCAAGGTGATCTACGCCGGCGACCCGAGCGAGGTCGACTACACGGCGTACGGCATCAACGACGCCATCCTCATCGACAACACCGGCAAGTGGCGTGACCGCGAGGGCCTGTCGAAGCACCTGCGCCCCGGGATCGACAAGGTCGTCCTCACCGCGCCCGGCAAGGGCGACGTCCCCAACATCGTGCACGGCGTCAACCACGACACGATCAAGCCGGACGAGCAGATCCTGTCCTGCGCCTCCTGCACCACCAACGCGATCGTCCCGCCGCTGAAGGCGATGGCCGACGAGTACGGCGTCCTGCGCGGTCATGTCGAGACCGTCCACTCGTTCACCAACGACCAGAACCTGCTGGACAATTACCACAGCTCCGACCGCCGTGGCCGCTCCGCGCCGCTCAACATGGTGATCACGGAGACGGGGGCCGCCTCCGCCGTCGCCAAGGCACTGCCCGACCTCCAGGCCCCCATCACGGGCAGTTCGATCCGGGTCCCGGTGCCGGACGTCTCGATCGCCATCCTCAGCCTGCGGCTGGGGCGCGAGACCACCCGCGAGGAGGTCCTCGACCACCTCCGCGAGGTGTCGCTGACCTCGCCGCTCAAGCGTCAGATCGACTTCACCACCGCTCCTGACGCGGTGTCGAGCGACTTCATCGGCTCTCGCCACGCCTCGATCGTCGACGCCGGTGCCACCAAGGTCGACGGCGACAACGCGATCCTCTACCTCTGGTACGACAACGAGTTCGGCTACTCCTGCCAGGTCATCCGGGTCGTCCAGCACGTCTCCGGGGTCGAGTACCCGACCTACCCGGTACCGGCCGTCTGATCGGGCGTCAGGACCGGCCGTCGTCACCGACGTCCGGTCCCGCACCTCACGGCCTACGAGGGCATCCGGTACGAACTCGGCTGCCCCCAGGGCTTGTTCGACCCCCGTACAGCGCGGGCCGACGCCGGTCCCGGCCCGCCCCCGACCGACGAAACACCCATGGCCTCGCGTGCCCGCTTCCTATACTGAGCGGATGATCACTGTGCCGCTCAGCGCGCTGGAAGTAGCCATGGTCCAGGCGGGCACGCGGGCCGCCGACACGTTGCGCGACACCACCGAGTTCGCCCGGCGGCTCGACGAACTCGGATACCGGCGGCTCTGGTACGCCGAGCACCACCACTCCCCCGCCATCGGGGCGTTCCCGCCCGTCGTCCTGACCGCCCACGCGGCCGCGTCGACCTCGTCCCTCCGTCTCGGATCCGGCGGCGTCCTCGCCCCCAACCACGCTCCGATCATGCTGGCCGAGCAGTTCGGCACGCTGGCCGCGCTGCACGCGGGCCGGATCGACCTGGGCATCGGTCGCGGGCCGGGCACCTTCGACGAGTCCACGGCACGGGCCCTGCGGCGCGGGGCCGGACCGACGACGGACGACGAGTACCGCGACGACGTGTCGAATACGCTGCGGTTCCTGGTGGAGGAGGTCGCACTCGACCCGCTCCCGGAGCCGTGGCTGCTGTCGTCGAGCACGGCCGGGGCCGCGCTCGCCGCCGAACTCGGGCTGCCCGTCGCCTTCGCCCATCACATCCGTCCCGACAACACCCTCCCCGCGCTCCGCCACTACCGGGAGCACTTCTCCCCCTCCCGCTGGTGCGACCGTCCCCGGGTCCTGGTCTGCGTCGAGACGGTGTGCGCCACAACCGGGGAGGAGGCCGCCCGGCTCGCGGGCCCGATGGACGTCGTCAAGGCCGGACTGCTCAAGGGGAAGGGCGACATCCCCTTCCCGACGCCCGAGCAGGCGGCCGTCCACCCGTTCACCGCGCAGGAGACGCGGGCCCTGGCCGGTTTCCGCGCCCACCAGGCGCACGGCACACCCGACACGGTCGCGACCCGACTGGCGGACCTGGCGGAGGCGACCGGTGCGGACGAACTCATGCTGGTGACACCCGTCCACGCGCTGACGGATCGTCTGAAGTCCTACGAACTCGTCCGACGGCACGTCATGGCACCGGCGGAGTAGCCCCCGCGGCGGGTCGCCGGCCCGCCGCGGACACCCGCGGTGCCGGCACCGAATGTCGCTGCACGCCCCTTGGCTGCGCAGTCCCGGTGGCCAACACTGAGCCGATGACGCAGCGTGTGGAGCTCGCGACCGTGATGGACCGGTTCGCCGTGGACGGACTCGTCACCGAGTACGCGGTGGCCGTCGACGACGGCGACTGGGAGGCGTACCGACGGCTGTTCGCGCCGGACGGCCGCGCGGACTACCGCTCCGCGGGCGGTATCGAGGGGGACGCCGACGAGGTCGCGGGATGGCTCGCGCGGAGCATGGAACTCTTCGCCATGCGCCAGCATCTGATCGTCAACCGACAGCTGCTGTTCGGCGTACTGGACCAGGACAGCGGCGACACCGCCCGGGTCCGGGCCGACTACATCAATCCGATGCGCCTCGCGGGCCAGGACGGCACTTCCACCGCACCAGATTTCGTGTGCGGCGGCCGCTACGTCTTCCGACTGGTGCGCACCGACCTCGGCTGGCGCCTGCGCGAGGTGGTCGTCCAGGAGAAGTGGCGGCGCATGCCGCCGCCCCGTCAGGAACCCTCGGCCGGCTGACCGCAGGCACCCTGTCGGAGATCGTCTTCGAAGCGCACACTGGAGGGACCACCGGGGAGGGAAGCGCCGTATGACGAGGTTCGACCGCTGGCTCGTCTCTCCCTGGCGGCGCGCCGTCATCGCCGCGCTGGCGGGCTCGCTGCCGGTGTTCGCCTTCCCGGCCCCGTCGTGGTGGTGGTTCGCCCACGTCGCCCTCGTGCCCTGGATCCTGCTGGCCCGCACCGCCCCGACCGGCGGACGCGCCGCGTACGACGGCTGGTTCGGCGGCCTGGGATTCATGCTGGCCGTGCACCACTGGCTGCTGCCGAGCCTCAATGTCTTCACGGTCGTCATCGCGGCACTGCTCGGGACGCTGTGGGCGCCCTGGGGCTGGCTCGTACGACGGCTCCTCGGCGGTGTGCCCTCGGCGGGGCGGGTCGGGGCCGCGCTCGTGGTGCTGCCGTCGGGCTGGCTGGGTGTCGAGCTCGTCCGGTCCTGGCAGGGACTCGGCGGACCGTGGGGTCTGCTCGGGTCGAGCCAGTGGCAGGTGGCGCCCGCGCTGCGGCTCGCCTCGGTCGGCGGGGTGTGGCTGCTGAGCTTCCTGGTGGTGGCCGTCAACGTCGCGGTCGCGGTCCTGACGGCCGTACGCCGGTCGCGTGTCCCCGCCGTCGCCACCGCCGTCACCGGACTCGTCGCCACCGCGGCCGCCACCTCGGCGGCCTGGATGTGGTCCCCGCGCCCCGACGCCGACGGCCAGGTGCGCGTCGCCGTCGTACAGCCCGGCGTCATCGGCGGCGGCGCCGGAGCCGGCGCGGAGAAGCGCTTCGCGCGCGAGGAGGCGCTCACCCGCGCACTCGCCGGGCGCCACGTCGACCTCGTCGTCTGGGGCGAGAGCAGTGTCGGCGTCGACCTGGCCGGCCGCCCCGACCTGGCGGAGCGCATCAGCGCGCTGTCCCGGGAGACCGGCGCCGACATCCTCGTGAACGTCGACGCGCGGCGCTCCGACCGGCCCGGGATATACAAGAGTTCGGTGCTGGTGGGAGCGGGGGGACCGACCGGCGCCCGCTACGACAAGATGCGTCTCGTCCCCTTCGGCGAGTACATACCGGCGCGTTCCCTCCTCGGCTGGGCGACCTCGGTCGGCAAGGCGGCGGGCGAGGACCGCAGGCGCGGCACCGAGCAGGTGGTGATGGACGCCGGGCACGGACTGCGGGTCGGACCGATGATCTGCTTCGAGACGGCGTTCCCGGACATGAGCCGGCATCTCGCGCAGGACGGCGCGGAAGTACTGCTCGCCCAGTCGTCGACCTCTTCGTTCCAGCACAGCTGGGCACCCGAACAGCATGCCTCGCTGGCCGCGCTGCGGGCGGCCGAGACCGGCCGCCCGATGGTGCACGCGACCCTGACCGGTGTCTCCGCCGTCTACGGGCCCAGCGGTGAGCGGCTCGGCTCCTGGCTCGGCACGGACGCGAGCGAGGCGGCGGTGTACGAGGTCCCTCTCGCGCGCGGGGTCACCCCGTACGTCCGGTACGGCGACTGGCCGGTGCACGGGGCGCTGCTCGTCCTGGCAGCGCTGTGCGCGACGGAGGGGGTCCGCGCGCTCAGGCTGCGGCGGAGCGCTCCTGGACCGCTCGCACCACCCGCTCGCACAGTTCGTGAGTCGCCAGTGCGTCCCGGGCGCTGAGCACCTTGCCCGCGCGTACGGCGTCGAGGAAGACGAGCACCCCCTGCTCGATACCGCGCTGGCGGGCCACCGGCACCCAGTCACCGCGCCGTCGCACGCTCGGCTGGCCCTTGTGGTCGATCACCTCGGCGAGGTTGAGCACCTGCCGCTTGGTGTCCTGACCGGAGACCTCCAGGATCTCCTCCGCCGAGCCGCTCAGCCGGTTCATCACCCCGAGCGCCGTGAAGCCGTCGCCCGCGAGCTGGAGTACGACGTGGTGGAGCAGGCCGTCCTCGACGCGGGCCCGTACCGTCACGTCGTCGACCGGGCCGGGCACCAGGAACCGCAGGGTGTCCACGACATGGATGAAGTCGTCGAGGATCATCGTGCGCGGCACCTCCGGCAGCCCTGTGCGGTTCTTCTGCATCAGGATCAGCTCGCGCGGATGCTCCAGGCACTGCGCGTACCCGGGTGCGTGGCGGCGGTTGAAGCCGACGGCGAGGCTGACGTTCCGCTCCTCCGCGAGCCGGACCAGCCCTTCCGAGGCGTCGAGTTCGTAGGCGAGGGGCTTGTCGACGAACGTCGGTACGCCCGCTTCCAGGAGCCGCGCGACGATCTCGGGGTGCGCCACGGTGGCAGCGTGCACGAAGGCCGCGTCGAGGTCCTGGGCCAGCAGCTCCGTCAGGTCGGTGTGCCGCTGCCCCGGCGGAAGGTGGAGGCTGTCGGCGACCTCCGCGAGCGTCGCGGGCGTCCGGGTCTGCAGATGCAGCTCGACCCCGGGGTGGACGCCGAGCACCGGCAGATACGCCTTCCGCGCGATGTCGCCCAGCCCGATGCAGCCGACCTTCACGAGATCTCCTTCGTTCGCCGATGCTGGCCTGCTCGGAAGCATACGGGCGCCACGCGGCCGTCGGTCGGCCGTGCCGGCCGGACGCCCGGACGACCGGGCGGCCCTGGTCCCGGGGAGAAAATCCCGTGGTGTCCGGCAGCCCACTCCTGGATGATGCGGCCATGACGATCGAGCGCACCGAACCCGCCACCGACGCCGGCGAACGAGCCATGCTGGAGGGCTGGCTGGACTACCATCGCCGGACCCTCGAATCGAAGTGTGAGGGCCTGGACGACGCGCAGCTCAGGACCGCCTCGGTCGAGCCGTCCGAGCTGTCCCTGCTCGGTCTGGTGCGGCACATGACGGAGGTGGAACGGGGCTGGTTCCGCAAGGTCCTGGCGGACGACGACGCGGGCCCCCTCTACTACAGCGACGAGGACCCGGACGGGGAGTTCCATCTCACCGAGGCGGACACCTGGGACGAGGCGTACGCCGCCTGGCAGGCCGAGATCGCGGTCGCCCGCGACAACGCGGCCCGCTTCGCCCTGGACGACACCTCCAAGGGCAGGAGCAGGCTCACGGACACCCCGTTCAACCTGCGGTGGATCTACACCCACATGATCGAGGAGTACGCCCGCCACAACGGTCACGCCGATCTGATCCGTGAGCGGATCGACGGAGCCACCGGCGACTAGGGCGGCTCACGCGAGTCCCGGTCGCCGCGCGACGCCCGGCGCGTCCTCCCGGCGGACGACGGGCCACGCGACACCCGGCACCCCCTTCCGGCGGACCGACGGGTCGTGCGCCACACGTCCCCGGGCGCGAACCCGGCTGCCGGTGACCGCGGGTCACCCTGCCGCCACCGGCAGCCGCCGGAGGAGCGGAAGGATCACCCGTGCGGGGCATCCTGCGGTTGTCGGCTCCCCAAAGCGGTCCGGACGCAGCAGAGTTGCGCGGGTGCATCGAACAACGACGACGACCGCGACACTTCTGGTCACCGTGGCGGTCACCGCCCTCGCCGGCTGTGTGACCGTCCAGCGGCCGACCGCCCCCGGCCCACCCCCCGCTCCCTCCCCGGCGTCGCCGCGTCCGGACGGCAAAGCCGCGGAGCGGGTCGTACAGGCTCCGGCGCGGGAGGCGCTGGAGCTCGTCGGGCCACCGCGGAAGCCTTCACCGGAACCGTCCCGGGCCGGGACGCGCCATCACCCCGCCGCGCCCGCGCAGGCCGCGCCGCGGGTGCCCGCCCCACGTCACGCCCCGGTCGCGCCGCACCCCGGACCGAAACCGCACCGACCCGCCCACCACGCCGCCCCGCCCCCGGCGACGAATCCGCCGAAGGCCCCGGACGTGTGCGCCCTGGGCAGGAAGTACGGGGGGTGGAAGCCGGGCAGTCCCGAAGCGGTCATCTGCAAGGGGGCGTACGGCCGTTGACCAGCCCGACGCCCCGCCTCGGGCCCCCGGGGTTGCGGTCGTTCGTGGGGTTCCGGAGGCTCTGAGGGTCCCGAGGGTCCTGAGGGTCCCGAAAGCTCCGAGGGTTCCGCGGGCTCCGAACACACCCGTACGAGCAGACCCCGTACGAGCAGACCCCGTACGAGCAGACCCCGTACGAGCAGACCCCCGCACCCCTCCGCCGGGCGGAACACCCGCATCCGGCGCCGCGCGCCGGTTCACCGGTGAGCACGCGACAGCCGCCGGTGAGCGGGCGGCAGCCGTCAGGGCCGCCGGCGCGGCGGCCCCAGTGTCTCCCCTCCCGGCCCGCCGAACCGGCCGGGGCCCTCCCCCGGTGTCCCCTCCGCCGGCCCCTCCCCGTCGAGCCTCAGCTCCAGTCGTCCGATCGCCGCGCGTACCCCGTCTCCGTAGCGGTCGTCCCCGAGGAAACCGACCGCGCCACGGGCCCGCCGCAGATGGCTGCGGGCGGCGTCGGAACGGCCGAGTTTCACGTAGTCGGCCGCCAGGTTCAGGTGCAGCGACGGGTAGAACGCCCTTACGGCGGGCGACCGGTGGTGCTCCTCGACCCTGTCGTCCCCGAGTTCGTCGGCGGCCGACAGCGCGCGCAGGTCCCACGCCAGCTCGTCCGAGGGGTCGTCCTGGGTGTCCGCCATGTAGTGCGCCAGGGTGCACCGGTGCAGCGGATCGCCGTCCTCGCCGATCTCCGACCACAGGTCCAGGAAACGACCCCGGGCCTCCTCGCGGTCGCCTCCGTGGTGCAGCATGACGGCCTGCCCGATCCGGGTCATCATGGCGTCCGGCGCCGTCTGCTCCTGCTGCTCCGCCACCGCGTCCTCCAGGCTCGTCTCTGTCTCCTGTGACGCTAACCGCAGCCACCGCCAAACCGGCTCAGGCGCCCCCGTACACGGCCGGACCGGGCCGGGGAGGGCCGGGGAGGGCCCCCGCCCGGCCCAGCCGGCCCCCACCCCGCGTCAGCCGAGGTCCGGAATCCGCCAGTCGATCGGTTCGTGGCCCTGCTGTGCCACGGCCTCGTTGATCCGCGTGAACGGCCGGGAGCCGAAGAACTTCTTGGCGGAGAGCGGCGAGGGATGCGCGCCCTTCACGACGATGTGCCGGTCCTCGTCGATGAGCGGGAGCTTCTTCTGGGCGTAGTTCCCCCACAGAACGAAGACCGCCGGGTCGGGCCGGTCGGCCACGGAGCGGATCACCGCGTCCGTGAACTTCTCCCAGCCCTTGCCCTTGTGGGAGTTGGCCTCACCGGAGCGCACCGTCAGCACCGCGTTGAGCAGCAGGACGCCCTGCTCGGCCCACGGCATCAGATAGCCGTTGTCCGGGATCGGGGTGCCCAGCTCCTCCTTCATCTCCTTGTAGATGTTCCGCAGGGAGGGCGGGGTCCGCACCCCGGGGCGCACCGAGAAGCACAGGCCGTGTCCCTGGCCCTCACCGTGGTACGGGTCCTGGCCGAGGACCAGCACCTTCACCCGCTCGTACGGTGTCGCGTCCAGCGCGGCGAAGACCTCCTCGCGCGGAGGGTAGACGGGACCCTTGGCTCGCTCCTCCTCGACGAACTCGGTGAGTTCCTTGAAGTAGGGCTGCTGCAGTTCCTCGCCGAGGACGCCGCGCCAGGACTCGGGCAGCATGGCGGTGTCGGTCACGTCAACTTCCTCCGATGTACGGTCACTTCCAGGCCTCAGAACCTACAGGCGACCACTGACACTCGTCCCCGCACCCCTCGCCACCAGCGGATCCTCCCCTGCCGTCCGCCAGATGCCGTCCCCCCGACCGGCACCGCGCTGTCGGGGTCGCCCGGACACACCCGGTACGAGGACGACCCTCCGCCTCGCGACGCACCGCATCCCACGTCGCGCATCACGGGACAGCCCTCGGCCGCGGGTCCGCTCCCCCGGCCCGCACCGGGCCCACGATTCTGGAGGCCGCGCCGCCCGTCCGAGCCGGCGCCGGTCGACCGCCCGACCGGCTCGTCCCAGCGCCCCCTCGCGTCCCACGACGCACGAGAAGCCCATCTCTTCAGCGGAAAACGCTCACCCCACCGGGACGGCCGTTGTTCCTCGCCGGGACCTCGGTCCGTCCCCGAGAGCCGGCGGACCGCACGGCGGTGCCCCGCCGGGCAACCCGTGTTGCCGGCGGGGCACTTGGTCAGCGCGTCGGTGACCGCGTGGGAGTGAACGCGGACGACCGTGGTGCCCGGACGCGGGCGCCGTCCAGGTTCGGAAGCGTCCGCGTCCAGGGGTCCGTCAGCCCACTCCGGCGTTCAGGAAGATGCCGCCGTCGACCACGAGCGTCTGCCCGGTGATCCAGTCCGACTGTGCCGAGGTGAGGAACGCGGCGGCCCCTCCGATGTCGGAGGGCACGCCGAGCCGGGCGAGCGGATAGGACGCGGCCGCCTCCTCCTCGCGGCCCTCGTACAGGGCCTGCGCGAACTTGGTCTTGACGACGGCGGGCGCGATCGCGTTGACCCGCACCTTGGGCGCGAACTCGTGCGCCAGCTGCACGGTCAGGTTGATCATGGCGGCCTTGCTCATGCCGTACGCGCCGATGAACGGCGAGGGGGCGATGCCCGCGACGGACGCGATGTTGACGATCGCGCCGCCGTTCTCGCTCTGCCATGCCTTCCAGGTCAGCTGCGCGAATCCGAGCGCCGAGACGACGTTCGTCTCGAAGACCTTGCGCGCCACGTTGAGGTCCAGGTCGGCCATCGGGCCGAACACCGGGTTCGTACCGGCGTTGTTGACCAGGTAGTCGACGCGTCCGAAGGCCTCCATGGTGCGCTCGACGGCGACGGCCTGGTGGGCCTCGTCGTGCGCCTTGCCCGCGACACCGATGACGCGGTCGGCACCGAGTGTCTCGACGGCCTCCTTGAGGGCGTCCTCGTTGCGGCCGGTGATGCACACGCGGTCACCGCGGGCGATGAGTGCCTCCGCGACGCCGTAGCCGATGCCGCGGCTCGCGCCGGTGACGAGGGCGACCTTGCCGGAGAGTTCGGGAAGTGCGGTCATTGTCTGTGTCCCCGGCCCTAGTTGAGCGGTCCGCCGGCCACGTACAGCACCTGGCCGGAGACGAACCCGGCGGCCTCGCCGGTGAAGAAGGCGATGGCGTTGGCGATGTCGTCGGGGTTGCCGACGCGCTGCACGGGGATCTGGGTGGCGGCGGCGGCCTGGAAGTCCTCGAAGCCCATGCCGACGCGGGCGGCGGTGGCGGCGGTCATGTCGGTGGCGATGAAGCCGGGCGCGACGGCGTTCGCGGTGACGCCGAACTTGCCGAGCTCGATGGCGAGCGTCTTCGTCAGGCCCTGCAGACCGGCCTTGGCGGCGGAGTAGTTGGCCTGGCCGCGGTTGCCGAGGGCCGAGGAGGACGACAGGTTGACGATCCGGCCGAACTTCGCTTCCACCATGTACTTCTGACAGGCCTTCGCCATCAGGAAGGCGCCGCGCAGGTGCACGTTCATGACGGTGTCCCAGTCGGACGCGGCCATCTTGAACAGCAGGTTGTCGCGGAGCACGCCCGCGTTGTTCACCAGGACGGTCGGCGCACCGAGCTCCTCGGCGATCCGCGCGACGGCGGCCTCGACCTGGGCTTCGTCGGAGACGTCACAGCCGACCGCGAGGGCGCGGCCACCGGCGGTGGTGATCTTCTCCACGGTGTCCTTGCACGCGGCCTCGTCGAGGTCGATCACCGCGACGGCGCGGCCCTCGGCGGCCAGTCGTACGGCGGTCGCGGCGCCGATGCCGCGCGCGGCACCGGTGACTACGGCGACGCGCTGCTCAGTGGTGGACATTGCTGGTTCTCCTCGCCCTTGAAAAGCCCTGCGGCCTGACATGCCCTGCGGCTCACACGGTACGCCCGTCCGGTGAGCGACCGCTTAGTACCTTCAGCAGACGTGACGCTAGAAGCCCTGGCACCCGGTGTCAACGGCACACGGCGCGGGTGTGATCCATTACCTGACCAGCAGCGCGAGCAACCGCTCGGTCTCCGCCTCCGGATCGGCGGTGAGCCCTGTGTGCACGGGCCCGGGCTGGACCACCGTCGAGCGCGGCGCGATCAACCACCGAAAACGCCGGCCGGCATCGTCACCTGCTGCCTGACCTGCCGCTTTCCCACCCGCGCAGATCCCTTCCACGGCACGCAGCGCGGCCCGTACGCCCACCACGTCGGCCTCCGGGTCCAGGGCCCGCAGTTTCGTCTCGTCCAGATGGGTGCGCGCCGCCACGAAGGACTGGGCGCGGCAGTACACCAGTACACCCGCGTTGAAACACTCGCCGCGTTCGACGCGCGGCACCACCCGCAGCAGCGTGTACTCGAAGACGTCCCGCTCGTTCACCTGTCCCCCTCGCCGACCTTGACGCCCTTGGTTCCTCCGCCGCTCCCGGGACCCTCGCCGCTCCCGCGGCCCTCCCCGGCTTCGCGCCCCTGGATACCCCTGATCCGTTCGTGGATGGCGGGCGCGCGGGCGAGGAGCGGCTCCGCGTAGGCGTGCCGCAGCGCCTCGGTGGAGTCGAAGCCCGGCTCGTCGGCCAGCCACTCCTCCGGGATCGCGGCGGTCACCTCGGCGAGCAGTTCCGCGGTCACCAGTGGTGCCAGCTCGGCGGCCGCCGAGGCGATGTCCGGACCGAACGGCGCGAGCGCGTGGTCGGAGGCGTCGTACGGCTTGGCGGCGGAGGCCCGGGCTCCGGGCCAGTGGTGGTGCCAGATCATGGTGGCGCCGTGGTCGATGAGCCACAGATCACCATGCCACATCAGCAGGTTGGGGTTGCGCCAGGAGCGGTCGACGTTGTTGACCAGCGCGTCGAACCAGACGACGCGTCCGGCCTCCCGCGCGCTCACCTCGAAGGCGAGGGAGTCGAAGCCGACGGCACGGGAGAGGAAGTCCATGCCGAGGTTCAACCCCCCGCTCGACTTGAGCAGTTCCTGGACCTCCTGGTCGGGTTCGCCGAGCCCCAGGACCGTATCGAGGCCGATCGTCACCAGTCCGGGCACGCGCAGGCCCAGCCGGCGGGCGAGTTCACCGCAGACGACCTCCGCGACGAGCGTCTTGCGCCCCTGTCCCGCACCGGTGAACTTCATGACATACGTCCGCAGATCGTCGGCCTCGACGAGCCCCGGCAGCGAACCGCCCTCACGCAGCGGCGTGATGTAACGGGTCGCGGCGACTTCTTTGAGCACTTTCCCCGGCTCCCTAATTCCCTGGCCCCACAATCTACGGTCAGACGCGCGTACTTCGGGGAGCCGGCCCGGACACGTCCCGGGGAACGTCCGGGGTGTGGGAATCCGGGGAGTCCCGACCGGCACGCCGACCCCCCGGGTCTCCGAGCGGCCCGTCGGCCGCGGTGCGCTCCTCACCCCCGGGCGTCTCTTCCCCCGGCCTCCGGCGTCAAGTGAGCATAGTAACCGAGCGTGACAGCCGGTGCGGAGAGCCAGGTCACCTCACCGCTCGGCGGTGCCGAACCCGCTCAGCGCTCGGCGGTGCCGAACATGGTCGCCCGCGCGAGGGCGTGCGTGAACAGCAGGAAGTCCATGAGGGCCGGGGTCGTCGCCTCCGACACCTCCAGTTCTTCGACGTCGACGGCGTGGACCACGAGGAAGTAGCGGTCCGGGCCGTTGCCGGGCGGCGTCGCCGGACCGAGGTACCTCCGGTAACCGGCGTCGTTCGACAGCGTCACCGCGCCGCCGGGCAGATCACCACCGTCTCCCGCCCCGGCCGGAAGGCCGGTCACGGAGGCGGGCAGGTTGGCGACGGCCCAGTGCCAGAAGCCGGAGGCGGTGGGCACGTCGGGATCGAACATCGCGACCGTGAAACTTCGCGTCTCCTCGGGAAAGCCGGACCAGCTCAGCTGCGGCGAGATGTCCGAACCACCCGCCCCCAGAATGCCGCTCACCTGCGCGGCGGCCAGTGGGCCACCGTCGACCACTGACTCCGAGGTCAGCGAGAAGGTCCTGATCGGCGGCATGAAGTCGTACGGACCATAGGGTTTGATCATGACGATCCCTCGCATCCACGGTCAGCGATGGAAGAGGACGAGAGATCCCGGTGCTCCCGTGCTCACCTGCCGCGCCGCACGACCGGACGTGCACTCCGCCCGGCGGGACGCCTGCCGAACGGCCGCTGCGGTGCACCGGGTCAGGGGTGTGCGAAAGCCGCGGTCCAACGCTATGACCAGCACTGCTGGGCGGCAATTCGGGCCACGTTCGGGATGCGCGGAAGGAGCGGGCGCAGGAACCTGGTGATATCGGAAGGCGGCGGCCGGTGACCGGCGACGGAGTCCGGGTCCCGTCCCGCCGCACGGTGCGCACCATTGCCCGCGGGGCGAAAGCGAGGCACACCCATGCGGATGCGAGCAGCCCGGATGCACGGATACAACGAGCCCCTTCGCATCGAAGAGGTATCCGTGCCCGAACCCGCGCCGGACGAGATTCTGCTGAAGGTCGCCGCGACCGGTATGTGCCGAAGCGACTACCAGCTCGTCGAGGGCTACTTCAAAGGCCCCTTTCCCGTCGACCTTCCCTACATCCCCGGCCATGAGGTCACGGGCCGGGTGGCGGGACTGGGCAGCGGCGTACCGAAATCGGTCGGCTACGCGGAGGGGGACATGGTCGTGGTCAACCCCAGCTGGGGTGACGGCACATGCCGCCAGTGCCGCGAGGGCAACGAACAACTGTGCAGCGGCAACGGCAGGTGGGTGGGCTTCGGCCCTCCGGGAGGCTTCGCCGAGTACATGGCGGTGGAGTACCGTCACGCGGTCCCGGTCTCGGAGGAGGCCGCGAAGGCCCCCGAGCTCCTGGCTCCCATGACAGACGCGGGCATGACCCCGTACCGCGGGATGAGAAAGCTCCGGGACGCGGGCAAGCTCGGACCGGCCCGCACCGTCGCCGTCACGGGAATCGGTGGTCTGGGCAGCTACGCGGTCCAGTACGCGAAGCTGCTGGGAAGCGGGGCGACCGTGGTGGCCCTCGCGCGCACGGACAGCAAGCTGGACGTCGCGAAGGAGAACGGCGCGGACCACGGGGTCAACGTCAGGGACAAGTCCACCGAGGCCATCCAGGACGAACTGGAGAGCCTCACCGGCCGCAGGACGGTCGACGCCATCCTGGACTGTGTCGGCAGCGAGGCGTCCATCTCCATGGGCTTCGATCTGCTGGGCCCCGAAGGCGCGCTGGCGGCCGTGGGCCTCATGAGCCACCGCGTCGAGCACAACCAGTTCCCCTTCGTGGGTACGGAGCTGTCCTATCTCGGTTCCTTCTGGGGCAACCATCTGGACCTCGTCGAGGTGCTCTCCCTCTCCGAAGCCGGCCTCGTCAAGCACAACGTCACCAAAGTCGGACTGGAGGACATCAACGAGAACCTGGAGGCACTGGGGCGCGGCGAAGTCATCGGGCGGCAGGTCATCGTCTTCGACTGACCGCGTGTCATCGGGTGGCAGCGCGTTCCTCGCGTGACAGGTCCTCGCGTGACAGCGCGCACCTGGACGGCCCGTTCGGGAATCCACGGGCCGTCCAGGTGCGCACCTCGGCCGGGCGTACGCGGTGTGCACGTCCAGGTCTGCTCGGTGCACGTCAGGGTCTGCGCGGTGCGTGCTCATCCCGGTCTGCGCGGTGCGTGCTCAGATGATGTCGAGGCGGTCGAGGAACGGCGTCGCGGCGGATGTGTCTCCGGTGACGCGGCAGTGGTCGCGCCAGGGTTCGCGGGTGGTGCCCCACGCGATGAAGTCGGATGCCGTACTGGTGATCCTGGTGGCGCCACCGGCTCCTGGCCGCACGGTCAGGCGTGCGTCCTGCCGGGTGGCGGGGAGAACGGTGACGGTGGTGGCGCCCGGTCCGGTCAGGTCGAGGACGAGCGGTTGGGCGACGGTGGCGGCGAGTTCGGGCCCCTGCATCTGGGGCAGGCCGGCCAGCATGAACTCGACCGCGGGTGCGACCAGGGCGTCGGTCTCTTCGGGGACGGCGAACGGGAGCGGACCGTCCGGGGCAAGCATGTCGTGGCGGAGGTGACACAGGACGTTGAACGCCATGGTGTTCGCCAGGAGATGTCGCGGGTAGGTCCCCAGGCCCGGCACCTCTACCGGCTGCCCGGACCGCGGCGGCTCCTGGGCCGCCTCCAGGATCTCCAGCTGCCTCGGGGTGAACGCGCGCCACTCGTCGACGACCTCGGCGTGGCTCCAGGCCCGACGCTCGTCGACCCGCAGGTCGTGGTAACGCTCGCGGTTCGCCGGCAGGCTGGGGTCCGGGGCGGGGGGTTCGACGGCCTCGTGGGCGAGGGCCCCCAAGTGGGCGATCACGTCGATGACGCGCCAGCCCGCACAGGCGGACGGCAGGTCCCACTGGCCGTCGTCCACCAGGGCGACGACGTCCGCCAGCTGCCCGGTGCTCACGCGCGCGGAGACGAGGCCGGCGCGGGTCATCGTCGAGGAGTCCTGACCGATCCTGAGGTCCTGGCCCACACGATCTCACCTGTCACCGCGTTCATGGTCGAAATAGCCATGAATAAACCATAGGATCGCCTCGCAGGTGGTGCAATCCACCCCTTTACGACCTTTTCGCGGGCCCGGGGCACCCGCACGCCGCCTGACCTCACCTGTCGGCAAGCTGTCGACGGGTGCGACCCTGCTGTCCGCCCGCTGTCGATCAGGTCAAGAAGTCACCACCCCTTGAACAGGTCACGACCGCGGAGCGTACTCATGTATGGATCAACCCATCACGTCCGTCGGAGGGACCGTCAGCATGACCAGCGAATCGCTTCACCCCGCCCCGGCTCCGGCACGCCGCACCGTCGTGGCGGCGGTCGGCGCGGCGGGACTCGCCGTCGCGCTGACCGCGTGCGGGTCGGACGACAAATCGTCCGACTCCTCCTCCAGCGCGAGCAGCGGGGGTTCGGGCGGCGGCGACAACGGCGTGGCCGGGAACGCGGGCGGCACGGTCCTCGCCAAGACCGCCGACATCCCGGAGGGCGGCGGCAAGGTCTTCGCCGACCAGGGCGTGGTGGTCACGCAGCCCACGGCGGGCACCTTCAAGGCGTTCTCGTCCAAGTGCACCCACCAGGGCTGCGCCGTGAAGGACATCGCGAACGGCGTGATCACCTGTCCGTGCCACAACAGCCAGTTCTCCGCGACGGACGGCAGCGTGAAGAAGGGACCCGCGACGCAGGCCCTGGCCGCCGCCACCATCAGCGTGGACGGGGACTCGATCAAACTCGCGTGACCCCCGCGCGTGTCAGCGGCGCGGGCTTGCGAGACAGGCCAGCACGTCTTCGGTGGTGGTGACGGTGGCGACCAGGGCGAGCGTGTTGCGGATCATCGCGGGGGTGTAGTCGGCAGGCACTCCCGCGATGGCGTCCGCGGGCACCACGACGGTGTAGCCGCGGTTCACGGCATCGAAGACGGCATTCGGGACGGCCACGTTGGCGGAGACACCGGTCACCACGAGGGTGCGGCAGCCCAGGTTGCGCAGCAGCGCGTCGACGTCCGTCCCCGCGATCGGTGACAGTCCGTGCAGTCGGCGTACGACGAGGTCCTCCTCGGCGACCTCGATCGGGGCGGCCACCCGGACCGCCGCCGTCCCGGGCAACTGGCGCACGGGAAGCCGTTCGGCCGCGCGGAAGAGCCGGGCGTTGCGGTTGGCGCCGCGCCCGTCGGGCCGGCGCTCCGCGACGGCGTGGATCACCTGCACCCCGCTCTCGTGCGCCGCACCCACCAGCCGCGCAACCTGGGCCAACGCCCCCGAGGAGCGGGCCTCTTCGGCGAGTTCGGGCAGTGCGCTGCCGGGACCCACCACACCCTGCTGGCACTCGATGGTGAGCAGCACGGTGGTGGCCGGATCGAGGAGTTCACGGAGCTGTTCGTACGACGGCACGGCTTCCCCTTGTCGTCGAGGGTCGGGGTGGGGGAGCGTAACGACCATTGCGTGGGGACGGAAGACGCCCCATCCTTTTTTCTGACGCTACGTCAGAAGATCTCTGTCGACGTACCAGGCCGACGTGGAAGAAGAGGTGCCCGTATGACCGTCACTCAGCGCAGGGGTCGGAAGATCATGATGACCCCCGGCGAACTGGACGAGTTCCTCACCACCCAGCGCACGTGCCGCGTCGCGACGGTGTCGCAGGACGGCGTCCCCCATGTGAGTGCCCTCTGGTTCGCCTGGGACGGCACCTCGTTGTGGCTGTACTCCGTGGTGCGCAGCAAGCGGTGGACGCAGTTGCGGCGTGACCCGCGGGTCGCGGTGGTGGTCGACTCCGGTGAGGAGTACGACCAGTTGCGGGGCGTCGAGCTGTCCGGCACGGTGGAGTTCGTGGGCGAGGTCCCGCGCACCGGGGATCTGTGCGCCGAACTCGACGTCCCCGAGACCCTGTTCGCCCGCAAGAACTTCGGCCTGGAGGAGATGCCGCACGACGGCCGTCACGCGTGGGCGCGGCTGACTCCGACGGCGATCGCCTCCTGGGACTTCCGGAAGCTGCCGCCGCTGTAGGAGCGGGCCGGTGTCACGCGGGTCCGGCCGGCGCACATCGATCGACCCGATGCCACACCAGTCGGCCAGGTCGGTCGAGTCGGTCGAGTCGGTCGGATCACTCGGGTCGATCAGGTTGGTCAGGTCCGCCAGGCAGGTCCGCCAGGTCCCTGAGGTCCGTCAGGTCCGTCAGTGGACACCTTCTCCGGCCGCCCGCAGTGCCTCCACCGCCGCCCTGATCGACGGGCGGCGGTCGGCGTCCGCCCGCCAGACGACGTACACATGGCGCTGTACGCGCTGGCGCAGCGGGACCGTGACGACCCCCTCCGCCATCGGGCGGCGTCCGAGCACCGGCGCGATACAGACGCCGAGCCCCGCGGCGACCATGCTGAGCTGGGTGTGCGTCTCGGCGGCGCGATGGCCGACGTGCGGCTCGACGCCCTTGGAGCGCAGCGTGAACATCAGCCACTCGTGGCAGAACTCGCCCTCACCCCAGGTGATCCACTCGTCCTCGGCGAACTCCGCCAGGTCGACCTCCGCGCGGTCCGCGAGCCGGTGGCCGACCGGCATCGCCACATCGGCCGGGTCGTCGAGGATCGCCGCCTTCACCAGGCCGTCGGGCAACGGCATCGGCCTGTTGTACCAGTCGAGCACCACCGCCAGGTCGAGGTCACCGCGCACCACTCCGGCGACCCCGGCCTCGGGCTCCAGCTCGCACGAGCGCACCCGCAGCCCCGGATGGTCGGCGCGCAGGGCCGCGAGCGCCGTGGGGAACAGCCCGCGTGCGGCGGTCGGGAACGCCGAGAGGCGCAGCTCGCCGACGACCTGTCCGCGCTGCGCCTCCAGGTCGGACTGGGCGAGTTCGACCTGCGAGAGGATGCGCGCCGCGTGGTCGGCGAGGAGCCGGCCCGCGTCCGTCAGCCGCACCCCCCGTCCGTTCTTGGCGAGGAGCTGCTGGCCCACCTCGCGTTCCAGCTTGGACATCTGCTGGGACACGGCCGAGGTCGTCACATGCAGCCCTTCGGCCGCCCCGCTCACCGATCCGTGCCGGGCCAGGGCGTCGAGGGTGCGCAGGCGCTCCAGATTCAACATGTAAGCAAGGCTACGAGATACCGGTCGAAAAATCTCGCTTGTGCTACGAGATCGTTCTGCTCCATCGTTGACTCCATGACCACCGTCGCCACGCCGGGCACCGCCTCCCCCGACCCCGCCTCCCCCGACCCGATGTCCACTGAGCCGGCCTCCGCCGAGCCGGCCTCCGCCGAGCCGATCTCCACAGAGCCGGCCTCCGCAACCCCGGCTCCGACCGGCCACGGGCCGCGCCGCCGCGCCGCGCTCGACTGGCGGATCCGCTTCGGCGCCCTCTCGCTCATCTGGGGATTCAGCTTCTTGCTCATCAAGGTCGGCACGGAGAGCTACGCGCCGTTCCAAGTCACCCTAGGGCGGCTGGTGTTCGGAACCGCGGTGCTCGCGGTCGCGATGGCGGTCAAGCGGGAGCGCCTGCCACGCGGGGCGCGCACCTGGGGACATCTCGCGGTCGCGGCCCTCCTGCTGAACGCGCTGCCGTTCTCGCTCTTCGCCTACGCGGAGCTGACGATCCCCTCCACGCTCGCGGGCATCTGCAACGCGACCTCACCGCTGTGGGGCATGGCCCTGTCCATGGTGGCCCTGTCCGAGGACCGGCCGACCCGGCGCAGAGTAGCCGGGCTCGGTCTCGGATTCCTCGGCGTGCTGACGGTCCTCGGCGCCTGGCAGGGTTTCCACGGCCTGGACGCCACGGGTACGGCGATGGCCCTGCTGGCCTCGCTGAGCTACCCCGTCGGCTGGATCTACGTCCGCCGCACCCTGGCCGGCTCCGACCACTCCCACCTGTCCATGACCGGCGCCCAGTTGCTCCTGGCCACCGCCCAACTGGCTCTGGTCGTACCGCTGTTCACCACCGTGCCGAGCCACTTCCCGCTCGTCCCACTGCTGGCCACGGCCGCCCTGGGCGCCCTCGGCACGGGCTTCGCCGTCCTCGTCCAGTACGGCCTGGTCGCCGAGGTCGGCCCGACCACCGCGCAGATGGTCACCTACTTCATCCCGGTCATCGCCACCGCGGCGGGGGTCGCCGTCCTCGGCGAGTCGCTGACCTGGTCGACGCCGGTCGGCGCGGTGATCGTCCTGGCCGGCGCGGCGCTCACCCAGACCAGGGCCCGCCGATGACTCACACGTAACGGCGGGCGGGTGCGGGACCGGCGGCGGAGGCTACGGCGTCCGCCAGCGGTCCGATGTCGTCCGCCGTGAGCGTCGAGACGGTGATCCGGATGCCGGGCGGCGCGCTCATCCGGAAGCGTGCTCCCGGCGCGACCGCCCAGCCCGCGTGCAGCAGCCGCGCGACCGCCCCGGTCTCGTCCGGGACGGGAATCCAGACGTTCATCCCGCTGCGCCCGTGGGCCTCGATGCCACGCCGCGCGAGGGCGTCGATCAGCGCGTCCCGGCGCCGCCCGTACGCCGCGGCCACCGCCGGCACGTCGACCGCACCGCCGGCCCACAGACGCGCGACCGCCCGCTGCAGCAGCCGGCTCACCCAGCCGGGGCCGAGCCGCTGCCGCCCGTGCACGCGGTCCATGGTGACGGCGTCCCCGGTGAGCACGGCGAGCCGCAGGTCGGGGCCGTACGCCTTGGCGACGGAGCGCACCAGGGCCCAGTGGTCCGTCACTCCGGCCAGCGGATGCAGGGGCAGGTCGACGATCCGGTGCCCGTGATCGTCCTCGATGACAAGGGTGCGCGGGTACCGCGCCAGTACGGAACGCAGGGCACGCGCACGGGTGGAGGTCACGGCGGCGCCGGTCGGGTTCTGCGCCCGGTCCGTGACGATCAGCGCGCGGGCGCCCGCCTCCAGCGCACCCTGTACGTCGTCGGGCAGCGGGCCCTCGTCGTCGACGCGCACCGGGACCGTCCGCAGCCCCAGCGCCGGCGCGAGGTCGAACACGCTGCCCCACCCCGGGTCCTCCACGGCGACCGCGTCGCCCGGCTTGAGATGGGCCGCCAGGACGCGCTCGATGCCGTCGAGCGACCCGGACGTGACGACGATCGGGCCCTCCGGCACCCCGTCCGCGTCGAGGTCGGCGCGCGCGAGCCGCCACAGTTCGGGTTCCACGGCGTCGTCCCCGTACAGCACGGGGTCCCGGTCCGCCTCTCCCGCCGCCGCGGCGAACGCCTCGGCCAGGCCGGGCAGCAGGGCACGGTCCGGGTTGCCGTCCACCAGGTTCCGCACACCGTCCGGCACCTCCACCCGGATGTACTCGCGCCCCGTGGTGACGGGCCTGGAGCGGACTCGGCTGCCTCGACGGCCGTCCGTCTCGATCACCCCGCGTTCACGCAGAACGCGGTACGCGGCGGCCACGGTATTGGGATTCACCCCCAGCTGCGTGGCCAACTCCCGCATCGGCGGCAGCAGTTGTCCCGGTTCGAGCGCTCCGGCGCCCACCGCGCGCTCGACGCTCGCCGCGATGTCCGCTGCGCGACGCCCTTCGATCCGATACTCTCCTAGCACAAAGAAGATTATGCACTAGTACAATGGAGAGTGCAATGCCGGAGACGAGCACAGAGCCAGGGACGGCGCGGGCCGCCGCCTACACCCCGACCGACCGCACCGTCCCCACCCGCTCCAAGGAGCGCGCCGCGTACGACCACGAACTGGTCCACGCGATACTCGACGAGGGGTACGTCTGCCACCTCGGCTTCGTCCGGGACGGCGCGCCGGTCGTGCTGCCCACCCTCTACGCACGGGTCGGCCGACGCCTCTACGTGCACGGCTCGACGGGCTCGCGACCCCTGCGGATGACCGGCGGGACCGACCCCGGGCTGCCGGTCTGCGTGACCGTCACCCATGTCGACGGCCTGGTCCTCGCCCGGTCCGCCTTCCACCACTCGATCAACTACCGCTCCGTGGTGGTGCACGGCGTCGCGCACCAGGTGACGGACCCGGACGAGAAGCGCGCGGCCCTGGACGCACTGGTCGACCAGGTCGTTCCCGGCCGCTCGTCCGACTCCCGCGCGGCCAACGCCAAGGAACTGGCCGCCACCGCGGTGATCGCCCTCGACCTGGACGAGGTCTCGGCGAAGCTCCGCACCGGCGGCCCGAACGACGACCCCGAGGACCTGGACCTCCCCCACTGGACCGGCGTGGTCCCCGTCACCAAGGGACAGGGCACCCCGATCCCCGCCGACGACCTAGCCCCCGGCATCCGGCTGCCCGGCTACCTGACGGCCCGGTGATCCGGTGATCCGGTGATCCGGCACGAGGCCGGGAGTCCGGCCCGCCCATGACGTCCGCCGGTTCCGGGCCGGCCCGTGCCGGTCCCGGGCCCGGTCGTGCGGCGGCGTCCGTCAGCTCCGGGTCCGCGCCACGCCACCCCGGGCGGTCGACTCCCCCTCGGGACCGCCCGCTTCGACACCGGCCGCACCGCCCAGGACCGGCCCGTCGGAAGGCTTCACCGGCGCCGACGACTGCGCGATGAAGGCGCCGGCCAGCACGACGGCACCGCCGACGATCTGCGGGGCGGACAGGTGCTCACCGAGCAGGACCCAGGCGAGCACCGTGGCGATGACCGCCTCCAGACAGGCCACGACACCCGCGACCTGCGGGGAGAGCCTGCGCACCGAGAGCACCCCGGTCACGTACGCGACGACGGTCGCGATCAGCACGATCCAACCTAGGAGCAGGGCGGCCGGAACGGACGTCCCGTTCATGTCCGCGCCGCCGCCGAGGATCGACCAGTCCATCGTCCAGGGCCGTGCGACGACGGTCAGCACGAGCGAACCGACGAGCAGTCCGTACGCGATGACCCCGAGCGGGTCGGGTGCCTCGTCCCCCGCGTCGCTGCCCTGGTCGGACAGGACGAAGTAGCCGACCTGGCAGCAGGCGGCGCCCAGGGCGAGCAGCAGCCCGACCGCGTCGAAGCTCAGTCCGGACCACACCTCGACGACACAGGCGAGTCCGCCCACCGCGAGGACGACACCGAGAGCCGCGGCACGCGTCACGGGCCGGCGCTGCACGAACCGCACCCAGCCGAGCACGAGCGCGGGCGCGAGGTATTCGACGAGCAGGGCGACGCCGACGGGTATCCGGGAGATCGCGGCGAAGTAGCAGGCCTGGACCCCGGCCACGGCGAGCAGACCGAACCCGGCCAGCAGCGCGGGGCGCCGGCGCAGCAGCGCGCGATGCCGTACGGCGAGCGGCAGCATCACCAGGGCGGCGCCGGTGACCCGCAGCCACACCACGTGGAGCGGGTCGAGGCCCGCCTCTATCAGCGGTTTCGCCGCGACACCCGATCCACCGAAGGCGACCGCCGACGCGAGGGCGAGGCCCAGGCCGACGCCTCTTCCACGATTGCCCTGACTGCCCTGAGACGTATGCACCGGCACATGATGACAGGCGACGACATGAGCGTCACCCCCGATGACACCTGTCTCAACGACTGGACTCCCCGGCCCCGGCCCCGCACCCGCCCCACCCGCCCCGGTCCACGTCCGCGTACCCGTGCGCGCGCTCGTCCGCGTAGCCGTCCGCGTACCCGTGCGCACGTTCGCCCTCGTACCCGTGCGCGCGTTCGCCCCCGTAGCCGTCCGCGCATTCGCTCCGCAGCGCGTTCTCGATCCGGGGCAGCAGCACTCCGAGGTCCGTGCCCGCGCGCCTGAGTACCTCGACGGCCCGCGCCTGCGGATCGGCGACGATCGCGGCGAGCAGGTCGAGACAGTGGGCTCGCGCCTCGCCGCGCAGTCCGGCGCGGGCGCACGCGCCCTCCATGGCACCGGCCGCCACCGGCGACCAGCCCGCCTCGACCACCACCGGCACGACACCCGAGTCCTCCACGGCGCTCTGCCAGCGCAGCCCATAGCCGATGCTGCGCTGGACGAGGTAGCCGAGCAGCCGGGTGATCCGCGGGGCACCGTCGAAGACGGCGCGCACCCGCTGGTCCGACTCCAACAGCGAGTGCAGCAGATGGGCCGTGTCGATCTGCCGGTCCCCGTCCCGCAGCGCCCGTCTGCGCGCGGCGGAGACCACCGAGGCGAGCTCGTCGCTGAGCCCTGCCTCGAGTTCCGTACGGCGGGAGCCGCTCTCGGCGGCCGACTGCGAGGGGATACGGGGTGGCACATCCCTTACCCCATCAGCCCCCAGGGTCGGAGGCATCCCCGGAGGGCAGCATTTCCACGTCCCGCACAGGGTGGGCAACCGTGTGCGGATCCTCCTACTCAAGGATGACTTCGCACGGATTTCTCCCCCGGGCGCGCGCCGCCTTGCGCCAGGCCCCGCACGCGACCGCGCCACGGCGGCTCCCGCCCCTCAGGGGCATGGCCCTCCCGGCCCGAGGCGGCCGCACTTTCTGACGGTTCATCAGTCTTGAATCTTCCAGGGCCTGCGGCTACCTTCCGCGACACCGTAGCTGCGCCGGGCGCAGCGCCCGACACGAAGAGGTGGTCGCATGGCCGAAGTCAGCGCGGAAGCACGGATCGAGGCGCCGGCGGAGAAGGTGTGGGCGCAGCTCACCGACTTCTCGTCGTACGGCGAGTGGAACTCGACCCACACCAGCTTCCCCAAGGGCGGCCCCGCCTCACTCGAGGTGGGCGGGACGTTCGAGGAGAACATGAAGCTCATGGGGTTCCCGGCCGAGGTCGGCTGGACCATCGAGGAACTGGAACCCGCCCGCGTCCTGGCCATCCGCGGAAAGGGCCCGATGGCCGTCACCGTCGCCACCCGCTACACCCTCACCCCCGACGGCGACGCCACCTCGGTGCGCATCGACGGGGAGTTCACCGGCGCGGCCGTCTCGCTGATGGCCGGCAAGCTCAAGGACTCGGCGACGGCCGCCCTCAACGAGTCGTTGCGCAAGCTGGGCGGACTGGTGACCTGAGTCCCGCATCTGCTCCGAGGCCCGCACCCAGCCCCCATAGGCGGAAAGGCGCCCCGCGAAGACACTTCCACGGGGCGCCGTCAGGTACCACAGCATGCCCGTCAGTCCTCGTCGGCGAGGATCAGGTACAGCTTCTTGCGGGCTTCGTTGATGACTGCCAGCGCCTTGTCGCGCTGGTCCTTGCTGCCGGTCTTCCAGACCTGGCCGAAGGCCTCCATGAGACCGAAGCCGGCCTGCCGGATCTCGTGCAGCGTCTCCCAGTCGATCCCGCGCCCGGCCTCTTCCCAGGGAGCGTCAGGTCCCTCCTCGGCCGCGCCGCGGCCTTCCTCGGTGAGTGAGAACAGCTTCTTGCCGCCCTCGGCCGCGCTCACGATGAGACCTTCGTCCTCCAGCAGTTGGAGGGTCGGGTAGACCGAACCCGGGCTGGGCTTCCACGTCCCGCCACTGCGTTCGGCGATCTCCTGGATCATCTCGTAGCCGTGCATCGGCCGGTCCTTGAGCAGCGCCAGGATCGACGCGCGTACGTCACCGCGCCGCGCCCTGCCCCTGGGACCGCCCCGGCCGCCTCGCCCGCCACCCCAGGGGCCCGGGCCGAAGCCGGGTCCACCGAAGCCGCCGGGACCACCGGGACCGAAGGGCCCGAAAGCCCCGCGCAGCCCCTCGGAGCGACCCCTGCCCCGCGGGCCGGGACCGCCATGTCGGCCCTGTCCCCGTTCGAATCCGAATTCCTGTCCTTCGGAACGCATCTCCCTCACTCCATCCGTCCGCGCCTTGATCGACCCATCTGTTCGTTGATCGGTCGCGATGCTTCAACGATATATCGGAACCGATCGCTTGACAACCCTCGAAGATGGGCCACGGTCAAGGGCCGCCGGGGAAAGGCCTCCCGCCGCGTACGAACAGGACAACTCGCCTGGTCGAACAGGACGACCCACCGCGTACGACCAGGACGACCCACCGCGTACGGGCGGAACCGAAGGGGGCGGGGGCCGCGACGCCGGCGCGGCAGCCGGGATGCGGGGCTCGGTCCCGGGCGTGGCCGGGAGCCGGGACCGGACACACGGGACCCGCGCGAGGGGCGCCCGAAACGGGCCAGAACCCGGGAATTGGCCTTGTTCCCCGGCTCCCCGGGGCGGCTAGCGTCGGGACATGCGGATTCGAATCGTCGACGCCTTCACCGACCGCCCCTTCACCGGCAACCCGGCCGGGGTCCTCCTCCTGGGCCCCGACGGCTTCCCCGAGGACGACTGGCTGCGGAACGTGGCTCTGGAGGTCAATCACGCCGAGACGGCGTTCGCGCACCCCCTGCCCGACGGCGGTGACGCGGACTGGGCACTGCGCTGGTTCACTCCCACCAGCGAGGTCGCGATGTGCGGGCACGCGACACTGGCCACCGCCCACGTCCTGCGCACGACGGGCACCCGCACGGGACCGGTCCGGTTCGCCACCCGCAGCGGCGTGCTCCGCGCCACGCCCCGGGAGGACGGCACCATCACGCTGGACTTCCCGACCGCGCCGCTGACCCCGGTCGACGTACCGGACGGTGTCGCGGAGGCGCTCGGCGCCGAACCGCTCACGGCCTTCGACACGGGCCCGAACACCGGAGACCTGCTGATCGAGGTCGCCGACGAGGAGACGGTGCGCGGACTGGCTCCCGACCTCGGGGCCCTGGCCCGGTACTCCGAGCGCGGCATCATCGCGACGGCCCGCTCAGCGGACCCCGCCCGGGGCTACGACTTCGTCTCGCGGTGTTTCTTCCCGAACATCGGCATCGACGAGGACCCCGTCACCGGCAGCGCCCACACGGCCCTCGCGCCCTACTGGTCCGAGCGTCTCGGCCGCCCCGACCTGACGGGCCTGCAGGCCTCCCCGCGCTCCGGCCTCGTCCGCACCGGCCTGCGCGGCGACCGTACCCTCCTGACCGGCGGCGCGGTCACGGTCGTCGAGGGCGAACTGCTCGTGTGACGGCGTACGGACGAGGCGGCCACGACACATCACGGCGCACCATGACGCACCATGACACACCGCGGCGCACCACGACGCGCATCGGCGCGCGGTTCACGCCGTGGGCAGCCACCCGACCTTCCCCGCCAACAGCGCGTACCCGACGAACGCCCCGATGTCGAGCAGCGAGTGCGCGACCACGAGGGGACCGACCCGGCCCCACCGCCGGTACAGGTAGACGAAGACCACGCCCATCACCATGTTGCCGACGAAGCCGCCGATGCCCTGGTACAGGTGGTAGGAACCGCGCAGCACCGCGCTCGCCACCAGGGCGGTGCCCGGCGTCCAGCCCAACTGGCCCAGCCGGCGCAGCAGATAGCCGACGACGATGACCTCTTCCAGCACGGCGTTCTGCACGGCCGAGAGAATCAGCACCGGGTACTTCCACCACACGTCGGGCAGCGCCTCCGGCACGACCGTGAGGTTGGCGCCGAACCCGCGTGCCAGCAGATAGAAGGCGATGCCCGTACTGCCGATCACCGCCGCGACGGCGGCCCCGCGTCCGAGGTCGGGCCAGGGCCGCGTGCGGTCGAACCCGATCACGCGCAGCCCCTGGCCCTCCCGCAGCAGAAGATGCGCGACCAGCGCGACCGGCACCAGGGCCGACGCGATTCCGAACAGCTGCCACGCCAGGTCCAGCCAGGGCCTGCCCGGCGCGGCCGACGCGTTCAGCGTGGCCGCCTGGTCCTTGAGACCACCCGGTTTGGTGACCGATCCGACAAAGCTGATCAGCGCGGACACTCCGCTCGCACCGAGCGAGAGCCCGAGGACGAGCAGTGTCTCGTCCCGGAAAATCCTTCGCGTCAGCCGCTCCCCAGGAAAAGAACCGGCCGGCGACCCCGCCTCCACCTGCACTCCCGCCTCCAGTTGAGTAATCCCGCCTCATCCCCATCTTCGCCCCGCTAGGGTCTCGAAAGAAGTTGCGAAGATCGTGCGCGACAGGCCGTTGGGGGACGGACGCCGTACGGGCGTGCCTCCCCCTCTCGCCCTCCCCCGGCTCTCATACGACTGTCGCGCGGCACCGGCTCACCCACGGAGGGCACCACCGTCATGGGACGTCACAGCTTGCCCCACCGGTCCGGGGCGGGTGCGGCCGACCCCCGTCCGCGCCCGCGCCGCCGCACGGTGGCCGTCGCGACGGTGCTGGTGCTGGTGGTCGCCGTGGGCGGGGCGGCCGCGATCGGCGGCGGCCTGTTCTCCTTCGGTTCGTCCTGCCAGGACAGCGCCGTGCGCATCACCGTCGCCGCGTCGCCCGACGTCGCGCCCGCCCTGCGAGAGGTCGCCGACCAGGCCCGCGAGCGCGACATCACGTCCGACGGGCACTGCATCGACGTCACCGTGACCGCCCGCGAGTCGTACCAGGTCGCCGCCTCACTCGGGTCGGGCAGGAGTGCCGGCGTCCAGGCGTGGGTGCCGGACTCCGACGTGTGGGTGGACGGGGTCGCCGCGCGAAGCCGGGCCATCCAGGTCACCAAGGCGGGGAACGTCGCGTCCTCGCCGGTCGGTGTCGCGATGGTGCCGTCCGCCGCCCGGTCGCTCGGGTGGCCCGCCAAGACGTACACCTGGAGCGAACTGGCCGACGCCTCGACGCGGGACGACCGGCTCAGGCTGGGCGCGGCCGACCCGGCGCACAGCGCGACCGGCCTGCTCGCGCTGACCCGGCTCGGCGGCGCCACGGACGGGACCAGGAGCGGTGGCATCCGGGCCGCGGCCCTGGCCAAGAACCTCTCGCCACGCACGTCCGACAACGACCACCAGGTGCTGGACACCCTCCCCCGAGACTCCTCCGGTGCCGAACAGACCGACCCGAAGCGCAACCAGGCGCTGTTCCTCTCCGAACAGGCGGCGTTCGTCCACAACTCGTCGTCCGACCGCGGGCTCGGGCTCGAACTGTTCTATCCCAAGGACGGATCACCGCGGCTCGACTACCCCTTCACCCTCGTCGACCGGCCGCGGCTGAGCACCGACGAGAGCCGGGCCGCGCTGCGCTTCATGACGCTCTCGGGCGAGTCGGCGGGGCAGCGCGTCCTTCAGCGGCACGGGTTCCGCACGGACGACGACGAGGTGTCCGGCGCGCTGGTCGCCAAGGCCGGCGGCCGCGCCCCGCAGCCCTTCGACCGAACCGCGGCCGAACCGCTCCCGGAGAAGGCGGTCGAAGAGACGCTCGGCACGTGGACGATCACCGTGCAGAGCGCCCGGATCACCGCCGTCGTCGACGCGTCCGCGTCCATGGCGCAGCCGGTGCCGGGCACCGACCGGACCCGTATGGACGTCACCAAGGCGGCCCTGCTCCAGGCGCTCGCCACCTTCACCACGGAGGACGAGATCGGGCTGTGGAAGTTCTCCACCCGTCTCGACGGCGACCGCGACTACCGGGTGCTCGTGCCCACACAGCGGCTCGGCGACCGCGAGGGGGGCAACGCCCAGCGGGCGAGACTGGCGGCCGCCTTCAACGGCCTGAAGCCCGTGCCGAACGGGGCGACAGGCCTGTACGACACCACCCTCGCCGCGTACGAGGCGGCCACCTCCGGTTACGCGAAGGGCAGGTTCAACGCACTGGTCCTGCTGACCGACGGCGTCAACGAGGACCCGGGAAGCATCTCGCGCGCCGATCTCGTCTCCCGGCTGCGGCAGCTCGCCGACCCGCAGCACCCGGTGCCGCTCATCGCCATCGCGGTGGGCCCGGACGCCGACAAGGCGGAGGTCGAGGAGATCGCCAAGGCGACCGGCGGCTCGGGCCAGGAGGTCAGCGACCCCTCACAGATCCACTCGGTGATCCTCAGGGCCATCGTGCGTGCGGCCGCCCTCAGCCGGGGCTGAGGACGGTACTCACGTCCACGGCCGGGGTGAGGACGGCGCTCACCACCACAGCCCGGGCCGAGAGCGACAGTCACCACCACGGCCGGGGATGGGGGCGGCGCTCACCACCCGGCCGGGCCGAGGCATCGCGCCCCCGGCCGGGCCGAGTCGCCGCTCAACCGAGGGGTACGGGCTCCGGCAGCCCCACCGGCCAGGTGTGCACCGGCTCCCCGAGGTGCATCAACTCGCCGTAGCGCCGGGTGGTCGCGGCCAGCGCGGCGTCCCGGCCCAGACCCTTCTCCCGCGCCTGGTGGAAGGTGGCCGCCTGCCAGGTCGCCCCGTTGACACGCAGCCGGCACCGGTCCTCGATCACCCCCAGGTAGAAGTCCCGGTCGACGGGCTCGACCCCCCAGGCGTCCAGCCCCACGGCGGCGAGCGGCAGCAGTTCGTCACGGACCAGACCGACCGCGTCGACCTCGGCGGTGCCGCCGTACCGGCCCCGTCGCGGCCACTCCAGGCGCGCGTCGATCCCGTGGCGGCAGGCCGCGTCGAAGTTCGCGGCGGCGGCGGCGAACGGCAGCCGTGTCCACACCGGCCGCGCCTCCTCCGCGAGGGCACGGACGAGCCCGTAGTAGAAGGCGGCGTTGGCGACGACATCGGTGACGCTGGGACCCGCGGGCAGCACCCGGTTCTCGACGCGCAGATGCGGGACGCCGTCGGCGATGCCGTACACGGGCCGGTTCCAGCGGTACACCGTCCCGTTGTGCAGGACGAGTTCGGCCAGCTTGGGAACGCCTCCGGCGTCGAGGACCTCGAGGGGGCCCTCGTCGTCGCAGATCGGCAGCAGGGGCGGGAAGTAGCGCAGGTTCTCCTCGAAGAGGTCGTACGCCGAGGAGATCCACCGCTCACCGAACCAGGTACGCGGCCGCACCCCCTGGGCCTGCAGTTCGGGCGGGCGGGTGTCGGTGGACTGCTGGAACAGCGGCGGCCGCGACTCGCGCCACAGCTCACGGCCGAACAGGAAGGGCGAGTTGGCCCCGACCACGACCTGCGCGGCGGCCACCGCCTGCGCCGCGTTCCACACGTCCGCGAAGCGTGCCGGGGTGACCTGGAGGTGCAACTGCACCGAGGTGCAGGCGGCTTCGGGCGCGATGGACCTCGACGTGCACACCAGGTGCTCCACGCCCTCGATGTCGAGCGCGAAGTCCTCACCGCGGGCGGCCACGATCTGGTCGTTGAGCATGGTGTAGCGGTCGCCGTCCGACAGGTTCGACGACACCAGGTCGTCGCGGTCGATCGTCGGCAGAATCCCGATCATCACGATTCCGGCATCGACCTCGACGGCTTTCCGGTGCGCATATGCCAGTGAAGTACCTAGCTCCTCGGCGAGCTGGTCGAATACCCGGCCGCCCAATCGATGGGGAGCTATGTTGACTTCCAGATTGAACATGGCAAGTTCTGTTTGGAAATCGCGGCTCGCAATCCTTTCGAGTACTTGCGCATTCATCATCCTGGGCATGCCGTCGGGTCCGGCGAGATTCAGCTCGATCTCCAGACCCATGAGATTCTTCGGGCGATCGAACCGCTTCTCCTCCAGCAGTCGCGCCAGCCCCGCCAGACACTCCCGGAGCTTGCCGCGGTAGCGCTGGCGATCGGACAGGTCGAACGACCCTGCCACGACCTTCTCTCCCATCGAAGTGTCCCTCCTCGAGGGGCGGGCCGATCCTCGGGCCCCCGCCGTCCCGGTGGATGATGCCCAGGCAAGCCGATCGATAACGCCCTGGCGGGCCCCGTCGGCCGCTACGCTGTGAGCAGGTGTCCAGCGGCACATTCACGAGGCATGGACCAGTGCCTGTTTTCAGCCTGACACGATCTCGTGAAAAACGCCGACGAGAATCGGCCGACCGCTCGCGCGAAGTATTCCGAGGTCACCGTCGCACATCGCCGTGGAACCGGGATGAACCTCTCCTTTCGCCGACCGAATACCGCCTTGCTCTTCATATTCGGAACGACTAGACGAAACACCGTCTGAACACCTGTCGTATAAACTCCGCAAACGAGGCAGAGAGTTGGCGCTCGCGGTCCCAGGTCCTGCCGTCGAGGTGACACGCGGCAGGCGACACCCCCGTCGGCAGATCCAGACCTCCCGCCCCTCCGACCCCGAGAGCTGACAGCGCCGTCCGCCCCCGCCCCCTCGCGCCACTGTGCCTGTCGAATGAGAGGCGACCCACCATGCCGCTGCACGTACCCCCGGCTCCCGCGCCCGCCCTGCGCACCGTTCTCACGGCACTCGGTTCCCCCACCGCAGTCCGCGAGGCACGCACCCCGTCCCTGCGGATGGCCGAGGGGCCTGTCACCCCCGAACTCCCTCTGCCCGTACACGTCCTGGACCGGACCGATCCGGCGGGCACATCCACACGACTGGCCGCGTGGCGCTTCCTGATCCGCTGCGGCGAGCGCTCGGTGGCGGCCGCCGACACCATGCTCACCCCCGACGGCTGGGCCTTCTCACACTTCTTCGAAGGCCCGTACATCACCGCCACCGAGCGCGCCCTGCGTCAGGCCGAGAACATGAAGCAGTCGTTCCAGCCACGCCTGCTGTCGGTGCCCGAGCTCTACATGCTCACCCTCTGGCTGCACGGAGACTGCGCCGCCGACGGCGCCACCGGCCATCCGGCCCCCTCCGACCTCCTGGTGCCACTGGCGCCGGCGCCGCCCGGTATCGCCTCCCACCGCCCGCACCGCTTCGCCGAGTTCCTGCCGCTCCTCACCCATCGCCTGACCGCCGCCCCGCTGCTCAGTTCCCCCGCGTAGCCACCGCGCCGCCCGTCCACGCCCGTCCACGCTCGTCCACGTGCCCCGCAGCCGTTCCGCCGGCCGCGGGGCACGTCGTCGCGCCGCGCGTCACGCCGCCCGACGATCCGCCGGGCAACGCGCGAACCGGGCCCGAACCGACCCGCTCGCCCGACCCGCTCGTCCGACCCGCTCGCCCGTCCCGCTCGTTCGGGCCAACCCCTGCTCTTACGAGGGGAAATGCCTCCCTGACCGCACCGGACTAGCCCCATTCGACCACCCCGAACCCCCCGAAGGGACGGTGCGGTTGCGATGAACCGTCCGCGCGGGTGACGCGTCTCCAACCTGTGAGGAGCGCTGCTGCCAAATCCCTGCGGATTGACGCCCGTAGGGCAACACTGGGTTCCAAACACACACCACGGGGGGCGGCCATGAGCAGTTCGCGCCGCGAATCAGACACCACGACCAGCACACACCTCTCAACCCAGCGAAAGATCCCATCCATGTGCCAGCACCAGCCACTCTGTCCGTCAGCCGAATCAGCCGACCGGGAGTCCGCGCGTCTCGTGGCGCACCACCCGGAGCAGGGATGGAGCCTCCTGTGCAACGGCGTTCTGCTGTTCGAGGACACCGGTGAGCTCCTGCCTGACGGCCAGATCATCGCGCCGCACCGCCCGTTGGGCAGCGAACACGTGATGACGGCCGCCTGAGCCGCACGCACGAAGGGCGAAAGCCCGGACAGAACGAGGGGCCGGCCGGAGACGCACTCTCCGCACCGGCCCCGACGCATGTCCGGACATGATCACTCCGCGTGACCCCACGAGAACCCTCCGGTCCGCACGGGGTTCCCCCAGCGCCACCCACACCGACCCGCCTGCCCTAACTGCCAGCCAGCCAGCCAGCGTGCCTCACCTGTCTGCCTGGCTACCGCGACGCCTGCCTGCCTACCTACCTACCGGGCCGCCCGGCTAGGACGGTCTGCCCGAACGGACATTCCCCTCTGCCTCTCCACCTCCTGAAGTCCCGCGGACAAAACGCTAGCGTCCCTTCGTGAGCCTCCGGGCGTCCGGGAAACCGTTACCGGGCACGGCCCCGACGGTGTCCGGTCCACGTCTACGGACCTCCCCCGAAGCGAGCAAGGCGGTCATGGGACTCCTGCACTCCCCCGATCGTGGGCAGCACCCCCCGAAGCCCGGCGACCGCACGGCGCAGGAGGATCCCGCCCCGCACGAGAGACCGGCGGACGGACCCACACCGGGCACGGCTCGGACAGGCGCAAGCCCAGTCGGCGCACACCCGACCCACATAGGGTCGACCGACGTGGAGCCGACCCACATAGGGCCAACCGACGTGGGACCGACCCGCATGAGGCCGACCGACGTAGGACCGGTGCACGAAGGACCGTCGGACGAACGGCCCGAACCCACGCGCCGCCGTCGCCGTCCCGGCCCGTTCACCCTGCTCGCTCTGCCGGGCCTGACCGTCGTCGTGGGCTTCGCCGCGTTCATGGCCGCGACGGGCCGCCTGTCCTCGGCCTGGCCGGACGACTCCGACGCGCACACGACGACCGCGGGCAGCGCGGCGACGGACCGCGTCGACGCCTCGTACGTCCCGTGGCTGCGCGCGGCGGCCAGGACCTGCACCCTCCTGAAACCGTCCGTCCTCGCCGCCCAGATCGACCGGCGTTCGCACTGGAACACCGACCCGGCCACGCTGTCGGGCGCCGTGGGGATCGCGGGGTTCACGGAGAGCCAGTGGCGGACCTGGGGGAAGGACTCCGACGGCAACGGAAAGTCCTCGCCGCGCGACCCGGTGGACGCCATCATGGCGCTCGCCCGGCAGGACTGTGCCCTCGCCGAGGACGTCACCGGGCTCAGGACCCGTGGCACGGTGTCGGGGGACCTGCTCGACCTCACCCTGGCCGCCTACACGGTGGGCACGGACTCCGTGACCCGGGCGGGAAACGTCCCGTCGGCGGCGCGGACGTATCTCGCCGACGTCAAGAAGCTGTCCGCGCGGTACCGGACCTTCGACCGCGAGGACGACACGAACCCCGGCAGCGGCAGGGCGAGCGGAGTGCTGGCCCTGCCGGTCACCACCCTCGTGATCAGCTCCCCCTTCGGGTCCCGCAAACACCCCCTCACGGGCGTCACCAAGCTGCACACCGGCGTGGACTTCGCCGCTCCGCGGAACGCGCCGGTGTCCGCCGCGCGACAGGGCCGGGTGGTGTTCGCGGGAATGACCAAGGCGTACGGCAACCGCGTCGTGATCGACCACGGCACGCTCGGCGGCAGACGGCTGGAGACCACGTACAGCCACATGTCGTCCCTGCTGGTCGGAGCCGGTCAGAGCGTCGAGACGGGAGCCGCGCTCGGGTTCGTCGGCTCCACCGGCCTGTCGACAGGCCCCCACCTGCACTTCGAGGTGCTCGTCGACGGCGCGTACACCGATCCGATGCCGTGGCTCGCCGTCGCCCACTGACGGCGGTCGCCCCCTGACCGCGAGGGACCCACGGGTCGCGTCGCCTGCACCGCGAATCGGGCCCGGACGGGGAGACGGACACGGAGACGAGAGGGGGACCTGTCCGGCAGAAAGCCGGGTCAGGTCCCCCTCTGATTCCACTGATTCCACGCACCTCCGGCCCCTGGAGGCCGGCGGTCGTTCCTGGTCCTGGAGGGCCGGCTCCCGTCACCGGGAGCCGGCCCTCGTCGGATCTAGTCCTCGTAGGCGTCCAGCGGCGGGCAGGAGCAGACCAGGTTCCGGTCGCCGTACGCCTGGTCGATCCGGCGCACCGGCGGCCAGTACTTGTCCGCGGCCGAGACACCGGACGGGAAGACGGCCTCCTCGCGCGTGTACGCGTGCTTCCACTCACCGCCGAGCGCGGCGGCGGTGTGCGGCGCGCCCCGCAGCGGGTTGTCGTCCACCGTCCAGTCGCCCGAACCGACCTTCTCGATCTCCGCGCGAATGGCGATCATCGCCTCGCAGAACCGGTCGATCTCGACCAGGTCCTCGGACTCGGTCGGCTCGATCATCAGCGTGCCCGCGACCGGGAAGGACATGGTGGGCGCGTGGAAGCCGTAGTCGATGAGCCGCTTGGCGACGTCGTCGACGCTGACGCCGGTCGCCTTCGTCAGCGGACGCAGATCGATGATGCACTCGTGGGCGACGAGCCCGCCGGGGCCGGTGTACAGCACCGGGTAGTGCGGCTCCAGACGCTTGGCGATGTAGTTCGCCGACAGCACGGCGACCTGCGTGGCCCGCTTGAGGCCCTCGCCGCCCATCAGGCGGACGTACGCCCACGAGATGGGCAGGATGCCCGCGGAGCCCCAGGGCGCGGCGGAGATCGGGCCGACACCGGTCTCGGGACCGGCGGCGGGCTGGAGCGGGTGGTTCGGCAGGTACGGCGCGAGGTGCGCGCGCACACCGACCGGGCCGACACCCGGACCGCCGCCGCCGTGCGGGATGCAGAACGTCTTGTGCAGGTTCAGGTGGGAGACGTCACCGCCGAAGTGGCCCGGCTTGGCGAGGCCCACCAGCGCGTTGAGGTTGGCGCCGTCGACGTACACCTGCCCGCCCGCCTCGTGCACCTGGGCGCAGATGTCGGCGACGTGCTCCTCGAACACACCGTGCGTCGAGGGGTACGTGATCATCAGCACGGACAGCTCGTCACGGTGCTGCTCGATCTTGGCACGCAGGTCCGTGATGTCGACCTCGCCGTCCTCGGCGGTCTTCACGACGACGACCTTCATGCCGGCCATCACGGCGCTCGCGGCGTTCGTGCCGTGCGCCGAGGACGGGATCAGGCAGACCGTGCGCTGCTCGTCGCCGTTGGCCCGGTGGTAGCCGCGGACGGCGAGCAGACCGGCCAGCTCGCCCTGCGAACCGGCGTTGGGCTGCAACGACACCTTGTCGTACCCGGTGACCTCGGCGAGCCGCGTCTCCAGCTCCTCGATGAGCGTGAGATAGCCGCCCGCCTGCTCGGCGGGTACGAACGGGTGCAGCTGGCCGAACTCGGGCCAGGTGACCGGCTCCATCTCGGTGGTCGCGTTGAGCTTCATGGTGCAGGAGCCCAGCGGGATCATGCCGCGGTCCAGCGCGTAGTCGCGGTCGGAGAGCCTGCGCAGGTAGCGCAGCATCGCCGTCTCGGAACGGTACTGGTGGAACACCGGGTGCGTGAGGTAGTCGTCGGTGCGCAGCCGCGCCGCGGGAAGCGTGTCCTCGGTGAGCGCGTCCAGCGCCTCGATGTCGCCCTCGACTCCGAACGCGGTCCACACGGCGGCCAGTTGCCTGCGCGCGGTGGTCTCGTCACAGGCGATCGACACGTGGTCGGCGTCGACCAGGTGGAGGTTGACGCCCTGGTCGCGCGCGCCGGTCACGATCTCGGCGGCCCGGCCCGGCACCCGGACGGTCAGGGTGTCGAAGTACGCGCCGTGCACGACCTCGACGCCGCCGGCCTTCAGCCCCTCGGCGAGGAGGGTGGCGTAGCGGTGGGTGCGACGGGCGATCGTCCTCAGTCCGTCCGGCCCGTGGTAGACCGCGTACATGCCCGCCATCACGGCGAGCAGCACCTGAGCGGTGCAGATGTTGCTGGTCGCCTTCTCACGGCGGATGTGCTGCTCACGCGTCTGCAGGGCGAGCCGGTACGCCTTGTGTCCGTCCGCGTCGACGGAGACGCCGACCAGTCGGCCGGGCAGGCTGCGCGCGAACTTCTCGCGCACCGCCATGTATCCGGCGTGCGGACCGCCGAAGCCCATCGGGACGCCGAACCGCTGCGTCGTGCCGACCGCGATGTCGGCGCCGAGCTCGCCGGGCGAGGTGAGCAGGGTCAGCGCGAGCAGGTCGGCGGCCACGGTGACGACCGCGCCGAGCTCGTGCGCCTGCTCGATGACGGGCTTGAGGTCGCGTACGGCACCGGAGGCGCCCGGGTACTGGATGAGCACACCGTTGATCTCGCGCTCGGCGATCGCGGCCGGGATGCCCTCGCTCAGGTCGGCGACGACCACCTCGACGCCGGTGGGCTCGGCGCGGGTCTCGATGACGGCGACGGTCTGCGGCAGGGCGTCCGCGTCGATCAGGAAGAGGCCCTTCTTGTTCTTGCCCATGCGCCGGGACAGCGCCATCGCCTCGGCGGCCGCGGTGCCCTCGTCCAGCAGCGAGGCGCCGGAGGTGGGCAGGCCCGTCAGCTCGGCGACCACGGTCTGGAAGTTGAGCAGCGCCTCCAGGCGGCCCTGCGAGATCTCCGGCTGGTACGGCGTGTACGCGGTGTACCAGGCCGGGTTCTCCATGACGTTGCGCAGGATCACCGGCGGCGTGAAGGTGCCGTAGTAACCGAGGCCGATCATCGAGTCGAGGACCTGGTTGCGGTCCGCGAGGGAGCGCAGCTCGGCCAGGACCTCGGCCTCGGTGCGCGCGCCCGGGAGATCCAGCGCCTCGGCGTTCTTGATCACGTCCGGCACGGCGGCGGCCGTCAGCTCGTCCAGCGAGCCGTACCCGACCTGCGCGAGCATCTTGGCCCGCGCTTCCGGGGCGGGCCCGATGTGGCGCTGCTCGAAGGGGATGCCCTGTTCGAGCTCGGAGAGCGGAATGCGGTGGGCGGTCATTGCGGAGGCCTCCTGGTCACACACGACCTTCGAGGGGCACCACGGCGTAGGTGCCCCGACGGCCTCCCCCTCTGTCATCTCGACCTGAGAGCTTCACCGGACCGCCGACCCGCTGCGACCCGGCTTTCACCGTCGGTGAGAGCGGAAGCCATCGGCCCCCGCCCTGCTTTCCAGAGTGACCTCGTCCGTGCGGTACGTGAGCCTGAGAGATTCCGGGGAGGATTTGCTCCTTCGGCGCCTCCGATGGTGTCTGGAGGACTCTCCCGCACGGGGTCAGCAGCCGCTTGCCAGCGTACCAGCGAGAACAACGCACGAGCTTTCGAGTGGCCACCGTCACGAATGTGCTCTTTCGTAGTGCCTACGGATGAGTTGCAATCGACTGGAGGGCCCGTGCAGACCGACATCGATCCGCGCAACCTGATCGGCCGCAAGGCGCTCGACCGCAACGGCGCCAAGATCGGCACGGTCGACGAGGTCTATCTGGACGACGCGACCGGCATACCGGAGTGGGCCGCCATACGTACGGGCCTGTTCAGCAGGGACGCCTTCGTGCCCCTGGAGCCCAGCGAACTCGTCGAGGGCAGTCTGCGGGTCCCCTTCGAACGCGCCCTGATCAAGGACGCCCCCGACTTCGGCGTGGGCCGCCACCTCTCTCCCGAGCAGGAACTCCAGCTCTACCACCACTACGGTCTCGACGTGACGCCTCCGGCCCTCCCGCCGGACCACGACTTCGGCCGTCTGGCGGGAACGGACGAGACCTGAGACACCCCTTCGGACCGCTGAGCCGCGTCCGAAGTACGGCGGGCCGCGCGACTCGCCGGTCGGCCGGCCAGTGACGGCGGGCGACGCCCGGCCCGATTCCCGGCGGTCGCCCCAGCCCGTCCCGGCGGTCGCCCCACCGGCGCCCCAGCCCGTCCTGGCAGTCGGCCCGTCCCGGCGGCCGAGCCGAACGGGCTCAAGCCCTCCCGGGCGTACCGGCGCACACACCGGACGAGTCCTCGGGTCTTCGTCGCACCAACGGCAGCGGATCCGCCGGTTCCAGGGCCGCGTCGTCGGTGCGGAACGTCCGCACCCGCCCCGGTCGCGAGTCCGGCGTCTCGAATCGCACGGTCACCCTTCCCAGCCCGCTGCCCTGCACCCAGCCGTGCCCGTACTCGGCATGGTGCACGTCGTGCCCCGCGGGCCAGCGCCGCTCGGCCGCCGTCACCTGCTCGGCCGCAGGGTCCTCCGCCGCGGCCTCGTCGGGATGCTCCTGCGCCGCCGTCTCCTCCTCGGCGGCCCTGGCCTGCGCCTGCGCCTGGGCCTGGGCCTGGGCGAAGAGGTCCTCCTGCGTGTAGTCGGCGAGCCCTGACACCCCGACGCCCAGCAGACGTACGCCTCCCGTCGTGTCCACCGCCTCCAGGAGCCGGCCCGCCGCCTCCCGTACGACGGCGGGGTCGTCCGTGGGTCCCCGGAGCGTCTCGGACCGGGTCAGCGTCGAGAAGTCGTACCTGCGCACCTTGAGCACGATGGTCCGTCCCGACAGGCCGGCCCCGCGCAGCCGCTGCACACACCGGTCGGCCAGCCGCTGCACCTCGAGCCCGACCCGCACCCGGTCATGGATGTCCACGTCGTAGGTGTCCTCGACCGACACGGACTTCGTCTCCCGCTCGGCCACCACGGGCCGCTCGTCGCGCGCCAGCGCCATCGCGTACAGCGCGTGCCCGTGAGCCTTGCCGAGCAGCCGTACGAGCTCGTCCTCGCCCGCCTCGGCGATCTCGTCGACGGTGGTGATCCCGCCCCGTCGCAGATGGTCCCCGGTGGCGGGCCCCACGCCCGGCAGGGTCCGCACCGGCATCGGCCCGAGCAGCGCCCGCTCCGTGCCCGGCTCGATCACCACCAGGCCGTCGGGCTTGGCCTGCTCGGAGGCGATCTTGGCGAGCATCTTGGAGGCCGCGAGCCCCACGGATCCCGTCAGGCCCGTGACAGCCCTGATGTCCGCGCGCAGCTTCGCCCCCGCCAGCCGCGCCGAGGCGTCGTCCCAGGCGGTTCCCCCGGCCTCCAGATCGACGAACGCCTCGTCCAGGCTCAGCGGCTCCACCAGGGGGGACAGGGTCCGCAGCAGACCCATCACCTGGTCACTGATCTCCCGGTAGAGCCCGAAACGCGGCACGAGATACGCGGCGTTCGGCGCGAGCCTGCGCGCCTGGGCCATCGGCATCGCCGAGTGCACCCCGAAGACGCGGGCCTCGTAGGAGGCGGTGGCGACCACGCCGCGCATCCCGAGGCCGCCCACGACGACGGCCTTCCCGCGCAGGCTCGGCTTGGACGCCTGCTCCGCCGAGGCGAAGAAGGCATCCATGTCGAGATGCAGGATCGTGGGGGCGTTTCTCACACCCCTGATGCTGCCCTACGCCACTGACAATGCCCCAGTACTCCGCCGCGCACCGCCGAGCCCGCCTGCGGAGGCGCCCCCGCCGGTCCGCACCACGTCGCCGCGGCACGGACCGCCGGATCGCGCCGACCGTCAGACCGCGCGGTTGCGCCGGCGGGCCAGCTCGTCCGCGGGGTTGTGGCGGACGAGCGTCTCGCCCGTGTCCACCCGCTCCCCGTGCAACTGCGAGAGGGCGTTCTCCACGTCACGCCACACCACGCCGACGGCGATCCCGAAGACACCCTGGCCGCCCTGGAGCAGGGCGTGGACCTCGTCGGGCGAGGAACACTCGTAGACGGTCGCGCCGTCGCTCATCAGCGTCAGTCGCTCCAGGTCCCGGAAGCCGCGCTCCCTGAGGTGCTGGACCGTGGTGCGGATGTTCTGCAGCGACACTCCCGTGTCGAGGAACCGCTTCACGATCTTCAGGACCACCACGTCCCGGAAGCTGTACAACCGCTGCGTCCCCGACCCGTAGGCGGGCCGCACGCTCGGCTCGACCAGACCGGTCCTGGCCCAGTAGTCGAGCTGCCGGTAGGTGATGCCCGCGGCGGCACACGCCGTGGGCCCCCGGTAACCGATCTCCTCGGCCGCCGTCCCACCCTCGCCCGGCACCGCTGTCGGCCGCTGCGGAACGGGATCGGCCGCACTGTCGTGATGGGGGTACCCCCTGCTCGAGCCGAGCCGAGAGCTTGGGGGAGGGTACGGGCCGCTCTCCCCCAGACCGCGTCCGGGGGCACCCCCAGCCGTACCGTCGCCGCTGCTTCTCACGCCGACCTCCGTCCTTGACCTGCCTTCTCGACGGTAGGCAGTCACCAGGGGTGCGTCAACGATCGCCACACTCGGCACGCCGAGTGATAATCACCCTAGGAGTGGTTTCCCGTGTCCCACCGCGGGGAAAGGCTAGCCGAATGCTCTCGGAGTGAGCCGCAGCGCGCCACAGTCGCCACGGGCAATTGCCGCCGGGAGTACTCCGATCCCGTGACGCGGCGCGGCTGCGGGAACGGATGTCCGGGCGCCCGCCGGGGGCGCCCGGCCCCGTCACTGGCTGTTGGTCCCGAAGTCCTCGGGCGAGATCTGGTCGAGGAACTCGCGGAACTTCTCCACCTCGTCCTCCTGCTCGTCCGGGATCGCGATTCCCGCGTCGTCGAGCACCCCGTCACTGCCGTAGATCGGCGTTCCGGTGCGCAGCGCCAGCGCTATGGCGTCGGACGGGCGGGCACTGACCTCGATACCGCTGGCGAACACCAGCTCCGCGTAGAAGACCCCCTCACGCAGATCGGTGATGCGCACCTCGGTGAGTTCCTGGCCGACGGCTTCCAGCACGTCCTTGAACAGGTCGTGGGTCAGCGGTCGTGCGGGGGCCATGCCCTGCTGGGCGAAGGCGATCGCCGTCGCCTCCCCCGGTCCGATCCAGATGGGGAGGTAGCGATCGCCTCCCACTTCACGCAGGAGCACGATCGGTTGGTTGGAGGGCATTTCGACCCGGACACCTACGACATCGAGCTCGTTCACACAGCAACCCTAGGCCGTGCCCGGGACGTTTGGGTAGTCGAGCACAGAACGGGTGGCCGATCCGGACGCCGGCGAGGGCCCCGAGGTCAGGGCAGCCTTACGCCCAGCGCGGTCTGCACCAGCGCGGCGTGCAGCCTCACCGTGAGCCCCGCCAGCTCCTTCGTACGGGCCTCAGCGTGGGCCCTGGTCTGCGGATTGCGATGGCGCCTCAGCGGGGCCACCACCTGGTCCACCAGCCCCGCGTCCCGTTCGGCCGCGGCCTTCATCGCCCGCAGATGGCGCGGCTCGATACCGAACCGCCCCAGCTCGCCGACGAGTGCGGCGACCGTCACCGCCTCGGAGTCGTACGTCCCCTCCGCCAGTGGGGCGATGAGCCCGTACGACTCCCACTCCTGGAGCTCCTGCTCGCCGATCTCGGCGGCGGCCAGCAGCTCCGAACGGCCCACCCGGACCGCTGTGGGCGCGTCGGGCTCCAGCGGCTCCCCGTCGCCCCCGTCGCGCTGGCGTCCCAGGGACGGCAGCCGCACCGGCTCGCCGCGCTCCAGGGCGTCCAGATGCTCGCGGATCACCTTCAGCGGAAGATAGTGGTCCCGCTGCATCCTCAGTACGTGCCCGAGCCGCTCGACGTCGTCCGCGCTGAACTTGCGATACCCCGACGGAGTCCGTCGCGGCTCGATGAGTCCCTCCGACTCCAGGAAGCGGATCTTGGAGATGGTGACCTCGGGGAACTCGTCACGCAGCGCGTTCAGCACCGCGCCGATGCTCATCAGCCCACTGTCCGCTGCGGCGGTACCGCTGCCGGCACCGCCGCTCGGTGTTCGAAGCATGGACCTTCCTGGGGGTCCCCCCGGACGGAGTCTGGGGAAGGGTCAGATACCTCGCTGGCTCGCGTAGAAGACCAGCCGGTACTTACCGATCTGCACCTCGTCGCCGTTCGACAGCGGAACCGAGTCGATCCGCTCCCGGTTGACGTACGTGCCGTTCAGGCTGCCCACGTCGGCGACCGTGAACGAACCGTCCGCCGCGCGGCGGAACTCCACGTGCCGGCGCGACACGGTCACGTCGTCGAGGAAGATGTCGCTCTGCGGATGACGCCCGGCGGTGGTCAGCTCACCGTCCAGGAGGAAGCGGCTGCCCGAGTTCGGACCACGGCGGACCACCAGGAGCGCCGAGCCGAGCGGCAGCGCGTCGACGGCGGCCTGCGCCTCCGGGGAGAGCGTGGGCATCTGCGTCTGGCCGGTGACCTCGGCATCGTAGGCCTCAAGGCCCGAGATGGAGATCGTCGACGTCGTCTCGGACGCGCGCTCCGGGATCGCCCCGGGCCGCAGCGGCGCACCGCAGTTCGAACAGAAGCGGCTGTTTTCCGCGTTGCGGTTACCGCACCTCGTACACACCAGGGCCGACATGGGATCCTCCTGCCGCGGCTGCCCCCCAGGGACATGAGACGCGTACGGGTCGGCGGCGAACCCTCCACCCGTACTTGAGGCTGACGGTTCCCCGAAACCTATGCGGCCGGACTGGGCAGGGTCAACAGACGGCGCGCCCTGACCAGCGACCTGGTCGCGGAACAGCGGACGCTCGCCACCCTGGCCCTCTGCGTCTCCATGGCGCGGGGCGCGGTGCCGGGCGTTGTCGCCGCCCTCTCGCGCGCTCTTGCCGAACAACTTCGCAAACAACTTCACGGGCGATTCCCCTTGACCGAAACAGACCCGCCCGTGGGGCAGGACGAACCCTGATTGCACACACCGGTCGACCCGGACATCCTCACAACGTCCGTATCCACCAGACAGTTTCCACCACGCACCACCCATTCGGTGCGCCGACCCCCCGCAACCTCATGCCCTCGCCGCACCACCCCCATGCGCCCCCGGCTCACCGGGAGGAGGACCGAGCGTAGTCAGGCAGCTTCGCGGCCCGCAAGGCGTCCACAACGATCTTCGTCGCACGCTCCACGGTGACGGTGGCCTGCTCCTTCTCCAGAGTCTGCACCACACCTCCGGGGATGTTGAGCGCCGGTTCGAGGTCCTGCGGCTTGCCGATGACCTTGAAACGATAGGGCTGGGTGATCTTGTTCCCGTCCACGCTCACGCCCTTGCCGGAATCGCTCAGATAGGTGCTGGCGACGACCCGCACACCGTTCACCTGAATCGCCTCCGCGCCGGCCGCGCGCAGCTCCTGGATCGCGTCAAGCAGCATGTCCGCCTTGACCGTCCCCTTCGTATCGTTGATGGTCAGCGTGATGCCGGGTCCCTGCGCCGCCACCGTGCCCGCCAGAATGCCGAGTTGCTTCTCCTTCTCGGCCGTCTGCTTGCGCGCCTCGGCAGCCTGGTTCGAGCTGTTCTCCAGCTCGGTGCGCTGATCTTCGAGACCCTGCTTCTCGTCTTCTAGACGCTGCGTACGGTTGTCGAGTTCATCGAGGATACGTACGAGATCTTCTTGACGTGCGCCACGCAGCGCGCTGCCACTGTCGCTGTTGGACGCCACCTGAACGGCCAGACCGAAGCCGAGGCCGAACAACAGGAGCGCGACGATGAGTTGCGCACGGGACACGCGCGGCGGCCACAGCCCCTTCACCAGGCGCTGACGGCCGGTCAGCGTCTCGGCGGGCTGCGTCCGGGCGGCCTGCGCGGCGTCCGGCGGGGGCGCTTGGTGCTGCTGGGGCGCGGAGCTCTCGTCGGCCGCGGCCGGAACCTCTTCGGGAAGTTCCCTGCGCAGCCGGTTGTCGGGGGTCTCGTCCTCGTTGTTCATCGGCCTCACGCCCGGAAGACGTGCCGGCGGATCGCCGCGGCGTTGGAGAAGATACGGATACCGAGGACGACCACGACCCCGGTGGAGAGCTGGGCGCCGACGCCCAGCTTGTCGCCCAAGAAGACGATCAGCGCGGCGACGACCACGTTCGACAGGAACGAGACCACGAAGACCTTGTCGTCGAAGATGCCGTCGAGCATCGCGCGCAGGCCTCCGAAGACGGCGTCGAGCGCCGCCACGACGGCGATCGGAAGGTAGGGTTCCACGATCACCGGAACCTCGGGCCGGACCAACAATCCAGCCACGACTCCCACGACGAGGCCCAGTACGGCGATCACGATGTGCCCTTCTCTGTGCTCGGCTGTGCTGTACGTACGATCACACTCGGTGCGGCGGACAACCGGACGTCGTCGTCGACGGAGATGCTGGTCCGGATGCCGTAGTTCTCCTGAAGGGCGTGAAGATACAGCCCGTCGGCACTGTTCTGGAACCTGGTGCTGAGCCGCTCGCCGTCCCCCACCGCGAGCACCGTGTACGGCGGCACCAGCGGCTTGTTGTCGACCAGTATCGCGTCTCCGGCCGCCCGGATCGCCGAGAGCGCCGTCAGCCGCTGTCCGTTGACCGACACGGCCTCCGCGCCGGACTCCCAGAGCCCGTTGACGACCCGTTGCATGTCACGGTCACGGACCCGGCCGGTGTCCGAGAACCCGCTGGTCTCACGCGGGTCACCGTCGCCGCCCTGGGTGGCTTCCTTGGCGTCGTTCACGACCAGCTTCACACCGGGGCCGTGCACCGCCACGGCACCAGAGAGGATGCCGACGAGGTCGGCCTGGTCGCCGCCCCCCTGTTTCTTCAGCGCCTCGCGCTGCCGGGCGCTCACATCGTCGCGCAGGGTGTCGACACCGGCCTCGAGCTTGTCCGCGGACGAGGTCTCGCGCTGGATGCGGTCGATGAGTTCCTGGCGTTCCTTGGCCACGACCGGCGCCGCGATCCGCGCGTTGGCCGCGCCCACCGTCACCACCAGGGCGGCGAGCACGAGACCGGCGGCGAGGCCGAGCCTCGCCCGTACCGTCTTCGGCATACCGCCGGCGCCCGCGGCCTTCTTGCGGGCGGCCGCCTCGGCGTATCCGTCGTCGAGGCTGTGGTCCATGACGTTGGTGAGCAGCGACATGGAGGCGTCCGGGCGCGAGGGGCGCGGAGGTGTGCTCCGAACGGGGGGCTGCTGCGGCATGCCGCACATCGTCGCACGTCGCGGGTGCTACCTCCGAATGGCCCCACCCGCGTGCCGGACAGGCCCCCTTGGGGGCACTTGTCCGGCACGCGCGTGTGCTAACGGCCGGCGCTGTCCACGACGGCCGCCCACTCGTCGAGCAGGGCCTCCGCCGACGCGATGTCGGGGCCTTCGGCCCACAGGTGCGTCACGGCCTCGGCGGGGTCGGGCAGCACCATCACCCAGCGCCCGTCGGTCTCCACCACCCGGACGCCGTCGGTCGTGTCCACGAACCGGTCCCCCGCCTCCTCCACGACCCTGCGCATCACGAGCCCCTTGACCGCCCATGGAGTCGCGAGATCCCGCTTGAGGACGTGCGCCCGCGGAATCCGCGCGTCGATCTGGCTGAGCGTGAGCTGCGTCCGCGCCACCAGCCCGATGAGGCGTACGAAGGCGGCCGCGCCGTCGAACACGCTGCTGAACTCCGGGATGATGAAGCCGCCGCGGCCGTCACCGCCGAAGATCGTCGCCTCGTCACGTCCGACCCGGGTCAGGTCGTCCGGGGACGTGGTCGTCCACTCCACCTGTGTGCCGTGGTAGGCCGCGACCTGCTCGGCGATCCGCGTGGTGGTCACCGGCAGCGCCACTCGCCCACTGCGCCGCTCCGCGGCCACCAGGTCGAGCATCACGAGGAGAGCCCGGTCGTCCTCGACGATCCGCCCCTTCTCGTCGACCAGCGAGAGCCGCTCACCCACCGGGTCGAAGCGCACCCCGAATGCCGCCCGCGCGGACGCGACGATCTCGCCGAGCCGTACGAGTCCGGCCCGCCGGGTGTCGGCGGTCTCCGTCGGCCTGGACTCGTCCAGGCCGGGGTTGATGGTCAGGGAGTCGACACCGAGCTTGCCCAGCAGGCTGGGAAGCACCAGTCCGGCACTGCCGTTGGAGGCGTCCACGACCACCTTCAGCCCGGACTCGGCGATACCCGTCGTGTCCACGTTCCTCAGCAAGGAACCCGTGTAGGAGTCGAACACGCTGGCGGGAAAGTACAGATCCCCGATCTCACCCGGGAACGCGCGCCGGTACTCCTGCCGCGCGAACACCCGGTCGAGCTTCCGCTGTCCGCCCTGCGACAGGTCGGCACCCTCCCCGTCGAAGAACATGATGTCGACGGAGTCGGGCACCCCGGGAGTCGTCCGGATCATGATCCCGCCGGCGCTGCCTCGCGCCGTCTGCTGCCTGGCGACCGGCAGCGGCACGTTCTCCAGGTCGCGTACGTCGATGGCGCTGGCCTGCAGCGCGGAAATGACCGCTCTCTTCAGCGCCCGCGCGCCCCGGGAGTGGTCACGGGCCGTGGTGACCGTGGAGCCCTTCTTGAGGGTCGTCGCGTACGCCCCCGCGAGGCGCACCGCCAGCTCCGGAGTGATCTCCACGTTCAGGATGCCGGACACACCGCGCGCTCCGAAGAGATGCGCCTGACCGCGCGACTCCCAGATCACCGAGGTGTTGACGAACGCGCCGGCCTCGATGGTCTTGAACGGATAGACCCGTACGTTTCCCTGAATGATCGATTCTTCACCGACGAGGCATTCGTCGCCGATGACGGCGCCGTCCTCGATCCGTGCGGCCCGCATGATGTCGGTGTTCTTGCCGATGACACAGCCCCGGAGATTGCTGTGCTGGCCGACGTACACGTTGTCGTGGACGACGGCTCTGTGCAGGAAGGCGCCGCTTTTGACGACGACGTTGGAGCCGATGACCGAGTGCTCACGGATTTCGGCGTCCGCTTCGACCTTCGCGTAGTCGCCGATGTAGAGGGGGCCCCGCAGTACGGCGTCGGGGTGTACTTCGGCGCCCTCGGCGACCCATACGCCCGGGGAGATCTCGAAGCCGTCGATCTCGACGTCGACCTTGCCCTCCAGGACGTCGGCCTGCGCCTTCACGTAGCTCTCGTGGGTGCCCACGTCCTCCCAGTAGCCCTCGGCGATGTATCCGAAGACGGGCTTTCCTTCCTTCATCAGCTGAGGGAAGACGTCGCCCGACCAGTCGACCGAGACATCCGCCTCGACGTAGTCGAAGACTTCGGGCTCCATGACGTAGATGCCGGTGTTCACGGTGTCGGAGAAGACCTGACCCCAGGTCGGCTTCTCCAGGAAGCGCTCGACCTTGCCCTCTTCGTCGACGATGGTGATGCCGAATTCGAGGGGGTTGGGAACGCGCGTCAGACAGACGGTGACCAGCGCACCCTTTTCTTTGTGAAAATTGATGAGGTCGGTGAGATCGAAGTCGGTCAGGGCATCGCCGGAGATCACCAGGAAGGTGTCGTCCTTCAACGCCTCTTCGGCGTTCTTGACGCTACCGGCAGTACCGAGTGGCTTCTCCTCATTGGCATAGGTGAGCTCCATGCCGAGCTCCTCGCCGTCACCGAAGTAGTTCTTGACCAGAGAGGCCAAGAACTGAACGGTCACGACGGTCTCGTTGAGCCCATGCCTTTTGAGCAGCCTCAGCACGTGCTCCATGATCGGGCGGTTCGCCACGGGCAGGAGCGGCTTGGGCATGCTTGAGGTCATGGGACGAAGGCGAGTACCTTCGCCTCCGGCCATCACTACGGCCTTCATGTCGGAAGCGTCCTCCTTTTAAGAGACGACGGACTAGCCGACTTCACCCGTCCAGATTGTCCCGCAGTTTTCGAGCGCGGGCCATCGGGGCGCTTCAACTGCCCCTGCGGGCCGAGCTCAATCGGCCGTGGTGTCCGCCCGGACAAGCCGGCGGACCTGCACCACGTACAGGACTCCTGCCCACCAGTACAGGGTTGTACCCCACCCCGCGAACGCCCATCCGAAAATCGCACCGAGTGACGCGATCCATCCGTGTCCGTCGCTGAGCAGCAACAACGGGAAGGCGTACATCAGGTTGAAGGTGGCGGCCTTCCCCAGGAAGTTCACCTGTGGCGGCGGATAGCCGTGGCGCCTGAGGATGCCCACCATGACCAGCAGGACCAGTTCACGAGCCAGAAGGGCGGCGGTCAGCCAGATCGGCAGAATCTCCCGCCAGGTAAGGCCTACGAGAGTCGACAGGATGTAGAGGCGGTCGGCCGCGGGGTCCAACAGCCGGCCGAGGCTGCTGATCTGGTTCCAGCGCCGTGCGAGCTTCCCGTCGAGATAGTCGCTGATGCCGCTCAGCATCAGCACGAGCAGGGCCCAGCCGTCGCTCTTGGGACCCCCGAACTCCGGCCTGAGGATCAGCCACAGGAAGATGGGTACGCCGACGAGGCGCGCCATGCTGAGGATGTTCGGGATGGTGAGGACCCGGTCCGTCTGAACGCGGGTCTCCTGGACCTCCACCCGGGGGCCTCCTGTGGGAAATGTGCCAACGATGCCCCCTGACCTTACCCGCAGCCCTGACACCGCGACGCGGCGGGTCTGCGCCCCGCCGAAGAACACTCTGCCGCACAGTGGGGAAAGGTTCGGAAAACAAAAAAGAGCTGGTCCCCGAACCGAAGTTCGGGGACCAGCTCTTTCAAAATTTGTTCGGCGGCGTCCTACTCTCCCACAGGGTCCCCCCTGCAGTACCATCGGCGCTGTGAGGCTTAGCTTCCGGGTTCGGAATGTAACCGGGCGTTTCCCTCACGCTATGACCACCGAAACACTATGAAACTGTCAACCGGAGCCGTGGCAAAGCTACGACGGTTGTTCGTGGTTTCAGAACCAACACAGTGGACGCGAGCAACTGAGGACAAGCCCTCGGCCTATTAGTACCGGTCACCTCCAGCGGTTACCCGCCTTCCAGATCCGGCCTATCAACCCAGTCGTCTACTGGGAGCCTTAACCCCTCAAAGGGGGTGGGAATACTCATCTCGAAGCAGGCTTCCCGCTTAGATGCTTTCAGCGGTTATCCCTCCCGAACGTAGCCAACCAGCCATGCCCTTGGCAGGACAACTGGCACACCAGAGGTTCGTCCGTCCCGGTCCTCTCGTACTAGGGACAGCCCTTCTCAATATTCCTACGCGCACAGCGGATAGGGACCGAACTGTCTCACGACGTTCTAAACCCAGCTCGCGTACCGCTTTAATGGGCGAACAGCCCAACCCTTGGGACCGACTCCAGCCCCAGGATGCGACGAGCCGACATCGAGGTGCCAAACCATCCCGTCGATATGGACTCTTGGGGAAGATCAGCCTGTTATCCCCGGGGTACCTTTTATCCGTTGAGCGACGGCGCTTCCACAAGCCACCGCCGGATCACTAGTCCCGACTTTCGTCCCTGCTCGACCCGTCGGTCTCACAGTCAAGCTCCCTTGTGCACTTACACTCAACACCTGATTACCAACCAGGCTGAGGGAACCTTTGGGCGCCTCCGTTACTCTTTAGGAGGCAACCGCCCCAGTTAAACTACCCATCAGACACTGTCCCTGATCCGGATCACGGACCCAGGTTAGACATCCAGCACGACCAGAGTGGTATTTCAACGACGACTCCCCCTGAGCTGGCGCTCAGAGTTCAAAGTCTCCCACCTATCCTACACAAGCCGAACCGAACACCAATATCAAACTGTAGTAAAGGTCCCGGGGTCTTTCCGTCCTGCTGCGCGAAACGAGCATCTTTACTCGTAGTGCAATTTCACCGGGCCTATGGTTGAGACAGTCGAGAAGTCGTTACGCCATTCGTGCAGGTCGGAACTTACCCGACAAGGAATTTCGCTACCTTAGGATGGTTATAGTTACCACCGCCGTTTACTGGCGCTTAAGTTCTCAGCTTCGCCAAACCGAAGTTTGACTAACCGGTCCCCTTAACGTTCCAGCACCGGGCAGGCGTCAGTCCGTATACATCGCCTTACGGCTTCGCACGGACCTGTGTTTTTAGTAAACAGTCGCTTCTCGCTGGTCTCTGCGGCCACCCCCAGCTCACCGAGTAAATCGGATCACCAAAGATGGCCCCCCTTCTCCCGAAGTTACGGGGGCATTTTGCCGAGTTCCTTAACCATAGTTCACCCGAACGCCTCGGTATTCTCTACCTGACCACCTGAGTCGGTTTAGGGTACGGGCCGCCATGAAACTCGCTAGAGGCTTTTCTCGACAGCATAGGATCATCCACTTCACCACAATCGGCTCGGCATCAGGTCTCAGCCTTGATGTGTGACGGATTTGCCTATCACACGGCCTACACCCTTACCCCGGGACAACCACCGCCCGGGATGGACTACCTTCCTGCGTCACCCCATCACTCACCTACTGCAGGTCTGGTCCGTCGGCTCCACCACTCCCCTTTGCCCGAAGGCTCCAGGGCGGCTTCACGGACTTAGCATCGCCTGGTTCAATGTTTGACGCTTCACAGCGGGTACCGGAATATCAACCGGTTATCCATCGACTACGCCTGTCGGCCTCGCCTTAGGTCCCGACTTACCCTGGGCAGATCAGCTTGACCCAGGAACCCTTAGTCAATCGGCGCACACGTTTCTCACGTGTGTATCGCTACTCATGCCTGCATTCTCACTCGTGAACCGTCCACCACTGCCTTCCGGCGCGGCTTCACCCGGCACACGACGCTCCCCTACCCATCACAGCAGGCGTTGGCCCTATTGCTGCAATGACACGACTTCGGCGGTACGCTTGAGCCCCGCTACATTGTCGGCGCGGAATCACTAGACCAGTGAGCTATTACGCACTCTTTCAAGGGTGGCTGCTTCTAAGCCAACCTCCTGGTTGTCTGTGCGACTCCACATCCTTTCCCACTTAGCGTACGCTTAGGGGCCTTAGTCGATGCTCTGGGCTGTTTCCCTCTCGACCATGGAGCTTATCCCCCACAGTCTCACTGCCGCGCTCTCACTTACCGGCATTCGGAGTTTGGCTAAGGTCAGTAACCCGGTAGGGCCCATCGCCTATCCAGTGCTCTACCTCCGGCAAGAAACACACGACGCTGCACCTAAATGCATTTCGGGGAGAACCAGCTATCACGGAGTTTGATTGGCCTTTCACCCCTAACCACAGGTCATCCCCCAGGTTTTCAACCCTGGTGGGTTCGGTCCTCCACGACCTCTTACAGCCGCTTCAACCTGCCCATGGCTAGATCACTCCGCTTCGGGTCTTGAGCGCGCTACTAAATCGCCCTATTCGGACTCGCTTTCGCTACGGCTTCCCCACACGGGTTAACCTCGCAACACACCGCAAACTCGCAGGCTCATTCTTCAAAAGGCACGCAGTCACGAGATACGTGCAAGCACGTATCCGACGCTCCCACGGCTTGTAGGCACACGGTTTCAGGTACTATTTCACTCCGCTCCCGCGGTACTTTTCACCATTCCCTCACGGTACTATCCGCTATCGGTCACCAGGGAATATTTAGGCTTAGCGGGTGGTCCCGCCAGATTCACACGGGATTTCTCGGGCCCCGTGCTACTTGGGTGTTTCTCAAACGAGCCGTTGATGTTTCGACTACGGGGGTCTTACCCTCTACGCCGGACCTTTCGCATGTCCTTCGCCTACATCAACGGTTTCTGACTCGTCTCACGGCCGGCAGACCGTGAAAGAGAAATCCCACAACCCCACATACGCAACCCCTGCCGGGTCTCACACGCATATGGTTTGGCCTCATCCAGTTTCGCTCGCCACTACTCCCGGAATCACGGTTGTTTTCTCTTCCTGCGGGTACTGAGATGTTTCACTTCCCCGCGTTCCCTCCACTTGCCCTATGTGTTCAGGCAAGGGTGACAGCCCATGACGACTGCCGGGTTTCCCCATTCGGAAACCCCCGGATCAAAGCCTGGTTGACGACTCCCCGGGGACTATCGTGGCCTCCCACGTCCTTCATCGGTTCCTGGTGCCAAGGCATCCACCGTGCGCCCTTAAAAACTTGGCCACAGATGCTCGCGTCCACTGTGCAGTTCTCAAACAACGACCAACCACCCATCACCCCGAACCAGTAGTTCGAGTGCACTGGGGCCGGCACTGAAGGCAGCCAACGATCGGCCGTACCTTCAGACACCCAACAGCGTGCCCGACACCCTCGCCACTCAGATCAGCTTTCCACGCCCCGAAGGACAGTACTGGCAGCCTGAGATGACTGAAAGTGCCGAATAATCAACGTTCCACCCATGAGCAACCACCGTCGAACATCTGCCGACGTAATGGCCCTGGACCACCAGGCAAGCCTGGCAGCCTAGATGCTCCTTAGAAAGGAGGTGATCCAGCCGCACCTTCCGGTACGGCTACCTTGTTACGACTTCGTCCCAATCGCCAGTCCCACCTTCGACAGCTCCCTCCCACAAGGGGTTGGGCCACCGGCTTCGGGTGTTACCGACTTTCGTGACGTGACGGGCGGTGTGTACAAGGCCCGGGAACGTATTCACCGCAGCAATGCTGATCTGCGATTACTAGCAACTCCGACTTCATGGGGTCGAGTTGCAGACCCCAATCCGAACTGAGACAGGCTTTTTGAGATTCGCTCCGCCTCACGGCTTCGCAGCTCATTGTACCTGCCATTGTAGCACGTGTGCAGCCCAAGACATAAGGGGCATGATGACTTGACGTCGTCCCCACCTTCCTCCGAGTTGACCCCGGCAGTCTCCTGTGAGTCCCCATCACCCCGAAGGGCATGCTGGCAACACAGAACAAGGGTTGCGCTCGTTGCGGGACTTAACCCAACATCTCACGACACGAGCTGACGACAGCCATGCACCACCTGTACACCGACCACAAGGGGGGCACTATCTCTAATGCTTTCCGGTGTATGTCAAGCCTTGGTAAGGTTCTTCGCGTTGCGTCGAATTAAGCCACATGCTCCGCTGCTTGTGCGGGCCCCCGTCAATTCCTTTGAGTTTTAGCCTTGCGGCCGTACTCCCCAGGCGGGGAACTTAATGCGTTAGCTGCGGCACCGACGACGTGGAATGTCGCCAACACCTAGTTCCCACCGTTTACGGCGTGGACTACCAGGGTATCTAATCCTGTTCGCTCCCCACGCTTTCGCTCCTCAGCGTCAGTAATGGCCCAGAGATCCGCCTTCGCCACCGGTGTTCCTCCTGATATCTGCGCATTTCACCGCTACACCAGGAATTCCGATCTCCCCTACCACACTCTAGCCTGCCCGTATCGACTGCAGACCCGGGGTTAAGCCCCGGGCTTTCACAACCGACGTGACAAGCCGCCTACGAGCTCTTTACGCCCAATAATTCCGGACAACGCTTGCGCCCTACGTATTACCGCGGCTGCTGGCACGTAGTTAGCCGGCGCTTCTTCTGCAGGTACCGTCACTTTCGCTTCTTCCCTGCTGAAAGAGGTTTACAACCCGAAGGCCGTCATCCCTCACGCGGCGTCGCTGCATCAGGCTTTCGCCCATTGTGCAATATTCCCCACTGCTGCCTCCCGTAGGAGTCTGGGCCGTGTCTCAGTCCCAGTGTGGCCGGTCGCCCTCTCAGGCCGGCTACCCGTCGTCGCCTTGGTGAGCCACTACCTCACCAACAAGCTGATAGGCCGCGGGCTCATCCTTCACCGCCGGAGCTTTCAACCCACCCAGATGCCCAGGCAGGTATTATCCGGTATTAGACCCCGTTTCCAGGGCTTGTCCCAGAGTGAAGGGCAGATTGCCCACGTGTTACTCACCCGTTCGCCACTAATCCACCCCGAAGGGCTTCATCGTTCGACTTGCATGTGTTAAGCACGCCGCCAGCGTTCGTCCTGAGCCAGGATCAAACTCTCCGTGAATGTTTTCCCGTAATCGGGACGACACACACGAGAGCGGAACCAAGGGGAGGAATAATCCCCCGGTTCACAGCGTCCTCGCTGTGCGCCTACCCCAAGGGGCAGGACTTTTTCAAAGGAACCTCGTCCCAGCCGATCGGCCGGAGACGGGGTATCAACATATCTGGCGTTGATTTTTGGCACGCTGTTGAGTTCTCAAGGAACGGACGCTTCCTTTGTACTCACCCTCTCGGGCTTTCCTCCGGGCGCTTCCCTTCGGTCTTGCGTTTCCGACTCTATCAGACCGTTTCCGTATCCGATTTCCTCGGTGCTTTCCAGGTTTCCGCTTTCGCTTTTCCCTTTCCGGCGGTCCAAACAGTATCAGTGATTTTCCGTCTCTCTGACCACCCTCCTGCGGACATGCAGAAGGAGACCCCGAGATAGGATCTGACAAGTTGGATGCTGCCAGGCAACGACGCTTGGACGCGCCGCTCAGCCTCAAGCAGGAGTACGACTGTACAGGGGGCGTCGGAGCGGGCGCAAATCGTTTGCGCTGTGCGCTACGTCCGTCAACCGGAACCTCTCGTGCAGAACCGGCACTTCATATGACATACCCTGCTCAAACAGTGCGCCGTCCCGGACAGGCAGTGACGGCCCCTCATGAATCTCCACCCCCGGGAGGCTTCCCATGACCACCGTTACGTCCCCTCTTGCAGGACGCGCCATCGGACTCGCCGCGGTACCGGATCCCGTCTTCTCCGGCGCGATGGTCGGCCCCGGCACGGCGATCGACCCCGTGCGTGAGCCCTCGGAGGCCGTCGCGCCCGTGGACGGAGTGATCGTCTCGCTCCACCCGCACGCCTTCGTCGTCGTGGACGAACAAGGTCACGGCGTGCTCACGCACCTGGGCATCGACACCGTGCAGCTCAACGGCGAAGGCTTCGAGCTGCTCGTCAACAAGGGAGACACCGTGACGCGCGGTCAGGCCGTGCTGCGCTGGAACCCGGCGGCCGTGGAGCAGGCCGGAAAGTCGCCGATCTGCCCGGTCGTGGCGCTCGAGGCCACGGCAGACTCTCTCTCCGAGGTCCGTGAGGACGGCGACGTGAAGTCCGGCGACACCCTCTTCGCCTGGCAGTGACCTCGGTGCCGTCCTCGACGGCCCATCGCAAAACCACCGCGGCGGCGGGACCCGCCGCACTATTCGGAGACGGGTGAGATGGAGACAACGCTGCGAGGCGTCGGCGTGAGCCACGGTGTGGCGATCGGCGAGGTTCGGCACATGGGAACGGCGGTCCTCGAACCGCCTGCCAAGCAGATCCCGGCGGAGGACGCGGACCGCGAACAGGGGCGTGCCCGCCAGGCCGTCGAGGCGGTGGCGGCCGACCTGACCGCGCGCGGCAATCTGGCGGGCGGCGAGGCCCAGCACGTGCTCGAGGCGCAGGCGATGATGGCCCAGGACCCCGAGCTCATGGCGGATGTCGACCGGCGTATCGCCGTCGGCAGCACGGCCGAGCGCGCGGTGTACGACGCGTTCGCCTCGTACCGGGCTCTGCTGGCCGGTGCGGGTGAGTACCTCGCCGGTCGTGTGGCCGACCTCGACGACGTGCGGAACCGTATCGTCGCCCGGCTGCTCGGGGTGCCCATGCCGGGTGTTCCTGACAGTGACGAGCCCTACGTCCTCATCGCGCGCGACCTCGCCCCCGCGGACACGGCGCTGCTCGACCCCACGCTCGTGCTCGGCTTCGTCACCGAGGAAGGCGGGCCGACCAGCCACAGCGCGATCCTGGCGCGGGCCCTCGGCGTACCCGCCGTGGTCGCCCTCCCCGGTGCCGGCGAACTCGCCGAGGGCACCGTGATCGCAGTGGACGGCAGCAGCGGCGAGATCTTCGTCGAGCCCAGCACGGAGAAGAAGGCGCAGTTGCGGGCCGCCGCGGAGGCACGCAAGGCGGCGCTGTCCGTCTCGACCGGTCCCGGCGCCACCTCCGACGGACACAAGGTGCCGCTGCTCGCCAACGTCGGTGGACCGGCCGACGTGCCGGCCGCTGTGGAGGCCGGGGCCGAAGGCGTCGGCCTTTTCCGTACCGAGTTCCTCTTCCTGGACGACAGCAAGCAGGCGCCCTCCGAGGAGAAGCAGGTCGAGGCGTACCGGCAGGTGCTCGAGGCGTTCCCCGAGGGGCGTGTCGTGGTGCGTGTCCTGGACGCGGGCGCGGACAAGCCGCTCGAGTTCCTGACGCCGGCCGACGAACCGAACCCGGCACTGGGCGTGCGGGGTCTGCGTACCCTCCTCGACCACCCCGACGTGCTGCGCACGCAGCTGACGGCGCTGGCCAAGGCTTCCGAGGGGCTGCCGGTGCACCTCGAGGTGATGGCTCCGATGGTCGCGGACCGCATCGACGCCAAGGCCTTCGCCGACGCGTGCCGCGCCGCCGGGCTGCGGGCCAAGTTCGGTGCCATGGTGGAGATCCCGTCGGCCGCGCTGCGGGCGCGGGCGATCCTCCAGGAGGTCGAGTTCCTGTCCCTGGGCACGAACGACCTCGCGCAGTACACCTTCGCCGCGGACCGGCAGGTGGGCGCGGTGTCCCGCCTCCAGGACCCGTGGCAGCCCGCGTTGCTCGACCTGGTCGCGCTGTCCGCCGAGGCGGCGAAGGCCGAGGGCAGGAGCTGTGGTGTCTGCGGTGAGGCCGCGTCGGACCCGCTGCTCGCGTGTGTGCTGACCGGTCTGGGGATCACCTCCCTGTCGATGGGTGCCGCGTCCATTCCCTACGTCCGGGCGACGCTCGCCAAGTACACGCTCGCGCAGTGCGAACGGGCCGCCGCGGCCGCTCGCGCCGCGGACACGGCCGAGGAGGCCCGCACGGCGGCTCAGGCGGTGCTCTCCGGCGAGTGACCGCCGGGCCCTCGCGAGCGAGGGCCCGCCGCCGAGGGGCGCTCCACCCGCGGGTGGGGCGCCCCTTCGCGTTCAGTGGGTGTGGTCCGTCGTCCTTCCTTCGGGTCCGAGGTCGGGCGGAACGCAGTAGTCGACGCCCGACTCCGGTGAGACGAGATCTCCGGACGCGGCGTCGGTGCAGTAGGCGTCGAAGACCTCGCCCGCGGTGAGGGGCTCCAGTCCGTCGCCGCGCAGGCGCCATCCGTAGACGCGGTCGGTCGTGTCGGGGGCCGTGGTGCGCATGACGAGGCCGCCGGCGCTCCGGGTGGCGATGCCCAGGGCGAGGACCGTGGTGAATTCCAGGGCTTCCGCTTCGTCGAGGCGGGCGGTGCCCCCGGCGTCGTCGTCCGCTCGGAGCGCGGCGACGAGTGCTTCGGGTGCCGTCGAGACGCTGCACACGAGATGGCGCTCGCCGGGACCCGCGGTGTCGAGGACCCGGGCGAGGAGGTGGGAAGCCCGGGCGAAGGAGGCGCGTCCGATGTCCTCCCCGCAGGAGGCGCAGTTCCCGACGCGGGCCAGGAGCGTCGTCGCGTACTCCCAGGTCGCTTTGCGGACGGCTTCGTCGATCAGGTCCGGAACGAGTTCGGCGAGGGGCTGGCCCCGGTACGGAACGGTGGAGCCGGTGGTGGACAGTTCGGCGGTGAAACGGGTGCGGCTGGCGGCGGCGTCGGGTTCGAGGCCGTTGTGGACGCAGAACTCCGCGTACTCCTCGGGGTCGAAGAGTGCCACCGTGGTGTGGCCGCCCTCGGCCGCGAGGGTTCGCAGCAGGGATTCCACCTGCTGGAGGTAGGCCGTGTGGTCGTCGAAGGTGAAGGTGCGGTAGCGCCGCATCGCCGTGAAGTCGTGCGCGTCGGTCAGCAGACCGATCGTGCCGGCGATTTCACGGCGCAGGACGCGTCGCATGGTCTGGTGTTCGGTGTGCGCCATTGTTCCCCCTGTGCACGGTCGATCAATGCTCACTCACAGTAACTGGCGGCACTGACAGCGGCCTGCGGGCGAGGTGCTCGCGGACCGTTCGGCGTGGGAACGGGCAGGTCATGGGCGGGGTGGTGCGCCGGGGCCGTGCGGCCGCCGGGCAGGGCTCGACGGCCGCGGTGACAGTGAGTGGCCCGGTGCCGTGCCGGGCGGACGGGGGGAGTCCGAGGCCGCCCGGCCGGGCGGGGCGCGGAGGCCGGTCAGCCGCGCTCGCGGGCCAGTTCCTCGTAGAACCTCAGCAGTTCGACGTTGTCCACGGACCCGATGTTGACCGCCTTCTCCAGAGGCGCGCCCTGCAGCAGTCGCTTGACCGGGACCTCGATGCGTTTGCCCGTGAGCGTGTGCGGGACGCCGGGAACCTCGATGACCTCGTCGGGGACATGGCGCGGGGAGAGCTGTTCGCGGATGGTCCGCTTGATGCGGTTCAGCAGGCCTTCGTCGAGTACGGCTCCGGCGGCGAGATGGACGAAGAGGGGCATCCAGTAGCCGCCGTCGGGCAGTTCGACGCCGATGACCAGCGACTCCTTGATCTCCGGGAGCCGTTCGACGGCCTCGTAGATGTCGGCCGACCCCATGCGTACGCCCTGGCGGTTGAGCGTGGAGTCGGAGCGGCCGTGGATGACCACCGAGTCGCGCGACGTGACGGTGATCCAGTCCCCGTGACGCCACACTCCGGGATAGGTGTCGAAGTAACTGTCGTGGTACCGGCTGCCGTCGGGGTCGTTCCAGAAGCGGATGGGCATGGAAGGCATCGGGTTGGTGACCACGAGCTCACCGACTTCGTCGATGACGGGCTTGCCGCTGGGGTCCCAGGACTGGAGGTCGGTGCCGAGGCCCGCCGCCTGGAGCTCGCCGATGTACACCGGGAGAGTGGGCACGGCTCCCGCGAAGCAGGAGCACACGTCGGTCCCCCCGCTGACGGAGGCGATCCACAGATCCTCGCGCACCTCGTCGTGCAGCCAGCGGAAACCGTCGGGGGGAAGGGGCGAGCCGGTGGTCGCGACGCATCGCACGCGTGTGAGGTCGGCGTCGCGTGCGGGGTGCACCCCCGCCTTGCGGCACGCCATGACGTAGGCGGCGGACGTACCGAAGAGCGTCGCTCCCGTACGTTCGGCGACGCGCCACTGGGCACCGGTGTCCGGGTAGCCGGGACTGCCGTCGTACAGGACGATCGTGGTGCCCGTGAGCAGGCCGGAGACGAGGAAGTTCCACATCATCCAGCCGGTCGACGTGTACCAGAAGAAGCGGTCCTCGGTGCCCAGGTCGCAGTGCAGACCGAGCTGCTTCAGGTGTTCGACGAGGATGCCGCCCTGGGACTGGACGATCGCCTTGGGCAGGCCGGTCGTTCCCGAGGAGTAGAGCACCCACAGGGGGTGGTCGAACGGCACCGGTTCGAATTCCGGCTCCACGTCGGCGGAGGTCAGCGCGGACCACTCCAGGGCGCCGTCGGGGGCCTCGGTGCCGAGCAGCGGGATGTGGACGACGGCACGCAGGGTGGGCAGTTCGCCGCGCAGTTCGGCGACCACGTCGCGGCGGTCGTGCTCCTTGCCGCCGTATCGGTAGCCGTCGACCGTGAAGAGCACGACGGGTTCGACCTGCTGGAAGCGGTCGAGGACGCTGCGGGCTCCGAAGTCGGGGGCGCAGGAGGTCCACACCGCTCCCACGGCGGCCGTGGCGAGCAGGGCGACCACGGCCTGCGGAACGTTCGGGAGATAGCCGCTGACGCGGTCGCCCGGACGTACGCCGAGGGCGCGCAGACCGGCGGCCAGGGAGCCGACCTGGCGGCGCAGTTCGGACCAGCTCACGGGGGTCGGTTCGTGGGTCTCGTCGACGTGAAGGAGCGCCGGTTCGTCCCCGCGGGTCCCGGCGGCGCGCAGGGCGTGCTCGGCGTAGTTGAGGGTCGCCCCGGGGAACCATTCGGCGCCGGGCATCGACCGGTCGCCGAGCACGCGCGTGTACGGGGTCGAGAAGCGGACGTCGAACCACTCCGTGAGGGCTTTCCAGAAGGTGTCCAGTTCACCCACCGACCAGCGGTGCAGTGCCGCGTAGCCGCCGTGGGACGGAGCTCCGTGGTGCTCGGCCGCCCAGGCCTGGAACTTCGTGATCTGTGCGTGGGCGATGCGCTCTGGGTCGGGCTGCCAGAGCGGTGAGGGGTTCGCGGTGGACATGGAGGGGCTCCCGGACTGTGCGCGTCGTGTGCGTCGGTCGCGCACGAGCTGGGGTGTGCGCGTCGCGCGGCTGACACGGACGATGCCATGTGATCGACTTCAGCACCAGGGTGCGCCACACATAGTCGGCGACGTGAAGATGTGCCCTCACCACGGGTGAACGGAAGTTGAACGACTCACCCGTTCGGTGGAGGCAATGGCAGGGTGAGCAGCATGGATGGTCGTGACCTGGTGCGTTCGGTGAAGGCGGTCGGTTCGACGGGGGCGGCCCAAGGGTTGCGGACCGTGCGGGCCGCATGGCGCAGGCGGCGTGCCGATGCCGCCGGGCTGCCGCGGCGGGGAGCCGAGCGTGCGCGGGTGCCGGGCCCTGTCCAGGACGTGGAGCCGGGGCCGGGCGGCGGTGTCGTCCGGTTCGACCGCTCCGAACTGCGGATCATGGTCGCGGTGAGCGGCGCGGTGTTCTGGGGCTGGGACGGCGCCGGTCCGGAGCCGTCGTACGCGCTCGCCGGACGTTGTCCTGAGCCGGATCCGCGGGCCGTCCTGGAGCCCGACAAGGACGGCGGGTGGCGGGTGGTGGCCGAACGGGTGACGGTCGCCGTCTCGCGGCACGGCGCCGTCGAGGTGCGCACCCCTGGCGGGGTGATCCTGCGCCGCGATCTGCCGCCGCGCTGGTGGGAGCCGGTGGCCGGGGGCGCGGCGCGCTGGATGCAGCGTTCGGAAGTGGCCGCCGACGCCCGGTTCTTCGGTCTGGGCGGGCGCGCGGCGGGTCCCCGGCTGCGCGACGGCACGTACCGGTTGTGGAACACCGATCCGGGGCGGCCCTTCGCGCCCGGTGACGACCCGCTGTACATCACCATGCCCGTGCAGATGGTGGTCGCCGACGCGGCCACCCATCTCGTGTTCCACGACACCTCGTGGGACGGCACGGTGGCCCTGCGCGAGGGCGAGGAGGGCGCGGGCTCCGGACACGACCGGGCCGGGACGTGCGAGCTGCGGATGGACGGCGGTCCGCTGCGCTGCTGGGTGATGGTGGGCACCCCCGCGCGCGTGCTGCACGCCTGGGTGTCGCTGGCCGGGGCGCCGGCGCTGCCTCCCGCCTGGGCGCTGGGTCACCATCACGCGCGCTGGGGCTTCGGCAGCGAGCAGGAGGTGCGACGGATCGTCGCGGGCTATCAGGAGCGTGATCTGCCGCTCGACGCGGTCCATCTGGACATCGACCACTACGACGCGCATCAGGTGTTCACGGTCGACCGGGAGCGCTTCCCGGGGCTGCCGGCGCTCGCCGCGGATCTGCGTCGTGACGGCATCCGGCTGGTGTCGATCGTCGACGCGGCCGTGAAGGCCGAGCCGGGCAACGCGGTGTACGACCGTGGCGTCGCCGAGAACGCCTTCGTGAGGGATGCCTCGGGCCGGGCCGTACGCAGTGTCGTGTGGCCCGGGGACTCGGTCCATCCGGACTTCACGGACGCGCGCGTGCGGCAGTGGTGGGGCGGTCTCTACGAGGAGCGGCTCGCGCAGGGCTTCGCGGGGTTCTGGCACGACATGAACGAACCGACGTCGTTCACGGCCTTCGGGGAGTCGACGCTGCCGCGGTCGGCGCGGCACTCCCTGGAGGGGCGCGGGGGCGACCACCGGGAGGCGCACAACGTGTACGCCCTGGGGATGGCGCGGGCCGCGTACGAGGGTCTGCGTCATCTGGTCCCCCAGGAGCGGCCGTTCCTCTTCTCGCGCTCCGGGTGGGCCGGAATGCAGCGCTACGGGGGGACGTGGTCCGGGGACGTGGCCACCGGCTGGCCCGGGTTGCGGGCGTCGCTGTCGCTGGTGCTGGGGCTCGGTCTGTGCGGTGTGCCGTACTCGGGGCCGGACGTGGGCGGCTTCGACGGGAGTCCGTCGCCGGAGCTGTATCTGCGGTGGTTCCAGCTGGGCGCGTATCTCCCGCTGTTCCGTACGCACGCGAGTCCGCGGGCGGGGCGCCGGGAGCCCTGGGAGTTCGGTGCCGACGTTCTGGAGCACGCGCGCGTGGCCCTCGTGGAGCGGCGGCGGCTCTCGCCGTACTTCATGACGCTCGCGCATCTGGCGGCCCGTACCGGAGCGCCGTACGCGCGTCCGGTGTGGTGGGGCGCGCCCGAGGACCGGGCGTTGCGCGACTGCGAGGACACCTTCCTGCTCGGCGACTGTCTCCTCGTGGCGCCGGTGCTGGACCACGGGGCGGACCGGCGCGCGGTGCAGCTGCCGCGGGGCCGCTGGTACGACACCGTCACCGAGGAGGCGTACGAGGGGCCGGCCCAGGTGCTGCTGGACGCCCCTTTGTCGCGGATTCCGGTCCTGGCGCGCGCGGGTGCCGTTCTGCCCGTCCTGGGCGAGGACGGGCGTCTGGAGCTGGAGGTGTGGGCCCCCGCGCGCGGGCGGACCGGTGGTGGCCTGGTCGTGCCCGACGGGGGCGACGGCTGGGACGAGCCGGAGGTGGAGCGCTATGTGACGCGCTGGGAAGAGACGGGCGTGGTCGTCCGGCGGGACGGGGACGACGGTACGTGCGAGCCGGGGCGACCCGTTCGGATACGCGGTCTCGGGGCGCCCTGAAGGGCCACGCGGGCCCCTGGGAATCCTGTCAGTACCGTCCCTCGAACCATGCCCGGACCGCCAGGGTGTGCAGCGGGAAGGCGAGTTCGGCCGGTCGGCGCAGCAGGTGCCAGCCCTCGGTCTCGTCCGTGGCGGCGGAGACCGGCAGGTCGGCCGCCGGTCGCTCGGGGAGGAGCCCGAAGAGCAGCAGGTGACCGGCGGGCGAGCTCATCGCGTCGGCGAGGCGTACCTCACGGCCGGCGGCGTCGATGCCGGTCTCTTCCCTGAGCTCCCGGACGACCGCGTGCCGCCAGTCCTCCCGGTCGTCGATGAAGCCTCCGGGCAGGGCGATGCCCCCGCGCGCGGGGCTGATGGTCCGTGTGATGACGACCAGGGCGGTGCCCTGGGCGTCGTAGACGGGTTGCAGGGCCACCGCTACCGGCAAGGGGCTGCGGTAGGCGACGGCACCGCAGGCGGCGCAGGTGCGGGGCCAGCCGGAGATGCCCTCTCCGTAGGGTGCTCCGCAACTCGAGCAGTGCGAGTCGGGGGCGAAGTCGGCGGGTGGGTGCGGGGTTTCGGACACGCCGGGACTGTAACCGATCACCCGGCTCCGGCTTCGGGCGCCTCCGTACTCGTCGGTCCTTGTGCGTCTTCGTCCGTCTTCGGCCGTCCCCAGTCGCGGCGCCCGGTGCCGCGCGCGGGTCTCGCCACCTGCCGGGCGGACCGGTTCAGCGGGTCGAGATCAGCGATTCGCCCGACACGGGGAAGTCGAAGTAGGTGTCCGGATACGGCTCGGGCTTGTAGGTGTAGTGCCACCACTCCTCGGCGAGGTTGACGAACCCGAGGCGTTCGAGGGTCTCCTTCAGGAGCAGCCGGTTGGCGCGCCGCACGCCCTGGACGCGCGGGTCCAGGGTGTGGGCGAGCGTGTCGAAGCAGTCGAATCCGGTGCCCATGTCCAGGGAGTTGTCCGGAAAGCGCTCCCCCTTGGACGCGTAGCAGGGGACGAGGGGCTGTCCGGGTACGTAAGGCCTGGTGGGCCTCGCGGGCAGTCGGACGATCGTGAGGTCCGTCGTCGAACCGCGGCTGTGTCCGGACTTCTCGGCGATGTATCCGTCCTCGAACAGACGGTTCTTGTCGACCCGCGGATAGAACTCGGGCTTCATCGTCAGGTCGTCGAGGTTCCCGGCCCAGCGGACGAAGTGGTCGACGGCCCTTTGCGGCCGGTAGCAGTCGTACACCTTGAGGGTGTAGCCCCGGCGCAGGAGTCGCGTCTGCGCCTGGTGGAGGGCCTCGGCGGCGGGCCGGGTGAGGAGGCAGACGGGCTGCCGGTAGCCGTCGATCCGTTCGCCCACGAAATTGTGCGGTGTGGAGTAGCGCATCTCCTGGACGATCGTCGGGTCCACGGACCTGAGGGCGACGAAGTCGTCGGGGGCCTTCGGCTCGCTCGTCGCGCGGGCCGTTGCGGAGGCGGCGGTCACGGCCAGCAGGGCGGCGAGTGCGGTCATCAGGCCGCGCACGGTGCCGGGGAGTCGTGTCATGCCCCTTGCGTCTACCAGGTGGGGGCACCGGCGGGGAAGGGACCGCATGCGGCCGGGCCGTGTCGGGCGACCGGTTCGCCGCCGGGCCTCGCCCGCGTCAGGGGCGGAAGGACGGCCGGAACCACCCCCGTGGGCCCCGGCCGCCCCTCCTGTACTTCCGACGCCCGGGAGGTCCGCGTGGTTCTCCGCCGGCGCTGCCCATTTTCCGGCGCCCGTGACACACTTCTGACGTTCCGTCAGATCCATTGCCGTGGAGGGGTCTTGTCGCGTACACGCACACCTGTGGTCGCCGGATGGTTCGCCGGGGACGGGGACCGGTTCCATCTGCTGGGTACGCGCTGCTCGGCGTGCGCCACGGTCTTCTTCCCCCGCGAGGACACCTTCTGCCGCAATCCCGGCTGCGCGGGCGGGGACCTGGCCGAGGTCCCGCTCTCCCGGCGCGGTCGCGTCTGGTCCTACACGGACAGCCGGTACCGGCCGCCGTCACCGTATGTGACCGATCCGGAACTCTCGTGGGAACCCTACGCGTTGATCGCTGTGGAGCTGGAAGCCGAGCGGATCGTCGTACTCGGCCAGACGGTTCCCGGTGTCACCACCGTCGATCTGGCGGTGGGCATGGAGGTGGAGATCGTCCCCGGCGTGCTGAACGAGGACGAGGAGACGACGTGGACGACGTGGCACTGGCGGCCGACGGGGGTGACGGCATGAGGGGCATGCGGGGCATGAGCAGCGTGCGGGGCACGGGGGTGACGGCGTGAGCGGTGAGGTGGCGGTGCTCGGCGCGGGCATGCACCCGTGGGGCAAGTGGGGGCACGGCTTCGTCGAGTACGGGGTCGCGGCGGCCCGCGCGGCGCTGGCCGACGCGGGTGTCGACTGGCGGGACGTCGACTCGGTCGTGGGCGCGGACACCGTGCGCGGAGGCTATCCGGGGCACGTCGCGGGCGCGACCTTCGCGAAGGCGCTGGGCTGGCAGGGAGCGCGGGTGACGAGCGTGTACGCCGCGTGCGCCTCAGGGGCGCAGGCCGTCGGCACCGCGCGGGCGCAGATCCTGTCGGGACTCGCGGACCTCGTGCTCGTGGTGGGCGCGGACGCGGCACCCAAGGGGTTCTTCCGCCCTGCGGGCGGGGACCGGCCGGACGATCCCGACTGGCTGCGGTTCCGTGTGCTCGGGGCGACCAATCCGACGTACTTCGGGCTGTACGCGCGCAGGCGGATGGCCGTGCACGGGGACACCCTGGAGGACTTCGCGCAGGTCAAGGTGAAGAACGCCGCCTCGGGGGCGCTGAACCCGAACGCGCGGTACCGCAAGAGGGTCACCGCCGAGGAGGTGGCCGCCTCCGCGGTCGTCGCCGATCCACTGCGGCTGCTCGACATCTGCGCGACCTCCGACGGCGGCGCGGCCCTGGTGCTGTCGAGCATGGAGTTCGCACGACGGCACGGGACGGCGGACCCGGTGCGGATCCGCGCGGTGTCGACGGTGACACCGCGCTACCCCACCACCGTGCTGGATCTCCCGGACATCGCCACGGACTCCGCGGTCGCGGTCGAGCCCGCGGCGGACACCTTCCGCGCCTCGATCGCGCGGGCGGCCTACGAGGAGGCGGGCATCGGCCCCGGGGACCTGTCACTCGCCGAGGTCTACGACCTGTCCACGGCGCTGGAGTTGCAGTGGTACGAGGATCTCGGGCTGTGCGGGGAGGGGGAGGCGGCGAAGCTGCTGAGGGAGGGAGCCACGGCGCTCGGCGGCCGGACACCGGTCAACGTCAGCGGTGGCCTGGCCTCCTTCGGCGAAGCCGTTCCGGCGCAGGCCATAGCCCAGGTGTGCGAGCTGACCTGGCAGCTGCGGGGCCACGCGGGCGACCGACAGGTCTCCGGAGCGCGCGTGGGGATCACCGCGAACCAGGGGCTGTTCGGGCACGGCTCGTCGGTGGTCGCCGTCCGCTGAGCCGGCGGATCCAGGCACTCTCCGTGACGGCTCGGGAAGCCCGCGTGAACAGCTCGTGAATCGCGCCCGGGGGTGCGCGGACGACGCAAGTATGCTTCCGTGCCCTCCTGGACGGATACTGTCCGCTTCGCCTTCCAGCCGGTCGTCAACCTGACGACCGGAGGGGTCGCGGCGCTGGAGATACTCGCCCGCCCGGAGGCCGGGGACATCCTCGCGCAGGCCCGCCGCGACCCCGAACTCGACGGCCGGCTGGCCGCGTTGGCGATCCGCGCGGCGGCCCGCAAGGAGACCTCGCTGCCGCTGCACCTCAACGTGTTCGCCGGCACCCCGGCCGACCTCGGCGGACTCGCCGCGCTGCGGGAGGCGGTCCGCGCGACCGGACGGCTGCCCTGGGAGGTGACGGTCGACATCGGTCCTCCGTACACGCACGTGCCGCAGCACGCCCTGCTGGAGGCGGTCGCGACGCTGCGCGGCGACGGCTTCCGGATCTGCGCGGACGGGGTCGGCGACGGCGACGTACCGCTGCGTCTGCTCACGGATCTCGCGCCCGAGCTGGTGAAGCTCGACGTGTCACTGCTGGCGCGCCCCACGGCCGTACGGGCGATGCGGACGCTCTGCGAGGGCCTGGGCGCCCTGTTGTCCGTGGAGGGCGTCGAGACGGAGTCCCAGTGCGCGGCCGCGGTGTCGGCGGGCGCCCAGCTGGCGCAGGGTGACCTGTTCGCGCCGCCCGCCCGGCTGCCCGCGGCGGACGTATACGTTCCGGCCCTCTCCCCCGGCGTCGCCCCGGCGCCCCCGTCCGGGCCCTCGGTGCTCCAGTTCGTCCGGCCCGCCGCGCTGCTGCCCGCGACGGCGTCCGCGGGACGGGTGCGCGCCCTGCTCACCGGGTCGCCCGACGTGTCCGGGGTGCTGCTCGTGGACTCCGCCGGGATCCCGGTCCGCTCGGTGCACCGGTCACGTTTCCTGCTGTCGATGTCGGGCCCCTTCGGGCACGCGCTGTACGCCGACCGCCCGGCCGCCAAGCTCGGTGATCCGCCGCGCACGGTCGGGGTGGACGCCACCGCGTGGGAGGTCCTCGACGTGGTGGCGGACGGGGCGCGGGACCGTACGTCCGACGATGTGGCGGTCGTCGACCGTCGCGGGCGGTGCGTGGGGGTCGTACGCCTGGCCGATCTCGTACGAGCCCTCTCCGAGAGCCGGGTCGAGGAGGCCGCGGGCCTCAATCCGTTGACTCGGCTGCCCGGTTCGGACGCGATCACGACGGAGGTGGACCGGCGGATCGCGCACGGCCTCGTGTTCGCCCTCAGCTGGCTCGATGTCGACCACTTCAAACAGGTCAACGACGGAGCCGGGTTCGCGGCCGGTGACGAACTGATCCGCGCGGTCGGGCGGGCCCTGCAGCTCGCGGCGTCCGAGGCCACGAGGGTCGGGCACATCGGCGGCGACGACTTCCTGGTCCTCGCGGACCCCGACACACTCGACCCCCTGGCCAGTTCCGTGCTCGACGCGCCCTGGTCGGCCGGCGGACGGCCCGTCACCCTGTCGCTGGCCACGATCCTGTGCGCACCGGGAAGCGTGAGCGACCACCGGCAGGCGGCGGCCTGTCTGGCGCCGCTGAAGCGGGCGGCGAAGTCGCTGAGCGGGGCGAGCTGGGTGCTGGGGCGTCCGGGGATGCCCGGCTGTGAGGTCCGCCGCGGTTCGGGCGCGGCTCGGGCCCAGGCCGGCTGAGCGGCACGGCGCCGGGCGGCCGTGTCCCCCGCGGGCCGGCACGGCGGCCGGCGACCTGGGGACTCGCGGAGGCACGGCAGCCGTGGGACGGGCGCGGGCACCGGAGCCGAGTGCCGGGTGCGGGAGCCGTGTGACGGGCGGTGCACGGGTGGCGGTCGCCCAGAAACGACCGGACGGGAAGGCCCGTGCCGCGAGCCGATCTTGGCTCGTTCACGGCCCTCAACCGTTCCCGTCACCGACCTTGACGCCCCCTGGGCACCGGTGAACACTTCCCGGTGTCAGTCGGCATCGCCGCATTCGGGCGTCTCCACGCACCGCGCGCCCGGGTTCCCGACCTGTACCGAAGGCCGTCCCCCACGGGCGATTCCACTGCGACGGCACGCTCGTCACGGACGCCGGGCAGGGCGCGGGATCTCCCTGCCCTCGGCTGAAGTAGCCATGGGAAAAGCACCCTGCACGGTGGCCCGGGGCGGTCCGCTCCGGGCGAGGCCTAGGAGCCGCCATGAGCAACGGCGACATATTTGTCGGCGAGTTGATCGGCACTGCGATTCTGATTCTGTTCGGCGCGGGCGTCTGCGCCGCTGTCACACTCGACAAGTCCAAGGCGCGGGGCGCCGGCTGGGTCGTCATCGCCTTCGGGTGGGGATTCGGCGTGCTGGCCGGCGCGTACACCGCCGCACCGCTGTCCGGAGGACAGCTCAATCCGGCCGTGACCATCGGTTTCGCCATCGAGGGCACGACCAAGTGGGAGGACGTGCCCTTCTACGTCCTGGGGCAGTTCGCCGGCGCCGCCGTCGGCGCCACGCTGTGCTGGCTGCTCTACCTCGGCCAGTTCAACCTCAACGCGGACGAGGACAACGCCATCGAGACGCTGGGCATCTTCTCGACCCGGCCCGAGATCGACAACCCGGTCCAGAACCTCATCACCGAGGCCATCGCCACCATCGGCCTGATGCTGCCCGTTCTGGCCATGGCCGGCGGCCACAAGCACGTGGCGGGGATCGGCGACGCGGGACTTCCCGTGCAGCTCATCGCGTTCGTCGTCGTCGGCATCGGCCTCTCGCTGGGCGGACCCACCGGGTACGCCATCAACCCGGCGCGCGACCTGGGACCACGCATCGTCCACGCGCTGCTGCCCATTCCCAACAAGGGCACCTCGCAGTGGAGTTACTCCTGGATCCCGGTGGTCGGCCCGATCGCGGGCGCCGCCATCGGGGCCGCGATCTACAACGCAGCCTTCTGACGAAGGAGACGTCATGACGGACAACGCCGAGAAGTACGTCGCCGCAATCGACCAGGGCACCACATCGAGCCGGTGCATCATCTTCGACCACGGCGGCGCGATCGTCGCCGTCGACCAGCGCGAGCACCGCCAGATCTTCCCCAAGCCGGGGTGGGTGGAACACGACGCCACCGAGATCTGGTCCAAGGTGCAGGCGGTGGTGGCCGGCGCGATCGCCAAGGCCGGCCTGCGCGCCGACCAGCTGAGTGCGCTCGGCATCACCAACCAGCGCGAGACCACCGTCCTGTGGGACCGCGCCACCGGCAAGCCCGTGCACAACGCGATCGTCTGGCAGGACACGCGGACCTCCGCGCTCTGCCACGAACTGGGCGGGCCGGACGGACAGGACCGCTTCCGCGACCAGACGGGCCTGCCGCTGGCCAGCTACTTCTCCGGGCCCAAGGCGGCCTGGCTGCTGGACAACGTGCCGGGCCTGCGCGCGCGTGCCGAACGCGGCGAGATCGCCTTCGGCACCATCGACTCCTGGCTGATCTGGAACCTGACGGGCGGCACGAACGGCGGACGGCACGTCACCGACGTCACCAATGCCGGGCGCACCATGCTGATGAATCTGGAGACCCTCCAGTGGGACCCGTCCATCCTCTCCGCGATGAACGTGCCCGAAGCGGTGCTGCCCGAGATCAGGTCCTCCGCCGAGGTGTACGGCACCGCCGTGGGCCAGCTCGCGGGCGTCCCCGTGGCGTCGGCGCTCGGCGACCAGCAGGCCGCCGTCTTCGGGCAGGCCTGCTACGACGTGGGGACGGCCAAGAACACGTACGGCACGGGCAGTTTCCTGCTGCTCAACACCGGTAACCGGCCCGTCCCGTCGAAGAACGGGCTGCTCACCACGATGGGCTACAAGATCGGCGATGAGGCGCCCGTCTACTGCCTGGAAGGGTCGATCGCGATCACCGGCGCCCTGGTGCAGTGGTTCCGCGACCAGCTCGGCATCATCCGCAGCGCCGACGAGATCGAGTCGCTGGCGGCGAGTGTCGAGGACAACGGCGGCGCCTACATCGTGCCCGCGTTCTCCGGTCTGTTCGCCCCCTACTGGCGCTCCGACGCCCGCGGTGTCGTCACCGGCCTGACCCGGTACGTCACCAAGGCACACCTCGCCCGCGCGGTCCTGGAGGCGACCAGCTGGCAGACCCGGGAGGTCGTGGACGCCATGTTCCAGGACTCAGGGGTCCAGATCACCACCTTGAAGGTGGACGGCGGCATGACCAAGAACAACCTGCTGATGCAGCATCAGGCGGATGTCCTCGGGGTGCCGGTGATCCGCCCGAAGGTCTCCGAGACGACGTGTCTGGGAGCGGCCTACGCGGCCGGGCTCGCCACCGGCGTGTGGAACGACCTCGACGAGCTGAAGTCGCACTGGCAGAAGGACGTCGAGTGGACACCGTCCATGGAGGACTCCGTACGGGACCGCGAGTACCACAACTGGCGCAAGGCGGTGGAGAAGAGCTTCGGCTGGCACACGGACGACGTCGGCTGAGATCGGGGTCCCCGCGCGCGTGGCCCGCGTGAGGCGTGCGCGCGCGTGCCGGACCGCGGCCCGTACCCCGGTCGGCGGGGTACGGGCCGTGTCCACGGCGATGCCCGAGGGTCCTGGTCAGGTCGTGACCGGTTCGCGCCGGCCGGCCGCGGTGGCGATCGCGTGCTGGACGACCTCGACGAGGACCTCCTTGGCCGACTCCCGGTCCCGCGCGTCGCACAGGACGAGCGGCACGTCGTCGTCGAGGTCGAGGGCCTGACGTACCTGCTCGACCGGGTGCCGGGCCACTCCTTCGAAGCAGTTGACGCCCATCACGAACGGTATGGAGCGCCGCTCGAAGTAGTCGACGGCGGCGAAGCAGTCCTCCAGGCGGCGCGTGTCGGCGAGCACGATCGCACCGAGCGCACCGGTGGCCAGTTCGTCCCACAGGAACCAGAAACGGTCCTGTCCGGGTGTCCCGAAGAGGTACAGCACCAGGTCCTCGCGGAGCGTGATGCGGCCGAAGTCCATGGCGACGGTGGTGGTGTTCTTGCCCTCCACACCGCTGATGTCGTCCACGGGCCGGCCCGCCTCGGTGAGCACCTCCTCGGTGCGCAGCGGTTTGATCTCGCTGACCGCGCCGACCAGGGTCGTCTTGCCCACGCCGAAGCCGCCGGCCACCAGGATCTTGAGCGTGACGGGCTCGACCGGGGATGTGCCGCGCTCAGAACGCCCGAAGATCATCGATCTCTACTCCTGCTTGATGGGGGGTCGTGCGGCGGTGGACCGTGGTCGCCACCGCCGGGGGGGGTCGTCGACGAGTACGTCGTCAAAGGTTTCGTCGACGAGTACGTCGCCGGGGCCGGCATCCGTCGTCGCACTTCCGCCAATTCCGGTGGACATGCCGTCGGCGCGCTCCACCCGGCCCGTGCCGAACATCCCGGCTCGCCGCCCGCCGCCCCGCAGGCCGGTTTCCCGCGGGGCCGCGAGAGCGTGGAGACGGTGGCACCCGTGCGGACCCCGTCCACGGACGTGTCCCGGGCGTCACGGCCGTCGGCGCCGAGGAGTTCGCGTACGTCCGCCACCGCCGCGTCGATCGAGCGGGCGAGGCTGTCCGGCAGCGCGTCGTGCGTGAGCGGGCGGCCGCCCTCCGGGCGTCGCGCGGCGATGCCGGTGAAGCTGCCGCCCCGGTCGGCCCAGGACTGCCGGCCAGTCACGTGTGTTCCCCGCTTCCGCCGGCTCAGAGCGCCCGTAGGCCATCGATCACATCGCGCAGGATGCTCTCGTCCGGCAGCTCGGCGGGGGGTACCGGACGCGTCACATGGACCATCTCCTCGTGCACGAGGTCACCGATCAGGACGCGCACCACTCCGACGGGGAGGTCGAGTCCGGCGGCGAGTTCGGCGACCGACTGGGGCGTGCCGCGGCAGAGTTCGACGATGTCCACGTGTTCCGGGGACAGACTGTGGTCCGCTTCGGGGTCGTCCGCCCGGGGTTCGGCGACGACCACGGCGATCAGGTCGAGGCGGTGCTGGGCCGGGCTGGTGGTGCGGCCGCGCGTCATGGCGTAGGGCCGGACCACCGGTCCGGCGTCGTCGTCGAACCAGTGGCTTGTTCCCTGTCCGTCTCCGCTCATGCCATCCCACTACCCGCCCGAGGGCAGATCGGTGCGTGGCGCGGCGGCCAGATGTGCGCCGACCCGCTTCACCAGGAGTGTCATCTCGTAGGCGACCTGCCCCACGTCGGAGTCGGCGTCCGAGAACACGGCGAGACAGCTGCCGTCGCCGGCGGCCGTGACGAAGAGGAAGGCGTTCTCCAGCTCGACGACGGTCTGCCGGACACCGCCCGCCTCGAAGTGCCGTCCGACCCCCTTGGCCAGGGAGTGGAAGCCGGAGGCGACGGCGGCCAGGTGCTCGCTGTCCTCGCGGGTCAGGTCCTTGGACGCCCCGGTGGGCAGGCCGTCGCCGGAGAGCACGATCGCCTTGCGGATACTGGCGACGCGGTCCACCAGATCGTCGAGGAGCCAGTTCAGCTCTCCCGACGCCGTGCCGGTCTCGGTGGGTCCTGTTGTCTTCGGCGCGGTCATCGGCCGTCCCCCTCTGTGGTTCCTGGTGCTGTGCCGTCCTGGGCCTGGTCGCCCACGGCGTTCTCCTCGCGGCCACGCCGCCAGCCGCGCTGGAGCGAGGCCATCCGGTCGCGTACCTCTTCGGCGTCACGATCGGCGGGATCCGGCCCCGGGAGGGGGCCGGTCCCCTCGCGCTCGCCGCGCCGCTCGGGGCCGTCCTTCAACTGCGGGGCGAGATGGGTCTGCCGGACGCGACGGGGCAGGGGGCTGGTTCCCTGTTCGGCCCCTTCGGGCAGGTTGCCGGCGCTCGGGCCGGTCCCGCCCGTGCCGGACGACGGTGAGGAGGTGCGACGGGTGCGTCTCGGGAGCGGGGAGGCCGCCCGGCCGGCGGGGCCGGGCATCTCGGAGCGGGGGCCCGGCAGGCCGGAGCGGGAGTCCGCGCTCTGGGCGCGTTCGCCGTTGCGACGCGCGGAGGTGTCGGGGCGTTCGGTGCGCTCGGTGCGCTCGGTGCGCTCGGTGCGCTCGGTGCGCTCGGTGCGCTCGGTGCGCTCGGTGCGCTCGGTGCGCTCGGTGCGCTCGCCGCTGGAACCTGCCGAGGTGCCGGTGCGTTCGGTGCGCTCGCCGTTGGAACGCGCCGAGGTGCCGGGGCGTTCGGCACGCCGGACGGACGCCGGCTTCGTGCTCTCGCGCTCCGCCGCGCCCGCGATCCCGAGCCGTTCCACCGGTTCCAGACCCTTGGCCGGTTCCGGTGCCCCGGCGGTCCGCTCGTCCGTGTCGCCGCGCCGGGACCGCGTCGTCCGGGTCACGGGACGACCGTGCGAGCTGACGAGTTTGGGGGACCTGCGTCGCGGCAGCGGCACCGGGGCGCCCGGACGGTCCTCACCGGAACGTGGCGTCGCGTCCTGTCCCTCAGGGGCCGGCTGGTGGTGCTCGACCGGTCCACCGGCGATGGAGCGCCGCGGCCCGAACAGACCTCCCTGTTCGATGTCCTCGTCGAGGGCGTCGGAGAATCCGCCGAGGCCGTCGAGCCCCACCGGCGCCTCCAGTTCGACCGGCCCGTCCAGGATCGAGGCGGGCAGACCGGGAAGGCGGACCGGCACCTCGGACAGCGCCGTCTTGCGGTCCGCCTCGACCTTGCCCTCCTTCGAGGGCAGCGCGCGGTCCAGGCGGAAGCCGATGCCGTTGGTGTCCGGGACGTCGTCCGTGAGCAGCGCGTCGGGAAGGAAGACGATGGCGGTCGTGCCGCCGTACGGGGACGGCTGGAGGGAGACGCGGACGTTCTGCCGCTGGGCGAGCCTGCTGACGACGAAGAGACCGAGTCGGTCGGTGTCGGAGAGCTCGAACTCAGGGGTTTCGGCGAGCCGCAGGTTGGCGTCGAGGAGTGCCTCCGCGGCCATGCCGAGGCCGCGGTCGTGGATCTCCAGGGTGAAGCCGTTGGCGACACGCGCGCCGATGACCTGCACGGCCGTGTGCGGGGGCGAGAACACCGTGGCGTTCTCCAGGAGTTCGGCCACGAGGTGCGTGATGTCGGCCACCGCGGGACCGGTGACGGCGACGCGGGGCAGCCGGCGCACCTCGATGCGCTCGTAGTCCTCCACCTCGGCGACGGCGGCGCGGACGATGTCCATGAGCTGGACGGGCTTGCGCCACTGCCGGGAGGGGGCGGCGCCGGAGAGGATGACGAGCCCCTCGGCGTGCCGGCGCATGCGCGTGGTCAGGTGGTCCAGGCGGAACAGGTCGGCGAGTTCGTCGGTGTCCTCGGTCCTGCGTTCCATGGTGTCGAGGAGGGTCAACTGTTTGTGCAGCAGGACCTGGCTGCGGCGGGCGAGGTTGACGAAGACCTCGGAGACACCGTCCCGCAGTTCGGACTGTTTGACGGCGGCCTCGACGGCGGCGCGCTGGAGGGTGTTGAGGGCCTGCCCGACCTCGCCGATCTCGTTCCTGTCGTACTCCAGGCGCGGTGCTTCGGTCTCGACGTCGACCTTTTCGCCCGCCGAGAGCCGGCGCATCACGCTGGGCAGCCGGACGCCGGAGGCCTCGTGGGCCTCCAGGCGCAGCCGGCCCAGGTCGCGGATGAGGCCCCGGCCGATGCGGACGGACATGACGAGCGAGACCAGCAGCGCGACGAGGCCGAGGACGCCCGCGATGGCCGCCTTGACGATGACTCCGGTGGCCACGGGCCGGACCCTGTCGTGGTAGCGGTCGCCCGCCGTGTCGTCGAGGTCGCCGAGTTCGTCGAGCACGTGTCCGGCGGCCCGGTCCCAGCTCTTCGCGGTGACGCCGTGGGGCGATCCGGCCGGCGAGGTGACGACGGCTTGCTCGGCCACACGCAGGGGCGCCGTGTCGGCGTTCTTCCAGTAGCTCTCGTACCGCTCGCTCTCCGTGTGGGGCAGCAGCGGCAGGCTGACGTCGTAGAGCAGCGTGCGCTGGGCCACGAGATCGGAGATGTCGCGGATCTCGCCACCGCTGACGCGGCCCGCGACCAGCGCGGAACCGAGGAGGGCGTCCTCGCGGGAGAGCAGTTCGCGGGCGATGTCGATGTTGACGAGGGCGCGGCGCTGCTTGTCCATCTCCACGTTGTCGACCAGGTGGAGGTTGGAGACCAGGGTGTAGCAGGGGTCGACGAGACGGTTGTAGAGGTCGAGGGCCTGGGCCCGGTTGACCGTGCCCTCCTCGACGGTGCGGCGCAGCGAGTCGATGCCGTCGAAGGCGTCCAGCATGACGGTGACGCGCTCGGCGGTGCCCGCGCCCATCTCGTCGGTCATGCCGTCGCTCTTGGCGTTCGCCCGGACCTTCGCCACGGCCCGGTCGGTGACGGTCCGACTGTGCCGCAGCGCCTTGAGCGCGTCGGAGGCGCGGGGATCGGCGAGATAGACGAGTGTCTGGCGGCGCTCCTGCTGGAGGACGCCGACGGCGTCCTCGGTGGGGTAGCCGATCTTCTCGACGACGTCGGACACGTTGAACAACTGGTTCGCCTCGCGACCGGTGATGACCGTCGCGAAGGCCCAGATACCCGTCAGGGAGAGGAGTGGCACGAGGAGCAGCGCCACGATCTTCCGGCGGATGGACTTCCCGCGAAAGCGCATGGCCTCCCCCAGCTCGGCCCCCTCCGGCCCGGGGGCGCACCTGTGCGTCAACAAACGGCGTGAGCCTACTACTGACTCACAGGTAACTCGAAGGGCTGTCCGGGCGGCCGGACGACGGGAAGGGCGCGGGACGTACGCGGTTCCGGGAACCGTGGATGGGCAGTTGTCCGTCCATTGGGTGAGATTGCCTCCCTGATTCCTGCACGTGTGAGCGAATCCCATCGGACCGGTGGACTTGGTCAGTTGGCCGGATTTTTTCGCTGGTGGGGAATCTTCGGGGCACTCCGTTCGTCTTTCTGTACGGGAGATGGGGGCGGAATCGGCCACAGGGGCCGCATGCCGCGTCCGGGCGGCGTAAAGCAGCGCAAGCCGGGCAGCCACTGGGGAGCAGGTGTCGTATCGGCACCCGTGCGAGAGGTCTGCTGGGCGGTGGGGAGTGACGAGTTGATGGGCACGGCGGAGCGGCACGGGACGTCCGGGAGCGGTGTTGCGGCACCGGTCGCGGGGCGTGGGACCGCACAGGCATCGGATCGCGACATCCCGGTGGACGGGCGCGATCGAGTGGACGGGGGGCGCTCGGCGACGGGCGGATTCGGTGAAGTGAGCGGACAGAGAGTTGCCACGGGCGAGCGGTCGAGTGAGCGGACCGCCGCGCGTCAGGAGCAGGACCCGGTGATCAAGCGGCGGGCGGCCACCCGGGACGGAAGGGCGCACGCCACCGTCGGCGGCGGACACGCCCGCCGTGGCGGGCCCGCCACGGCGCCCCAGGAGCACGAGCACGCGGGCGTGCCGGACGGCGCGACCGACGGGTACGGGCACACGGAGGGGACAGAACCGGCCGCCGGTGCGCAGAGGGCCGCGAGCGGGCGCGGTGCGGCCGTCAGGGGCGTCGCCGCGCACGAAGAGCAGCCGTACTACCGGCCGTTGTGGATCGAGGAGCCCGCGCGCCGTCGGCGGTTGCCCGACCCCGTGCGGACGTCGGCCGTGCGGGCGGTCCTCATCATCGCCGTGACATTGATCCAGGCGGTGACGGCCTTCCTGTCCACGATGGCGGAATCCTGGCTGGCCTTCCCCATGGTCCTGAGCAGCGTGGCCAGCACCGTCGCGGCGACCTGGGCCGTCCTCGACGTCTGGGTCACTCGACAGGTGTGGAACCAGCGCAACGGCGTGGTGTCGGAGCCGAGCAGCACCGCCCGGGCCCTGCGCCGCGAGCGTCGTCGGGCCCGACGGCAGGCGCGCGCCACGGAGCGGGCGCATGAGCGGATACAGAGGCGGGGCGGCGCCGGGCGACTGTCGCACTCCTGAGGCCGAAGCACTGAGGTCCTTGTGGTCGGCGTCGTCCACACCGCGGAGGCCCGCAGTCAGGAGTCGGCTCGTCGCCCGCCGAACACCGGGGCTCGCGCTCCCGGGGTCGCGTCCGGAGTACCGGGCCGGTCCCGGGAGCGCCGGACCACCCGGCGTCCGGCCCGGCGGAGCGCCCCGCGTCCGGAAGTTCACCGGGTCACCGGGTCACCGGGTCACCGGGTCACCGGGTCACCGGGAGATCGTCGTCCGGACGCCGTCAGAGGTTGACGGCGGTGGTCGGCTCCACCGGGTCCTGGTCGTAGGCCAGTTGACGCCGCGCTCTGGTGAAGGGGCGCGGGCGGTCGACGGAGAGCACGGCGGTCGTGCGGCCGTCGCGCTCGTACAGGGCGAGGAGGCCGTCGTCGCCCGGTGCGCCGTCCTCGACGGTGCCCTCGGCGATCCGGACGGCGTCGGCCTGCCGGCGGCGGCCCGCGAACTGGATGCGCGTGCCGTACTGGTCGGACCAGAAGTAGGGCACGGACCGTACGGTCTCGACGGTGTGTCCGGCGAGCAGATTGCCCACCGCGACGCGGGGTTGTTCGGTGGCGGAGGTCCAGTGCTCGGCCCGGGCCCCTCCGACGCGGGCGACGTCGCCGACGGCGACCACTTGGGGCAGGTCGGTGACGCATCCGTCGTCGCACAGGACACCGTCGTGCAGGGCGAGGGCCGAACCGGCCAGCCAGCCGGTGTTGGGGGTGGCGCCGATCCCGACGATCACGACGTCGGCGGGCAGGATCCGGCCGTCGGAGAGTTCCACTCCGGTGACAGGAGGACCCGCCGGGCCCGCCTGGGCGCGCCCGGGATGAGCCGCGTCGACGCTCCGGCTCGCGCCGGCCCCGCTCCCCCGTAGCGCGGCGACCCCGATGCCCGTCACCAGCTCTACGCCGCCGCGCCGGTGCAACGCGGCGCACACGGCGGCCATTTCGGGGCCGAGCGGAGCGACGAGAGGCAGCACGGCGGCCTCGACGACGGTGACGTCATGACCGAGTCCGGCACAGGAGGAAGCCGTCTCGGCGCCGATGAAGCCGCCGCCGATGACGACGACGCGGCGCGGTCCGTGGATGAGTTCCTCGCGCAGGGCGCGGGCGTCGTCGAGGGTGCGCAGGGTGTGCACACCGGCGAGTCCGTCGCCCGGCAGACGGCGCGCCGAGGCACCGGTGGCGATGACCACGCCGTCCGTGGGGACGGTACGGCCGTCGTCGAGGAGGACGGTGCGGCCGCGGGCGTCGAGGCCGCGGGCGCGTACCCCGAGCAGCCACTCGGCGTCGAGTCCGGCTCGCTCCTCGGCGTCGGTCAGGGCGAGTCGGGCCTCGTCGGCCCGGCCGGTGAGGAAGTCCTTGGAGAGGGGAGGCCGGTCGTACGGGGCGTGTGTCTCGGCGCCGACGAGCACCAGGCGACCGTCGAAGCCCTGGGCCCGCAGTTCCCGGGCGGCGTACAGACCGGAGAGCGAGGCACCGACGACGGTCACGGTCCTCATGCGGCGGTGCCCTCCTCCGCGAACAGGTGGACGTGGATGATTCCGTCGTCGACGGTGACGCGGTGGGTGCGGACGGGGCGCCGTGCCGGAAGACATGTCGGCTGCCCCGTGCGGAGATCGAAGGAGGCGGCGTGCAAAGGGCATTCGACCAGACAGCCCTCCAGCCAGCCCTCCGAGAGGGAGGCGTCCTGGTGGGTGCAGGTGTCGTCGATGGCGTAGAGCTCGCCGTCGGCGTTGAACACGGCGACGGGCGGTGTGGTCCCGACACGGACGGACGCGCCCGCGGGGAGGTCGGCAAGGCGGCAGACGGGAATCATGGGCCCCCCTCTCGGTCCGGGACTCTCGGTCCGGGACCTCCTGGTCCAGATGGTCCGGACACCTTTCCGGTTCCGGACGCTTCGGTAACATGATGTTTCGCATGGCGCACGAGGGAGCGCTATGCGCAACAGAATCCGCGCGGGGGTCCCGTCACGTCAAGGGCTTCCCGCAGATGCGGCCCAAACAGGGCTGCCAGGTGGTGAGAGTCGAGCTATGACCCGCACGCAGAAGCAGGCTGAAGACTCCGAGGGGCTTTCCGGGAAGCGGAACGGCAGAGGCGCGGGCAGCGCCGTCCAGTCGGTGGACCGCGCCGTGAGCGTGCTGGAGATCCTCGCCCGGCTCGGCGAGGCCGGTGTCACCGAGATCGCCGAGGAACTGGACGTGCACAAGTCCACCGCCTTCCGCCTCCTCGGCGTCCTGGAGAACCGCGGTCTGGTGGCCCAGGCCAAGGACCGCGGGAAGTACTACCTGGGAGCCGCCGTGCTGCGCCTGGCGGGGGCGGCGGCGGTGCGCCTGGACATCTCCCAGGAGGGCGTCCCGGTCTGCCGCGAACTCGCGGACGAGCTGGGCGAGACGGTCAACATCGCGGTCCTGGACGACGACGCGGCGGTCAACATCATGCAGGCCCGTGGCACCGCGTCGGTCACCGCGCAGAACTGGCTGGGCAGACGCACCCCACTGCACGCCACCTCCAGCGGCAAGGTGCTGCTCGCGCACATGACGCCCACGCTGCGCGAAGGCCTGCTCGCGAGGCCACTGCCGCGCTTCACGGAGCGGACGATCACGGGCCCTTCCACCCTGCGCGCGGAGCTGGAGGCCGTGATCGAGCAGGGCTATGGCATCACCGTCGAGGAGCTGGAGCTCGGCCTCACCGCCGTGGCCGCGCCGGTCCGCGCGCACGACGGCAGGGTGATCGCGGCGATCAGCGTGTCGGGACCGGTCTACCGGCTGAACACCGATCGGCTGCCGGAGCTGTCCAAGCGGACGGTGGCGGCGGGGGCCGAGTTGTCACGGCGCATGGGGTACGGCTTCTGACAGCCGGCCAGGGAGCCGGCGGGACGACCCCAACGACGGGTTCGGCACGGACGGAGTCCGGCCCGGGCAGGGTCCGGCCGGGCAGGGTCCGGCCGGGCAGGGGCAATGGCCGGTTCCGGCGCGGCCCTTCACGCCGGCGCCGCTCTTGGCGCCGGCGTGGCACTTGGCGCCGGCGTGGCACTTGGCGCCGGCGCGACCCGGACAGGGCCCGTGCCGCGCCGGATCGGGCGGAGTCGGGACCGCACCACAACGCGGGGCCCCGGAGGATCCGGGGCCCCGCTCCCGTATGTGTCGGTCAGGTTTCGGGCGCGCCGTTCCTTTTGCCAAGGGTTAACTCCCACCTCTTGACGGCTCGCTGACGGCGTTCTCAAGATGTTCCTCATCGCGCAACCCATAGTGCAATGCGCAACAGCAGAGGAGCTTGTCGTGCCACACGAGGTCCGTGCCGTAGTCGCTGTCGAGAAGGGCGCACCGGTGGAGGTGCGGACCGTCGTCGTCCCCGATCCGGGCCCCGGCGAGGTGCTCGTCGACGTCCAGGCCTGCGGGGTCTGCCACACGGATCTGCACTACCGGGAGGGCGCGGTCGGCGACGGCTTCCCCTTCCTCCTCGGCCATGAGGCGGCCGGCACGATCGAGGCGGTCGGCGAGGGCGTCACCGACCTGGTCCCCGGCGACTATGTCGTCCTCGCCTGGCGGGCACCCTGCGGAACCTGTCGCTCCTGCCGCCGTGGCCGCCCCTGGTACTGCTTCGACTCCCGCAATGCCACCCAGCCCGTGACGCTCCTCGACGGCACCCCGCTCAGCAACGCCCTCGGCATCGGCGCCTTCGCCGAGAAGACGCTGGTGGCGGCGGGGCAGGCGGTGAAGATCGACCCGGCCGCCCGCCCGGAGGCCGCGGGCCTGATCGGCTGCGGCGTGATGGCGGGATACGGCGCCGCGGTCAACACCGGCAACGTGGGCCGCGGAGACACCGTCGCCGTCATCGGATGTGGTGGTGTCGGCAACGCGGCGATCGCCGGCGCCTGTCTCAACGGCGCCATGAAGGTCATCGCGATCGACATCGACGACAAGAAGCTCGACCAGGCGGAGAAGTTCGGCGCGACCCACACGGTGAACTCGCGCGGCACGGACCCGGTCGAGGCCGTACGGGCCCTCACGGACGGTTTCGGAGTCGACATCGCCATCGACGCGGTGGGCCACCCGGAGACGTACAGACAGGCCTTCTACATGCGCGACCACGCCGGGGTGCTCGTCCAGGTCGGCGTCCCCGATCCCGAGATGAGGATCGACCTTCCGCTGATCGACCTGTTCTCGCGCGGCGGCGCCCTGAAGTCGTCCTGGTACGGGGACTGCCTGCCGAGCCGGGACTTCCCGTACCTCGTCGACCAGTACCTGTACGGGCTGCTGGACCTCAACGCGTTCGTCTCCGAGACCATCGGGCTCGACCAGGTGGAGGAGGCGTTCGCGAAGATGCGGCGCGGTGAGGTGCTGCGCTCGGTGGTGGTCCTGTGACCGCCGCGACCACCGGGTCCCGCGCACCGGACGACGCGACGGCCCCCTTCTCCCGCGACCGCCTCTCCCGCGAACGGCCCGCCCGCCGCGCGCCCGCACACGGCCGGCGACTCACGCCGCCCGCCCGCGGCGCATACCCTCACGACGCCACCGCCACCGCCACCGCCACCGCCACCGCAGCCACCCGGCGCTCCGGCCTCCCCACCCGCTAGGACTCACCGGCTTGCCGGACCACGCCCGCTCCCGGCTCCCCGGTCCACGCGCCCGCTCCACCGGGGCGCTCCGGCCCGCACCCCCAGCGCGTTCGCTCCCCACCCCGCCAAGGAGGGGCATGTCCAGCACGCCCGCAACCCGTCCCCGCGTCGTCGTCATCGGCGCCGGCATCGTCGGCTGTTCCCTCGCCGACGAGCTGACCGCCCGTGGCTGGACCGACGTCACCGTCCTCGAACAGGGGCCGCTGCCCGCCCCGGGCGGCTCCACCTCGCACGCCCCGGGCCTGGTGTTCCAGACCAGCCCGTCCAGGACCCTCACGGCGTTCGCCCGCTACACCGTGGAGAAGTTCTCCTCCCTCCGGGTCGACGGCGTCCCCTGTTTCGACCCGGTCGGCGGTCTGGAGCTCGCGACCACCCCCGAGCGCCTCGCCGACCTGCACCGCAGGGCCGGTTACGCCGCCGCCTGGGGCGTCCGCGGTGAGATCGTCAGCGCCGCGCGCTGCGGGGAACTGTGGCCGCTCATCGACCGGTCGGCGGTGCTCGGAGGTTTCCACACCCCCGACGACGGACTGGCCCGCGCGCTGCTCGCGGCCCGCGCCCAGATGGAGCGCGCCACTCGGCGGGGCGCGCGCTTCCTGGACCGTCACACCGTCGTCGGCATCGAACGGGAGGAGGGCACGGGCACCGCCGACAGGGTCACCGCCGTCGTCACCGACCGGGGCACCTTCCCCGCCGACCATGTCGTCTCGGCGGCCGGATTCTGGGGACCGGTCGTCGGACGCATGGCCGGTGTCGACGTACCCCTGCAGCCGCTCGCACACCAGTACGCGAAGACCAGGCGGCTCCCCGAGCTGGCAGGGGCCACCGCCGAGGCGTCGAGGCCCATCCTCCGCTTCCAGGACCGCGACCTCTACTTCCGTGAGCACACCGACCGCATCGGCATCGGCAGTTACGCCCACCAGCCGCTGCCCGTCGACCCGTTCGGCGTGCTCCCCTACGACGAGGCGCGCGCGAACGGCAGGGCGATGCCGTCCTCGTACCCCTTCACCGCGGAGGACTGGGCGCCGAGCTGGGAGGACTGCCGCCTGCTGCTTCCCGCCCTGCGCGGCACGGAGATCGAGGAGGGCTTCAACGGCGTCTTCTCCTTCACCCCGGACGGCATGCCGGTGCTCGGCGAGTCGCGCGCCCTGCGCGGTTTCTGGCTGGCCGAGGCCGTCTGGGTCACCCACTCCGCCGGGGTGGCGAAAGCCGTCGCCGAGTGGATGGTCGACGGTCGTGCCTCCCTCGACCTGCACGAATGCGACCTGACACGCTTCGAGGACGCGCAGCGCTCACCGTCGTACGTCCGTGAGCGCGGTGCGCGGCAGTTCGTCGAGGTGTACGACGTCCTGCACCCGCTCCAGCCGATGGAGGACCCCCGCCCCCTGCGCGTCAGCCCGTTCCACGCGAGGCAGCGGGAGCTCGGCGCCCGCTTCCTGGAGGGCGGCGGCTGGGAGCGCCCGCACTGGTACGAGGCGAACGCTCCCCTGCTGGAAGGTCTGGAACTCCCCGCGCGGGACGCCTGGTCGTCCCGCTACTGGTCGCCGATCGCGGCGGCCGAGGCGAAGGCGACCCGTGAGAGGGTCGCGCTGTACGACATGACCCCGCTGCGCCGCCTCGAAGTCACCGGCGCCGGTGCCCTGGACTTCCTGCAGCATATGACCAGCAACAACCTCCGCAAGAAGCCCGGCGCGGTCACGTACACCCTGCTCCTCGACGAGACGGGCGGCATACGCTCCGACCTCACCGTGGCGCGTCTCGCCCGCGACCGCTTCCAGGTGGGCGCCAACTCCCCCGCCGACCTGGACCGGCTGGCCCGGCACGCCCCCGGTGACGTGCGGGTCCGGGACATCACCTCCGGCACCTGCTGCGTCGGCGTCTGGGGCCCGCTCGCCAGGGATCTCGTCCAGCCGCTGACCCGCGACGACTTCTCGCACGAGGGTTTCGGCTACTTCCGCGCGAAGGAGACGTACGTGGGGCACGTCCCCGTGACGGCGATGCGGTTGTCGTACGTCGGTGAGCTGGGCTGGGAGCTGTACACCACCGCCGATCTGGGGCTCAGGCTCTGGGACACCCTGTGGGAGGCGGGGCAGCCGCACGGCGTGGTCGCGGCCGGCCGGTCGGCCTTCAACAGCCTCCGCCTGGAGAAGGGTTACCGCGCCTGGGGCACCGACATGACCGACGAGCACAACCCGTTCGAGGCGGGCGTCGGCTTCGCGGTCCGTATGGACAAGGACGGTTTCGTCGGCCAGGAGGCGTTGCGGGACCTCGCGGCGGCGGAACCGGCCCGCAGGCTGACCGCGCTGCTCCTGGACGACCCGGCCTCCGTCGTGCTCGGCAAGGAGCCCGTCCACGTCGACGGCGCCCCGGCGGGGTACGTGACCAGCGCCTCGTACGGCTACACGCTGGGTCGTTGTGTCGCCTACGCCTGGCTGCCGGCGCTCCCGGCCGGCACCGGCGTGCACATCGGGTACTTCGGCGAGCGGATCCCGGCCACCGTCGCCGACGAGCCGCTCTTCGACCCGAAGATGACCCGCATCCGCCGCTGAGAAGCCCGCGCCCGCCCAGACACGCCCAGGAGGTCCCCGTGTCCCCCACCTACGACGTGATCGTGATCGGTCTCGGCGGCATGGGCAGCGCCGCCGCCCACCATCTGTCGGCACGCGGCGCCCGCGTGCTCGGCCTGGAGAGGTTCGGCCCCGTCCACAACCGCGGCTCCAGCCACGGCGGTTCGCGGATCACCCGGCAGTCCTACTTCGAGGACCCGGCGTACGTGCCCCTGCTGCTGCGCTCCTACGAGCTGTACGAGGAGCTGGAACGGGCGACGGGCCGGGAGATCGCCACCCTCTGCGGCGGTGTGATGATCGGCCGTCCCGACTCGCGGACGGTCTCCGGTTCGCTGCTCTCCGCCGAGCGCTGGGACCTGCCCCACGAGATGCTGGACGCCCCCGAGATCCGCCGCCGCTTCCCGACTCTCAGCCCGGACGACGACGAGGTCGCGCTGTACGAGGCACGGGCCGGGTTCGTCCGCCCCGAGAACACCGTCGCCGCGCACCTCCAGCTCGCCACCCGGCAGGGGGCCGACCTGCACTTCGAGGAACCGATGACGCGCTGGGAGCCCTACCGGGACGGAGTGCGCGTCCACACCGCCGAGAACACCTACACCGCGGGCCGGCTGGTGATCTGCCCGGGCGCCTGGGCGCCGCGGCTGCTGACCGACCTCGGGGTGCCGTTCACCATCGAGCGGCAGGTCATGTACTGGTTCCAGCCGAAGGGCGGGGTCGGGCCCTTCCTGCCCGGGGACCATCCCATCTACATCTGGGAGGATGCCGCCGGTGTCCAGGCGTACGGCTTCCCCGCGATCGACGGGCCGGAACTGGGCGCCAAGGTCGCCTTCTTCCGCAAGGGGGCCGTGACCACCCCGGAGACCATCGACCGGACGGTCCACCAGGACGAGATCCAGGCCATGGCGGACCACATGTCCCGCCACGTCCCCGACCTGCCCGGCGCCTTCCTCAAGGCCGCCACCTGCATGTACTCCAACACCCCCGACGAGCACTTCGTCATCGCCCGCCATCCGGCGCACCCTCAGACCGTGACCGTGGCCTGCGGGTTCTCCGGGCACGGCTTCAAGTTCGTGCCGGTCGTCGGCGAGATCCTCGCCGACCTCGCGCTGACCGGTGCCACCGATCACCCGATCGGATTGTTCGACCCCCACCGCCTCGCCGCCGCGCCCGCCCGAGGAGTACGCACGTGACGACGATCCCCGCCTCCCGGTCCCCCCTCTCCCCCAGCCTGATCGCCACCCTGCCCGGCCGCTACTACACCGACCCGGAGATCTTCCGGCGGGAACAGGAATCCCTGTTCGAGTCGATGTGGTTCTGCGCTGTCCGCTCGGCGGATCTGGCGCGGCCCGGCGCCTTCCGCACCGTGCAGGTCGGCCGGGAGAGCGTCCTGGTCACCCGCTCACGGACCGGTGAACTGCGCGCCTTCCTCAACGTCTGCCGGCATCGCGGGGCCCGGCTGTGCACGCAGGAGTCGGGCGAGGTCCGCCGCAATCTCCAGTGCCCGTACCACGCGTGGACCTACGGCCTCGACGGGAAGCTGGTCGCCGCGCCGAATCTGGTCAAGATGCCGGACGTCGACCGCGTCGCGTACGGCCTGATCGGGGTCGCGCTGCGCGAGTGGCTCGGCTACGCCTGGGTCTGCCTGGCCGACGAGCCGCCCTCCTTCGAGGAGACGGTGCTGGGCGCGGCCGTGGAGCGGCTGGGCGACGCGGCCGCGATCGAGCACTACGGCACCGAGGGGCTGGCGCTCGGCAGGCGCGTCAGGTACGACGTGAGGGCGAACTGGAAGCTGATCGTCGAGAACTTCATGGAGTGCTACCACTGCGCCACGATCCACCCCGAGCTCACCGAAGTGCTCCCCGAGTTCGCCGAGGGGTACGCCGCCCAGTACTACGTCGGGCACGGCGCCGAGTTCGGCGAGGGCGTCCGGGGGTTCACCGTCGACGGCGGTGAGGGCTTCGGCCGGCTACCGGACATAGCGGACGAGCAGGACCGCCGGTACTACGCGATCACGGTGAAACCGACGGTCTTCATCAATCTGGTCCCCGACCATGTCATCCTGCACCGCATGTTCCCGCTCGCCGAGGACCGCACGGTCGTCGAGTGCGACTGGCTCTACGCGCCGGAGGTCGTGGAGTCCGGCGCCGACGTGTCCAGGTCGGTCGAGCTCTTCCACCGGGTCAACGAACAGGATTTCGAGGCCTGCGAACGTACACAGCCGTCCATGGCGTCGCGTGCGTACCGGAACGGTGGTGTCCTGGTGCCCACCGAGCATCACATCGGGATCTTCCACGAGTGGCTGATCCGGCGATTGGGAGGCCCCCGTGCCTGACCTGTTCATCGACGGTACCTGGCGGGGCGCTCTCGACGAGCGCACCCGTGAGATCCGCTGCCCCGCCGACGGCTCCCTGGTGGGGGTCGTCGACGAGGCGGGCGGCAAGGACACGGTCGAGGCGATCGCCGCGGCGCGCCGTGCCTTCGACGAGGGTCCGTGGCCCTCGACCCCGGCGGCGGACCGCGGCGACCTGCTGCTGCGCGTCGCCGACCTCCTCGTACGGGACAAGGACGCGCTCGCCCGCGCCGAGTCGCGCGACACCGGCAAACGGCTCGTCGAGAGCGAGTACGACATCGACGACATCGCCAACTGCTTCCGCTACTTCGGCCGGGCCGCCTCCGCCGAGACGGGCCGGGTCGTGGACACGGGTACGGCGAGCGTCGACAGCCGGGTCGTGTACGAGCCCATCGGCGTCTGCGCGCTGATCACGCCGTGGAACTATCCCCTGCTGCAGACGGCCTGGAAGGTCGCTCCGGCGCTCGCCGCGGGCAACACCTTCGTGCTCAAGCCGAGCGAACTCACCCCGCACACGGCCATCCATCTGATGCGGCTCCTCGAAGAGGCCGGGCTGCCGGCCGGAGCGGCCAACCTCGTGCTGGGCGCGGGACCCGAGGCGGGCGCGCCGCTCGCCGACCATCCCGACGTGGACCTCGTCTCCTTCACCGGCGGCCTGCACACCGGGCGGAGGCTGATGGCCGCGGCGGCCGGGACGGTGAAGAAGGTCGCCCTGGAGCTGGGCGGCAAGAACCCCAACATCGTCTTCGCCGACGCCGACTTCGAGACCGCGGTCGACCTGGCACTGACCGCGGTCTTCCTCCACTCCGGGCAGGTCTGCTCGGCCGGGGCCCGGCTGCTGGTCCAGGACTCGCTGCACGACCGGTTCGTCGACGAGCTCGTCCGCCGGGCCGAGCTCATCCGGCTCGGCGGGCCGTTCGACGAGCAGGCGCAGACCGGGCCGCTGGTCTCGGCGGCGCACCGGGCCAAGGTCGAGGCGTACGTCGAGCGGGGCGTCGCGGAGGGCGCGGTGCTGCGCTCCGGCGGCAGGCGTCCCGAGGGACTCGACGAGGGGTTCTACTATCTGCCCACCGTGCTGGACGAATGCACCGGCGACATGTCCGTGGTCCAGGACGAGTCCTTCGGCCCGGTGCTGACCGTGGAACGTTTCCGCGACGAGGCGGACGCCGTGCGGCTCGCCAACGACACGATCTACGGCCTGGCGGGCGCCGTGTTCACCACGGACGGGGCCAAGGCCCAGCGGGTGGCGGCGCGGCTGCGGCTCGGCACCGTCTGGATCAACGACTACCACCCCTATGTCCCGCAGGCAGAATGGGGCGGTTTCAAGCAGTCCGGTTCCGGGCGGGAGCTCGGACCGGCCGGCCTCGCCGAGTACCGCGAGGCGAAGCACATCTGGCGCAACACCGACCCGTCCCCACAGGGCTGGTTCGCGTGAACCCCGGTGATCCCAGGTCTTCCCCGACAATTTCCGACAATTCCTGGTGATCCCCCGTCATCCAAGGCGGTTCCCGGTGATTCCTTGACGGTCGCCTGAGCCACCACCCCGCGTCCTCCCGCCTCCCCTCCCCCTCCCACTCCACCGGATCCACTCCCACCGCACCCACCCACCTGCTGCCACCCCCCGAATCCACCCGCACGAGCCGCGCCCCTCTCCCCGATCCAGGAGGCCGCTCATGACCACCCGTCCACCGACGACCGACCAGAACGACGACGCCGAACTCTCCGAGTTCGGCTACAAGCCGGAACTGAAGCGCACGCTCGGCAACTTCCACACCTTCGCCGCGGGCATCAGCTACATCTCCATCCTCACCGGCACCTTCCAGCTCTTCTACTTCGGCTACGGCAGCGGCGGTCCCGCCTATTGGTGGTCCTGGCCGATGGTGTTCATAGGCCAGCTCATGGTCGCGCTCTGCTTCGGCGAACTCGCCGCCCGCTACCCGGTGGCCGGGTCGGTCTACAACTGGGCGAAGAAGGTGGGCAATCCACACATCGGCTGGCTCGCGGGCTGGATGATGCTGCTCGCGTCGATCGTGACGATCGCGGCCGTCGCGCTCGCCTATCAGCTGACGCTCCCGCAGATCTCCTCCACCTTCCAGTTCGTGGGCGACGGCACGGGAAAGTACGACGTCGCCACCAACGCCGTGCTGCTGGCCGCGGTACTGATCCTGTTCACCACCGTCGTCAACGCCTTCGGCGTGAAGCTGATGGCGACCATCAACACCGCGGGCGTCTTCATCGAGCTGATCGCCACCGTCGTGCTGATCATCCTGTTCGCGGTGCACATCACGCGCGGCCCCCAGGTGGTGATGGACACCCAGGGCACCGGCGACGGGCAGCCGTTCGGCTATTTCGGCGCGTTCCTGGTGGCCTCGCTGGCGTCCGCCTATGTGATGTACGGATTCGACACGGCCTCGTCGCTCGGTGAGGAGTGCCTCGACCCCTCGCGGAACGCGCCGCGCGCCATCATCCGCGCCATCGTCGCCTCCTTCGTGCTCGGCGGGCTCGTCCTGCTCCTCGCGCTGATGAGCGTCTCCAGCCTGAAGGGCGAGAAGCTCTCGACGGACGGGCTGCAGTACATCGTCCTCGACGTGCTCGGCCCGACGGCCGGCAAGGCGATGCTGTGGTGCGTGCTGATCGCGGTCACGGTGTGCGCGCTGGCCGTGCACACGGCGGCGGTCCGGCTGGCCTTCGCGATGGCCCGCGACAACAACCTGCCCGCCTCGTCGAAACTCGCCAAGGTCAACGCGCGGTTCAAGACTCCGGTCCTGCCGACCGTGATCATCGGCCTCCTGGCACTGGCGATCCTGGTGGTCAACATCCGTCAGCCGCAGATCTTCACCGTGGTCACCAGCATCGGCATCATCATGATCTACCTGGCGTACCTGATGGTCACCGGGCCCATGCTGATCGCCCGGCTGCGCGGCACATGGCGGCCGGCCGGCGACGGCAAGTTCTCGCTGGGGCGCTGGGGGCTGCTCGTCAACATCGTCGCCGTCGTCTGGGGCGCCGCCATGACGCTCAACCTCATCTGGCCGCGTTCCGAGGTCTACAACGCGACCGCCCCGTACCACTGGTACCTGCGCTGGGGCGCTGTCCTGTTCGTGGCCGTCGTCGCCGGGGGCGGCTACGCCTACTACTGGTTCGTGCAGCGGCACCGCACCGGGGTGCTCGCCGAGCACCAGCTCCGGTCCGACGCCTCCGCCGCCTCTCCCCTGATCGCCCCCGCCGCCGAGTGAGGACCGGCGGTCAATCGGCCGAAGAGCAAACCGAGGAGGTCAACTCTCCATGACTGTCGATGAGTTCGACTATGTAGTGGTCGGTGGCGGTACGGCGGGCAACGTGGTGGCGGCCCGGCTCTCCGAGGATCCCACCGTCACGGTGTGCGTGCTGGAGGCGGGGCCCAGCGACGTCGGCGACGACGACGTCCTGAAGCTGGAACGCTGGATGGGTCTGCTGGAGTCCGGCTACGACTGGGACTACCCGGTCGAGCCGCAGGCCAGCGGCAACAGTTTCCTGCGGCACGCCCGCGCCAAGGTGCTCGGGGGCTGCTCCTCGCACAACTCCTGCATCGCCTTCTGGGCCCCCGCCGAGGACCTGGACGGCTGGGCCGCGGCGGGCTGTACGGGATGGAGCGCGGCCGAACTCTTCCCGCTCTACCGGCGGCTGGAGTCCAACGACGCCCCCGGCGACCACCACGGTCGCACCGGACCGGTGAAACTGCGCACGCTCAAGGGCGAGGACCCCTGTGGCACCGCACTCCTTGAGGCGTGCGCGCAGGCGGGCATTCCGACCACGGCCTTCAACACCGGCACGACCGTGGTCCGCGGCGCCAGCTGGTTCCAGATCAACTCCGACGAGAACAACGTCCGCCAGTCCTCGTCGGTCGCGTATCTGCACCCGGTCATGGGCAAGCGGCCGAACCTCTCGGTGCGTACGGGGGTGCGCGCCAAGAAACTCGTCCTGGAGGGGCGGCGGTGCGTGGGCGCCGAGTACCTGGACCCGGACCTGATCCACACACGGACCGTGCGCGCCCGTCGCGAGGTGATCGTGTCCTGCGGATCCATCGACACGCCCAAGCTGCTGATGCTGTCGGGCATCGGCCCCGCGGCCCATCTGCGCGAGGTCGGTGTCGACGTCGTGGTGGACTCGGCGGGTGTCGGTGAGAACCTCCAGGACCATCCCGAGGGCGTCATCATGTGGGAGGCCCGGCAGCCGATGACCACCACGTCCAGCCAGTGGTGGGAGGCGGGCATCTTCTACGACACCGAACCGGGCCTGGACCGGCCGGACCTGATGTACCACTACGGCTCGGTGCCGTTCGACATGAACACCGCGCGGCACGGATTCCCCACGACGGAGAACGCCTTCTGCCTCACCCCGAACGTCACCCGCGCGAAGTCACGCGGCACCGTGCGGCTGCGCACCCGCGACCACCGGGACAGGCCGAGGGTCGATCCGCGCTACTTCACCCACGAGCACGACGTGCGCGTGATGACGTACGGGCTGAGGCTGGCCCGGGAGATCGCGGCGCAGCCCGCGCTGAGCGGCTGGGCGGGCGCGGAACTCGCTCCCGGCCCGGACATCCGGACGGACGACGAACTGCTCGACTACATCCACAAGACCCACAACACCGTCTACCACCCGTCCTGCACCGTGAAGATGGGCGCGGACGACGACACCTCGGCCCCGCTCGACGCGCGGCTGCGGGTCAAGGGGGTCGGGGGTCTGCGGGTCGCGGACGGCTCGGTCATGCCGGATCTCATCTCCGTCAATCCCTGCATCACGACGATGATGATCGGCGAGAAGTGCGCGGACCTGTTGAAGGAGGACGTGTAGAGGCGCTCCATGAGGCGCGCCGGGGGACGCGGGGAACCGCGCGGCCGGCCACGGCCGGTCCGCGGCTCCCCCGGCCCTCCGTCCCCACGTCCCCGCGCGCTACGAGGCGGCCGGCGCCGGCCGCTTGAACATCCGCGTCGCCGTGATCTCCGTGTGCACCGCTTCCCCGGCGGGAGCCTCACGCGGCAGTCCCGGCCGGAGATGCTCCTCGACACTGATGTACTTCAGCCCGGCGCGCAGGTCCGCGTCGTTGCGCAACCGGATCACGAGAGGGAACTCGGCGAGCGCTGTCGTGTCGAACAGTCCCGTGGTGTAAAGGAGTTGGACACCGAGCGCGTCCGAGACGGCCCTCTGCAGCTCCAGCAGGTACGTCGCGTTGGCGCGCCCGATGGGGTTGTCGAGGAAGAGCGTGCCGGCGTGCCGGTGCTTGTCGCGGCCCCGGTCGTTGCTGCGCAGCGCGGCCATCGTGCAGTAGAGCGCGATGGCCGCGGTCAGCAGCTGCCCGCCGGAGAACACGTCGCCCATCTGTCCGACGGGAACACGCTCGGCCCGCAGCACGGCGTCCGGCTTGAGGATCTCGACCGCGACACCCTTGGGCCGGAGCGCGGCGCCGACGCCCCTCAGCAGCAGCGACATGCCGTCGCGGCGCATGTCGGAGTTCTTCTTGACCGCCGCGCGGGTGGCCTCGTCGACGACCTCGCCGAGCCGTTCGGTCAGCGTGGCCTGGTCGGGCTCCTCGAAGCGGATCCGCAGGAACTCCTGTCCTGACCATTCACCGAGCCCCTCGGGCAGCCGCGACAGCCGCTGGGCGGAGCGCAGGGTGGCGAGGGAGGACTCCACGAGCCCGCGCAGCCGGTCGACGATCGAGTCCCGGTTGCGCTCCAGCTGCTCCAACTCGTCCGTGAGGACCCGCAGTCGGGGCGCGAAGGCGTCCGCCCACTTCTGGGCGTGCTCGGGCAGCGCGGAGACGGGCAGCTCACGGATCTGCTGCCGGGCCGGGGTGCGCACCTGCTCGTAGCGGGTGGAGTTGGCGTGCCGTACGAGGATGTCACCGGCCTCGCGGACGGCGCCCTCGGCGGCGGAGAGGTCGGCGGCGCAGCCGCGCAGGGAGCGGCGGGTCTCGGTGGCCGCGTGCCGTGCCTCTTCGAGGCCACCGGGGTAGGGCTCCTGCTCCTCGTGCTCCTCGTCCGAGTGCTCGCGCAGCAGGTCCCGCAGGAGGGCCGCCGTCTCGTCGAAGCCGCCGGCCGCGTCCTCGGCGGTGCGGTGGGCGTCGAGCAGTTCGGCGTGCGCGGCCCGAGCCTGGTTCAACGCCTCGGCTCGGGAGGCGAGTTCACCGGTGGCCGTGCGCAGCAGGGTCTGGGCGTGCTCGGCGTCGCGCGGGACCAGTTCCGCGGAGAGTTCGGTGTGGGCCTCGCCGTCCTGCGGCGCGTGCCGCTCGGCCTCGCCGCGCAGCCGCCCGAGCTGCTCGCTCGCGGTCGACATCCGGGTCTCCAGGAGCTGTACGAGTTCCTCGGCACGGGCGGCGGCGGCCTGCCGGGACGGCCCGTCCGAGCCGTCCGGAGCCTCCAGCAGCTGTGCCGCACGGGTGCGCACCTTGTTGCTGAGCCGCTCCAGCTCGGCCAGCGCCGCGCTCTCGTCGCTCTCCGCCCGCGCCTGCTCGGCCCGCAGGTCGGCGCCGACGCCGACCTGCTCGTACAGCTGCGACGCGGCGCGGTAGGCCTCGCGCAGGGCGGGCAGCGACGACTTCGCGGCGGCCGGCGCGTCCTGCGGTACGTCGTCGGGGGCGCCGGCGATCTCCGCGCGCTCGGCGCGCAGCGCGCGGGCCGTGCGGCGGGCGTCGTCGGCGGCACGCTGGGTGGCGCGGCGGTCCTCGTCGGCGGCGCGGGCGCGCTCCAGGCAGGTCTGGGCGCGGGCCTCCGACTCCGTTGCCTCGTCGGCGAGTTCGCGCAGTCTCACCTGCCAGCCGGCGCGCTCGCGGAGCCGGAAGGCGAGACCCGCGAGCGCGTCCGCGGCGCGCCGGGCGCGCTGGGCGGTGTCCTGGCGTTCGTCGCGCAGGAGCGCGGCCTCGGCGGCGGTCTCGTCGGCCTCGGCCCGCGCCGTGCGCGCTTCGGCGAGTTCGGCCTCGGACTCCTGGGCGAAGGCGCGGGCTTCCTGGGCGGCCGCGGCGAGTTCGACGAGCCGGCCGGACGGGCATCCCGTGCGCCAGGACGCGAGCCGCGCCGCCAGCTCCCGGTCCTTGGCGAGCCGGCCGGCCAGGGCGCGGATCTCCTCGTCCCGGACGGTGGCGCGGGCACGCAGTGCCTGCCGTTCCTCGTCGGCCGCGTGCTCGTCGTGCATGGCCGGGTTCGGAGGGACGAGGAACACCCCGCTGTCTCCCGCGTCGGCGGCCGGGGTCGGGGCGAGCAGCGCGGCGGCGGTGCCCACGGCGACGGCTGAGCGCGGCAGCAGCGCGGCCTCCGCGAGTGCCTCACGGGCCCGTGCGTGGGTGGCGGGGTCGGTGATGATCACACCGTCGACGAGTTCCGGCCGGGCGGCCAGCACCCGCGCGTGGTCGACCGGGTCGACGGCCTGGGCGAGATAGCGCCAGCCGGGCAGCGCCGGGATGCCGTGCTCACCGAGGTACTCGACCGTGGCCAGGACGTCCGGGCCGGGCGGCAGCAGCCCGCCGTCGCCGAGGGCACCGAGGATGCGCGCGTCGTCGGCCGCGGCGGTGCGCAGTTCGAAGAGCTGGCGTTCGGCGGCGGACACTCCGTCGTCGAGGAGCGCGCGCAGCTCGTCGGCGTACTGGTCCAGCTCCTCGGGGGTGAGGGCGCCTTCGGCCGCGGCCCAGGGGTCGGTGGAGGAGTCGCCCCCGCCGCCGGCTCCGGCGTGGCCGCCGAAGTGCCCGGTGCGCCCGGCCGGGTCGTCGCCCGTGCCCGCCTGCCGGACCGGACGGCCGGTGAGCGCGTCGGCCGTGTCCGCGCCCGCCCGGGGCAGCGGCACCCCGCCACGGGCCCTGGCTCCGGAGCTGGGCAGGCTGAGCAGTTCGGCGAGCCGCTCCTCGGCCGCCAGCGCCTCCGCGGTACGGCGCTCCCCGTCGTACGCCCGCTCGGCCGCCGTCGCCGCGTCGGCCGCGCGGGCGGCCGTCAGCTCCGCGCGGGACTCGGCGGACGCGGCCTCCCGGGCGTGTTCGGTGGCGCGTCGCGAGGCCTCGCGGGTGGTGTCCCAGGCCGCGACGGCGGTCTTCTCGGCGTCGCTGGCGGCGAGCGCGGCGCGGGCCGGGTCGGCGTCGGGAGCGGTGTCGTCGAGCCAGCCGGCGCGGACCGCCTCGGCGGTCTCCTGTTCGACCTCGCTGAGCCGTTGGCGCAGGTGTCCGATCTCGCTGCGGGCGCGCTGGGCGGCGGTGGCCGCAGCGGTGGAGTCGGCGTACGCGGTCTCGCCGACGTCCTGCAGTCCGGCGGAGCGCTCCTCCTCCTCGTTCGCGAGCGCTTCGGCGCCCTCGGCTGCGCGGTGCAGGGCGCGGACGAGGTCGACGGCGGCCAGGGCGCGGGCGGCGAGCGCGGGCGCGGCGTCCCGCTCGGCCTCCAGGATCGCGGCGGCCACGCGCGCGGAGCGGTCGGCCGCGGCCCGGTGGCGCAGGACGAGTTCGGCGGCCTGCCATGAGGTGTGCAGCGTGCGCGCGTCGGCGAGCTCACGTTTCTGCGCGGCCGCCGACTTCTCGGCCCCGGCGAGCGCCAACGAGGCGTGCCGGTAGGCGAGTTCCGCGGCGATCAGCGCGCTGCGCTCGCGGGCCCCCTCGGCATGGGTGACGGCGTAGGCGGCGGCGGTGACGCGCTGCGCGAGCTCTCCGGCGCGCACCCGCTCCCGCACGGCCCGTGCGGACAGGCGCCGGGCGAGCGTCCGGGTGCGCCGCTCGGCGGCCGCGTGGATGTCACGTGCGCGGGAACGGGCGTCGGCGGACTCGACGATGCGTCCGAGCAGGTCCGCGGAGCCGGCCGTGAAGTCCCGCTCGGCGATCAGCTCGGAGCGCCGCCCCAGCTTGTTGCCGAAGCCGCCGACCAGGTCCGCGAGGCCGTCCGTGTCGCGGGTGTCGGTGACCGCGCGCAGCAGCAGGTCGGTGAAGTCGGAGTCCTTCTTGACGGCGAAGAGGCCGGCGGCCTCGCCCTCGTCGGCGTTCATCTCCCGCTGGTAGCGGAAGAGTTCGGGGTCGAGGCCGAGGTCACCGAGGTGTTCGTTCCAGCGGTCGTGGATCTCCTCCCAGTGCACCTCCAGGTGCGGGTAGGCCTTGCCCGCCTCGGTGATGGCGTCCCGGAAGCCCTTCATGGTGCGGCGCCGTCCCTGCGCGCCGGACGCTCCCTCGGCGGTCGGACGGACGGTGGTCGCCTCGGCGACGGGCAGACTGTCCAGGCTCAGGCCGGGGCCGGGCCGGAAGGAGTACCAGGCCTCGGCGAACTTCCGCGGGTCGTTGGAGACCTGTCGTCCGCGCCATTCGCTGGCCTTGCCGACCACGACGCACTCGCCGGTCAGGGTGTGCTGCCACTCCAGCGCGACGTGGCCGCAGTCGTCGGCGAGCAGGAACTTGCGCAGCACACCGGAGCTGGCGCCGCCCAGGGTGTTGCGGTGCCCCGGCAGCATCACCGAGAAGATCAGCTTGAGCAGTACGGACTTGCCGCCGCCGTTCTCCAGGAAGAGGACGCCCGCGGGCGCGGGCCGGCGCGGCGGCCCGACCGGCTCGTCCGCGAAGAACTCCGCCTGGATGGGTGCGGGGTCGGGCACGGGCTCACCGACACCCCGCAGGTCCAGCACGGTGTCGGCGTAGCGCGCACCGGCCGGCCCGATGGAGTAGAGGCGGACCCGGGACAGCTCGTACATGGCGGCGGACTCTCGTCGTCAGTCTTCGGATACGTGCGGAGGTGCTGGGGATGCGGGGGCGGTTCAGGAGTGGAACGGCAGTCCGGCGCCGGCCACCGGCTCCAGGTCGTCGCCGTCCTCGGCGGGCAGCAGACTCGCGGTGCCGTCGGTCACCGGGACGACGCCCAGCTCGAGCAGTTCGGCCATCGCGGCGCTGCCCGCCATGTCCCGGACCTGGAGCTGGTAGCGGGCCGTCGTCCGGTACGTGCCGCCCGCGTCGTCGCCGGTGCGCTGCAGGAAGCCGGAGTCGGTGAGGAACGCGACGGCCTTGCCGACGATGCCGGTGGTCGAGCCGGCGAGTCTTCGCGCGTCCTTGGTGGCCCCGGTGGAACTGCGCCGCGCCCAGATCCGCCAGGCCGCCTCCAGGCCCGGTGCCTCGGTCGCCGGATCGGTGTTCTCGCCCAGCTCCTCGGCGCGCTCCTCCAGGCGGCGGCAGGCCTGTCGTACGAACGCGTCGACGCCGTTGACCGAGACGCGTCCGATGTACCCGTCGTCGGCCAGGTCCTCCGGCCGCGGGAAGGCCAGGGCGGCCACGGCGAGGTGGGCGAGGCCGTGCAGGAAGCGGTCCACGGAGTCGGCGGAGGTACGGCGCGCGTAGTCGCCCATGCGGACGGCGAAGACGGAGTCCTCGGCGGCCGTGACCGCCATGCCCGCGCGAGCGGACACCTCCAGGACGATCAGGCCGAGCCCGGCGGCCACGGCGTCGGCGAGGCGGGCGAAGGGCGGGTCCTCGCGGTAGCGCCGCAGCAGCTCCGCGTACTCCTGGTCGCGGGCGGGCTGCAGTTTGGGCTGCAGTCCGAAGGCCACGAGCCGCGCCGCGTCGGCGGCGTCGGCGGGCGTGACGGGGGCGTTCGCCGGCGCGGCGACGACGTCCGGCTCGCTCCACTCGACGTGCTGCTCGGTCACGGAAGGGGCTCCTTGTCCAGAAGGTTCACAGGTACGGGGGCGGGGGCGCCCCGGTGCGGGGTGCGGCGGGCCGCGCGACCGGCCCCGACCGGCCGGCGGGCCATGGACGACCCGCGGCTCCCCGGCGCTTGCGACGAGGCGTTCACTTCCGGTCCGCCGCCATCCCCGCCGCGTCCAGCAGGGCCATTCCCACGATGAGATCGGCACCGCCGAACTCCGGATCGTCCAGCTCGGTCCCGTCGTCGACGGCGAAGAGCAGTTTCTCCTCACCCTGCCGGTAGGCGGTACCGACCGGTGGACTGGCCGCGTGAATGGCCAACAGTGCTACCAGGTAGGGCAGTTCACGGTCGCGGCGACGTGCGTCCGCCAGCAGCCCGGACAGCCGCCGGGGCGCGTCGGCGGGCAGGTCGAGCAACTCCATGGCGCTCGCGAGCTGCTCCTCGCTGAAGCGGCTGTCGTCCGGGGTCGCGATCAGGTCCGGCTCGGGCATCTCGGCGCCGAGGTGCTCCCGCTCCACGGGCGGGGTCAGCAGGAGGTCGACGAGATCACCGACGCGGACGGAGACGGGGGTGCGCAGGCCGGTCCCGCGCGCGAAGAACGCGTCGGTCACGCGCCGCGCCTGCTCGACGGGCAACGGGAGCAGGGGCGCGACCAGGTGGCCGTAGAGGTCGATGCCCGCGGTCGTCATGGGGGTGGCGAAGGCCTGCCGGTCCTGCTCGGCGCGGAACAGCGGGCCGGCCTCCAGGAGCCGGGACTGCAGCTGTGTGTGCCGGCGGATGCAGTCCTTGACGATGTCGACGAGCTCGGCGGCACGGCGCTTCTGTTCGGGGTCCTCGGACTCGTCGCGGGCCTTGCGGATGTTGGTGAGGATCGCGTTCTCGTGGCGGTAGCGGTCCGCCACGTGGTCGAGGGCCTCGGCGATCATGTCGGGCACGGCCCGGAGCCAGTCGACGGCCCGCACATTGCGCCGGGTGGCGTCGAGCGCCCTGCGGAGCGTCTCCGAGTACTGCACGGTCCGGTAGCGGGCCTGCTCGGCGGCGAGCTGCGCGTCGGCGAGGCGGCCCCGGCTGATCAGCACCTCCAGCTTGACCTCGGCGGCGATCTGCGCGCTGGTCACGTCGGTGTCGAGGGCGCCGACGAGGACGTTGACCGCCTCGTCCGTCGTACGGAGGTAGACGGTCCCCCCGTACCCCGGGACCTCCTCGATCAGCTTGAAGTCGTAGTCGCGGCGGACATAGGAGCCGTCGGGCGCGAACGTGCCGTACACGGCCCGGAAGCCGCGGTCGACGCTGCCGACGTTGATCAGGTTCTCCAGGACCCAGCGGGCCACCCGCTCGTGCTCGGCGACCGGGCGCCGGGGTGCCTGCGCGGCGATGCGCGGGATGAGCCTGGCCACTATCTGGTCGTGGTCGGCACCGGTGTCGAAGTCCATGTTCAGGGTGACGACGTCGATGGCGGAGAGGGCCACCTCGGCCATGCCGTAGACCGTGTACTCGCCGGCGAGATTCGCCTTGCGCACGTCCAGGTCGTGCAGCGGCGCGGTGCAGGCGAGCGCACGCAGCCGCCGCGCCAGGCCCTCGTCGGCGGCCGGCCCCGGAGCGGAACGCGGCGCCGCGCTGAACTGGGGCGGAACACGGTCCGTCGATGCAGGCGAAGTCACGGTGCACAGACTAGGTCCTCGGTCTGACAACGGTCGAAACGGCGCAGAAGCGACCGCCCGTCACCGCGGGTTCGGCGCGCCCCGCCCATCGCGCCCCGACGCTCCGCCCGCGCCTCGGCCGGGGCCCCGCGCACCACGTCCCGGTCGACGCCCCGCGCGCCACGTCTCAGCCGACGCCCTCCGCGCCGTCCGCCACCCGCCGCGCGTAGACCTCCACGACCCTTTCGAGCGAGTCGTCGAGATAGACCGCGAGCAGGTGCTCGGCCCCGTCCCGGTCGCCGGCCCGCAGTGTCCCCAGGATCTCACGGTTGCGGGCGAGGTACGGCTCGTGCAGCCGTCGCGGGTCGTCCACCACGTGGAAGGCGAGCCGCAGTTCGGCGAAGACACTGCGCATCACCTCGTCGGTGCGGGAGCTCCCGGCGAGCGCGACCAGCTCCCGGTGGAAGTGGATGTTGGCCGTACCCACGGCTTTCCAGTCACCTTCGCGCGCCGCCCGCCGCCCCTCCGCGACGGCGAGGGCGAGGTCGTCGAGGGCGTACGGCGGCTCGCCGAGCCCTCGGACCACGGCGCACTCGACGAGGGCACGGGTGCGGTAGATGTCCTCGACGTCCTCGACCGTCAGCACCCGTACGAAGACCCCGCGGTTGAGCTCGTGGACGAGCAGCCGTTCGTGCGTGAGCAGCCGGAACGCCTCGCGCAGTGTGTTGCGCGACACACCCAGCGCCCCGCCGATGCTGTCCTCGGACAGGCGCGTCCCGGGCAGGAAGTACCCCTCGGCGACCCGGCTCCTGAGGATGTCGGCCACCCTCTCGGCGGTGCTGGTGCGGCCCAGCAGGGCGCGGTCGTCGGCCAGTCCGGTCAGCTCTGCCATGCCCGGAATTCAATCGTAGATACAGGAACGAAACAACACGGGTATTGAAGGATCGTTCAACGATCCTCTACCTTGGCGGTCAGACGGCGCCACACCGCCCGCACCTCCCGCTCGAACCCGGCGCCCGTCCCTTCCGCACGGCACGGCACGGCACGGCACGGCTCAGTCCTCACGCACCCTCCGTCCCTCATTGCGAGGTGCCCATGAGCACGACCCCTCCCTCCCAGGCCCTGACCGCCGGCACCGGCCCGGGCGCGGGTCAGCCCGGTTCACAGGACGGCGCGTTCGGCTGGTTGCGCGCCCTCGGCCCGCGGGGCCGCCGGGCTTTCGCCGGCGCGTTCGGCGGCTACGCCCTCGACTCCTACGACTACTTCACCCTGCCGCTGAGCATGGTCGCGCTGGCGGCGTACTTCGAGCTGGACAGCGGCCAGACCGGTCTGTTCACCACCGTCACCCTGGTCGTCTCGGCGGTCGGCGGCGCGATCGCCGGGGTGGTCGCGGACCGGATCGGACGCGTCAAGGCACTCATGATCACCGTGATCACGTACGCGGTGTTCACCGTGGCCTGCGGATTCGCGCCCGACTACGAGACGCTGCTGGTCTTCCGCGCCCTCCAGGGCCTCGGGTTCGGCGGCGAGTGGGCGGTCGGCGCGATCCTGGTCGCCGAGTACGCGAGCCCGAGGCACCGGGGCCGCACGCTCGGCGCGATCCAGAGCTCCTGGGCCGTCGGCTGGGGCCTCGCGGTGCTCGTCTACACCCTCGTCTTCCAGTTCCTCGGCGACGACCTCGCGTGGCGCGTGATGTTCTGGACCGGCGCGCTGCCCGCGCTGCTGGTCGTCTGGGTGCGCCGCCGGGTGCAGGACGCCCCCGGGGCCGCCGCCGAGCGCGAGAGGAGCGCGGACAAGGGCTCGTTCACGGCGATCTTCAGGCCCGCCACGGCCGAGGACCCCGGCCTGCTGCGCACCACGTTCTTCGCGGTCCTCCTCTCCACCGGAGTCCAGGGCGGCTACTACACGCTGGCCACCTGGGTGCCCACGTACCTGAAGACGGAGCGGGGTCTGTCCGTCGTCGGCACCGGCGGCTACCTCACGTTCCTGATCTCCGGGGCCTTCACCGGCTACCTCACCGGCGGGTACCTCACCGACAGGCTGGGCCGCAAGCGGAACATCCTGCTCTTCGCGATCCTCTCCGCGGTCTGCGTCCTCACCTACGCCAACCTCCCGAGCGGCGCCGACACGCTTCTCCTCGTGCTCGGTTTCCCGCTCGGCTTCTGCATGTCGGCGATCTTCAGCGGCTTCGGCTCGTTCCTCAGCGAGCTGTACCCGTCGGCGGTGCGCGGCACCGGACAGGGCTTCACGTACAACACCGGCCGTGCCGTGGGCGCCGTCTTCCCCACCCTGGTGGGCTTCCTGGCCGACAGCTGGGGCGTGGGCGGCGCCCTCGTCTTCGGCGCGATCGGCTACGCGCTCGCCGCCCTGGCGCTGATCGGTCTCCCCGAGACCCGCGGAAAGGAACTCCTGTGACGTACGTGGTTTCCCCGTCCTCCTTGTCCGCCCCGTCCGTCTCGTCCACCCCGTCCGCCCCGTCCGCCCCGTCCGCCGACTCAGCGGCCGCCGCGTGCCCGGCGGCTCCTCCAGCCCCCGCCACCTCCGCGGCCCCCGCACAACACACCTCCCAGGAGGGCCCGTTGCACCCGCTCGGCGAGCACGCGCGCGCGTGGACCCCCAAAACGGCGCGCGCCAGGTTCCGTTCGGGCGTGTCCGGCCCGACGGCCGGGATCGCCGCAGGGCACACCCAGGCCAACCTGATCTCGGTTCCCGCCGACTGGGCGTACGACATGCTGCTGTTCTGCCAGCGCAACCCCGGACCCTGCCCGGTCCTCGACGTCACCGACGCGGGCTCCTGGACCACCCCGCTCGCCGAGGGCGCGGACCTGCGCACCGATCTGCCGCGCTACCGGGTGTGGGAGCACGGCGAGTTGGTGGACGAGCCCACGGACGTCGTCGACCGCTGGCGTGACGACCTGGTCTCGTTCCTGATCGGATGCAGTTTCACCTTCGAGTGGGCGCTCACCGAGGCGGGCGTGCCCCTGCGCCACATCGAACAGGGCCGCAACGTCTCCATGTACGTGACCGCGCGCCGGTGCCGGCCGGCCGGGCGGCTGCACGGCCCCATGGTGGTGTCGATGCGCCCGGTCCCGCCCGAACACCTGGCCGCGGCGATCCGGGAGAGCAGCCTCATGCCCGCGGTGCACGGCAGCCCCGTGCACTGCGGGGAACCCTCCGGGCTGGGCATCCGCAGTCTCGCGCACCCCGACTTCGGGGACGCGGTGGACGCCGAACCGGACGACATCCCGGTGTTCTGGGCCTGCGGGGTGACTCCTCAGGCGGCCGTGATGGCGTCCCGCCCGCCGTTCGCGATCACCCACGCGCCCGGACAGATGTTCCTCACCGACGCCCGTGACGACCAGTACCGCGTGGCCTGAAGCGGCCGGAGAGGAGAGACTGCGTCCCATGACCCCGATCGATCTCAACGCCGACCTCGGCGAGGGCTTCGGCCGCTGGCGGCTGACCGACGACGAGCGGTTGCTGTCCGTCGTCACCAGCGCCAACGTGGCCTGCGGATTCCACGCCGGCGACGCGGTGACCATGCGGCGGGTGTGCGAGCTGGCGGCCGAACGCGGCGTACGGATCGGCGCCCAGGTCTCCTATCGCGACCTGGCGGGTTTCGGGCGGCGCGCGATGGACGTGCCGTCCGACGAGCTGACGGCCGAAGTGGCCTACCAGATCGGCGCCCTGGAGGTCTTCGCGCGCGCGGCGGGCGCGCGCGTGGCCTACGTGAAGCCGCACGGGGCGCTCTACAACCGGATCGTGCGCGACGAGGAGCAGGCGGCCGCGGTCGTCGACGGCGTCCTGCTCACGGGCGCCGCACTGCCCGTCCTCGGTCTGCCGTCCTCCCGCTTCCTGAAGCTGGCGGAGCGGGCCGGACTGCCCACGGTCACGGAGGCGTTCGCGGACCGCGCCTACACCGCCGAGGGAACCCTCGTACCGCGTACCCGCGACGGCGCGGTGATCACGGACGCCGAGGAGGTCGTCGAACGCTCGCTCGGCCTGGCCCGCTCCGGCACGGTGACGTCCGACACCGGGGAGCGGGTCGCGGTCCGCGCCCGCTCGCTGTGCCTGCACGGGGACACCCCGGGCGCGGTGGAGCTGGCGCGCCGGGTCCGCGCGCGTCTGGAGTCCTCGGGCATCCGTGTGGAGCCCTTCGTATGAGGGCGTTGCCGGTCGGGGAACACGCCCTGCTCGTCGAGGTCGCCTCCGGCGAGGAGGCCCAGGCCCTGCACGCCGAACT